>CAYZZS010000007.1:0-49701 GCA_964483035.1 uncultured Candidatus Saccharibacteria bacterium
AACAAGGGATCGGTCTAGGAACTCGGTCTACCTTTTTCACTGCTTGGTTTGGCTCACCACAGTAGAGGAAGTCATAACCGTGATTAAGCAGGATTTATCAGGTAGCAACGCGTAGAAACAGATAGACTCAGGTGTGAAGCACCCATCCAGCACGCGGCGTGGGCGGTAGGCCGTAGGGATAGACGGGGGGGCGAGGCATCGCGAACCGCCGCGCGTGCATATAGGTTAGAACCAGAATTTTTTTCGGATTTTTGGAAATTTTAGGAGATGCTGCAAAAAGGCAAAAATGAGCAGTAGTACTAATAGGATTTGTCCTGCAAACGCTTGACAGTTATCTCAGCGTTATCCATCTTGGCGCTATACAAGCTGTCGCCTTTGTCGGTTCCTTGAGTTAATTCAGTGATGACACCCTTAATCTCCTGTGTAAAGCCGGATAAGGTATATGGCTTATCAAATATAGTTATCGTAGGCTGCTCCTGATAGAGGCCTAGTGCAGCACCAGCCTCTAGCTGCCCTTCGGGAACTTTTTCTAGCTTGAAACGAACGGTCATGGACTTGTTGATTTTATTGCCGGTTACAAGTCGATGCGCCCAATATATATCGTCGAGTTGCTTATTCGTCATGTCCTCCGGCAATGGGTATGGAATTGTTATACCGGTAGCGTCTTCGATTTCCTTTAGTGCTGTGATGAGCTTGTAACCACCTTCATTGACTAGCTTTTTGGTGCCGGTCCCGCCGCCAAACATTTTGTGCTTAAAGCCATCCGGGTCCACAATACTAACGGTGATTTCTTTGCGATTTCGCAAGAAGTCAAGGTAACGGAGTTCTTGCTTTATGCTGGATAGGTTAGCGTTCACAACCTTTATGCTGAATGTGGCAGCATTGCTGCCTTTGCCAATGTCGAGTTTTGTAGCAAGCGCGATTGGCTGTCCTGCGACACTCTCAATGTGCAACGCGCCGCCCGCCATCCATGAATCAACGGCGTGCATAAGCTCCTCGCCGCGGCCGTTGTCTATGGATAGTGTTAGGCGACGTTTTTCATTTGATGGTGATACGGTGAGCTTCATGCCGCCTTTGGCTTTCTCGCCGCCGTCAATTACTTTGCCGCCAGATATCATCTGGTAACTGTCGATATTGTCGGGTGTAAGCGTGACCGTGCCTTCGCCTCGCTTAAGCAGTCTATCGAACGCTTTTGCTTTTCTGCCTTTGACGGGGAACTTCGCTTTGAGCTTTATAATCGGGGCGTGGTCTGGTCTATAGTCTTTTCCGGGGTAGTAATCGATGACCTTGCCACCTACTACATTCATCGAGAACATTGTTCGCTGGTGCGGAGAGTCCTCCCGGCTCCTTATGCTGTAATCAAAGCCCTCAAGCGCCAACATACTCTCTTGTAGCTCTCCCAGATGTTTAAGCCCTTCACCTAAAGGCTTATTGACGGACGCTTTGAGGGTTGCTCTTTGTGCTAGGTAGGTGGCCGCTTCTTGGAAGTATGCGTACAGCGGCGCATAGTTTTCCGGAGTTAGTTCGTTCTCTACAGGTATCGAGAATGTTACAGTAGGCTTCTTTACTGATTCCTTGAAGGTCTTTAAGGCTTTATCGAGCTGGCCGCGCGCAGTTGGGGATGTTTGTATTGGGTGCCAGTAGACTCTCTTTGTTTTGTTGTCTACGACAATTAGTGCTGTAGGTGTCTTGGCCTCTTCGATGAGAAAGTATGCCGTCTTCAGGTCAACCTTTATACTGACGGACGTTCCATCCTTGTTGTACTTAGACTCTGCTTGGCTTTTAAGCTGGACTTTGAAGTACTCTCCGGTATGCGCCCCGTTGACGAACACTTGTAATTCACCATCCATGCCGAAGTCGTTAGTGGTTGGTTCAAAGGAAAATGAAAACTCTTCAGTGTTGGGCAACGAGTTGCGGAAATGCTTTAATCCCTCTTCATCTATGCGCTGCGGCTTGGAGCGTAGCTTGTGTGTCTGCTTAAACTTATCGTCCATAATAAGCCATATTCTAACATTTAGCCTAGTGCTTGCTACCTGATATATTTAGACATCGCCCCTGTGCTTTGAAGTAACAAAAAGCTACACACGCTCCATACTGGCAAATTGCTTGTAATACTCAATTTCGTCCTCCGTAATTGACGGCACTGTGTTTTTAACCGTCCGTTCTAAGATAGCTTGGTCAATGTGGTCTCTGTCTAATGCGACAGCGTCTCTGGCTGCTTCGGTAACTATCAACTCAATATCAGCACTAACGTAGTATTCAGTCATCTCGGCTAGTTTCTTATAATCAATATCTTGCGCTGGGCGTTCTGATAGGAATAACTTGAATAGTTCTTCACGAGCCTCAAAGTCGGGCGGGGAAACCATAATACGCTTGTCCATTCTGCCAGCTCTCAGTAGGGCGGTGTCAATTAAGTGCGGTCTATTTGTTGCAGCTACGACAAGAACCTTGCTTTTACCTGCGTCATTCAGTTGCATTAAGAACTCGTTGATTTCTTCTTGCTTGTGCTGAGACTCAGAACCTAAGCTCTCTCGTCTCGGAATAAGCCCCTCAATTTCATCTATAAAGATTATGGACGGTGCTTTTAACTTAGCCATTTCAAACAGCCTGCCGACCTTACTAACTGTGCCGTGAATATAGGAAGAGGCAATATCGGAATGTTTTACTTCTACAAAATTATAGCCCAGCTCTTCGGCAAGCTTTCTTACAATAAAAGTCTTGCCACAGCCCGGAGGTCCATACAATAAAATCCCGTTTGGCACGGAAAGTTTGAACTTCTCGTACTTCTCAGGGTCTAGCAATGGCTTTATCACATCATTTAGCAGAATGTGCTTTAAGTCAGCCATACCAGCGACAGAAGCAAACCCTCTAAGCTGAGTTAAGCCGTCTATAATTTCTGTTACGTGTTCCTGTGAGTAATCACTGGTTATTATTCCTAGGTACTCAACACCTTGATGTGTAACTTTAATGAGCTTTTCTTTCCCGCCACGAATATCGCTTAACTTTAGATTAATGAGCAGGCACAAAAAGTTGCCATCGCTTAGCTTATAGATTTCAGTAAAGAAAACTTTATCTACCCTGTTGGCAATAGTTACGCCTTTACTAATCTCGTATCCGTTATGCAGAATTGGTTTTGACGGCTTACTCATATCGTTACCTCAGGTTATTACACTCCGTTGCCTTTGCGTTTACTTGAACCACAAGGCTGTTTTGTCTCGGTACTAAAGCGTTGTAGCTATCAACGTCATCATATAAATCATATTGTCTCATCCTTGATTCTACGCTTTCCAGCTCGCCTTTCAATCTGTCGTACTCGTTTGAGCAGGCTTGCCAAGCTGAGTTAGAACGGCCGCTAGAGCCTGAGCTGCCGCTAGATGTTCCTGTATTCGTTCCAGAATCATTACTACTGCTACTGCCAAAGATTATGAGTAAGATTACACCTATGACAATGTACCAAGCCCATTTTTTGAGTGTATTTTTACGGCGTATGGCAGGAAGATGTGTAGACAGGTTGCCATAGATACTGCAGTCAATAAGGACTATAAGAATCATCTCTTCAAACTGTTCTTTGAATGATTCTGGCGCACCGTCTATTATCTGGTTTCTGTATGTCTGCAAGTCCTCAAGGTTTAGCGAACCGGCATTACTGGTCAAAGCCTCAATCTTATCCAATACCCCGTCCAGCGACTTTTTATCAAAATCAAAGTAACTGATGTAACTGAGGACGAAGTCTCGCAATCCTAAGAAGTTACTCTTTGCCTCATCAAACTTGCCGGCGTTAAACTGCGCCATACATTCTTTGTAATCTTTGGTGGCAATTCCGGTAATACACCACTTGATACGTGAGTGGAAGTATTCCATTAGCTCTTTGTCGCCCTTATGCTTTTGCATTTGGGCTTCTATCTGGTCTAATGCTTGCGAATACTTTTCCTCTTCAAGCAGGTCATTGATAGGAATAATAATCTTCTCATTGGCAATGTTCTTTCGTATTTGGACTACGTCTCTAGCAAGTTTCTGCTTTGTACCAACGGTGCCAGCAATCTTTTCCGCTGCTTGGAGTAGCGAGGCTGGTTTGGCGGACTCGTAAAGGTTGTTGTATATATCAAGCGCAACTGTCCTGATAGCCTCTGCCGCCTTGTCGCGCATAGTTTTGGATTGGCTGTCATTGTACAGACCTAGCTCTTTGAGCTTATTAAAGTTGTCCTGTAACTTCTTCAGTAGCTGCTTAACAGTTCTTACTTCGTCATCACTTATAATGTTGTCTTCGCTAATATTTAGCGTTCTAAGTTTCTCTGACGCTTCGTGAATGGCTTCATAGATTGGGGACAGTACGTCTCGTTGCATTTTCTGTCCCTTTACGCCGAAGACCTGTGCGAAAAGAGAATAGAAACTATTATCGCTATTTTTCTGACTGACCTCTGTATAAAAATCGGAGAGAATATCTGTAACCTTTTCTCTGAAAGCTTTTAGGGCAGTAGTGCTGGTACCTATCTCATCATTGAGAGCGTATATTTTTTCAAAGTACGCCCAAAATTTCTCGGACGTTACTAGGTCTTTCCAATGTGCAATTGATTGTGTCAGGTACTTTTTCTGGCCTTTATTTACCAGTAGCAGCGAGGTAATTACTGCGAGGTTTTTCTTAGCTACAAATCCTGCGGCGGTTTCCTTGTTTGAATCTTCTGTCAAAATTTCAATCGCCTTATCAATATCATCACTCCGCAAAAACTTCAAAGCCTTTTCGCCGCTATCATTGTGTACATCAAACCAAAAGAAGTACTCTTGTATTCTTTTCGTTGGCGAACTTAGCCTTTGTACCGCCTCTTTGACTGCGCTTTCTGTTCTCGCCGGCTTTGCGATAGACAAGTCAGTTTCATATTCTGATTCTTCGTCAATCCTCAGCAGATTAACAATCTCTTTGGAACGCTTGTTTATCTCTTTCTGCGATGCAGACGTATCAAGCCCTAAGACGTTATACGCGTTATCGCGAAAGAGATTAGCCATTACTTTGTAATTCCCGACATACCTGAACTGATTTCTTCTTGGGTATCTTCTGGCAGCAGTTCAAGCAGGTTACGAACACAGCGCTTTAGCTCGTCTACATCACCATCGTTAATTGCTTTTTCGGCCTTATTTATGAAGTAGTCTGCGTCAGTTTGATTTGAAAGCTCATTACGCTTGCTTTTAATCTGGTCAAGCATATATACCCAAGCAGCCGGGTTCTCAAATACGGAGCGCATAGTAATCTGTTCAATCTGCTCAATCACACGCAATAACATAGTTTTATCCTGCGCTCTGATTGCTTTCTCGCCCTCTTTTTCAAGCTCTTGGAGTTCGGCGCGGGCTTCTTGTTTTGCTGCCTCATCAGAGAGTTCTTCTATAACTCCGTTAGCGTTATCAACTTTAGCTTTAAGCTCATCTGTCAATTGAGGTAACTCTTTTGATTGTTCTAGCGAATCAAAGGTGGTCTTGAGCTCACGCATATCGCGCTCGGCTTTATTTTTGTCATCGTTATCAAGGTTTGCATTCTTGATATTAGTACTCAAATCATCAATGCTATTTTCAAGCTGTTCGTATTCTTCATCGGAAACATTGCTCTTGATTGATTTGAGACGTTCTCTCTGTATAGCTAGGTCTCTTTCTAACTCGGCAACATTGACATCTTGCTTGTAGGTGTCTGCTCGTGCGTTCAATGTTAGCTCTACGCTTGGAATATATGCCTCTACCAGCACTGTGCGGGACTCATCAACACTAATCTTTATATCTACTTCTGTTGCCTCTGGCAGGTCATAGGGCAGCTTCTTGCCGTCAATGTGCAGTGTGGTAATTACCTCGTTGTTTGAGGGATTTGCAGAATCACCCTCATATACTTTGATTGGCAGATTGTTTTCTTTACCTCTTTCCAGCTTCTTAACAGTCTTGTAGGTATTTGATTTTTTAAGCGGCGGGACGCTGTTCTTCTCAAAATACGGGTCGCAAACTTCCGTCATTTGAAAACTGCTGTCAAACCCTTTCTTGGCATATACCACACCTATATCGTGAGGAATTGGCGCACCGGCAACGGTCAATCCGTGTGTAACCGAAAAGTTGTCTGGAAAGATAGGAATCGTATTGCCAGTATCATCAAACAGGTACAGCCAATAGACATTGGTCTTGCCTTTCTCAATAGCAATAGTGTCAAAGAACTTACCGTTCCTAAGTTTTATTTTTGAACTTGTGTAAATGCCGCTGTCGGATTGTATCTGCACAAAGTAATCCGAGTCGGTATCTTTTAGCTCTTCAACTATACCCGTGATAGTCTGGTCTTCGTCCGAAGTCATAGAATCATAATTAAGGGTTACGTTTACCTCGTCTTTAACGGAATCACGACCCTCATTTAGTATTTCAGTCGGTACTCTTTGGCTAAGGCCGAATATGCTTGCGCCCCTAGCGACCACTGTTAACGGGTCAATGGAGCCGTCAACTTTTATGCCAAACTCACTTTCTAGTGTTTTGCGTATGTATGGTATTTGTGTCGGCCCGCCGACTAGGACAATCCTTGAAATAGAACTTTGGGATACGCCAGATTCTTTCAACGTTTTCTTTACCAGCTCAACTGTCTTGGCAACGTGTGATTTAATAATCTCCTCAAACTGCGAACGGGTTAGAGTAATTGAGGCGTATATCTCTTCGCCGTTTTCGTCCTTGCCAATATCCTCAACTTCAAGGGTAGTTTTGTCGTATTGAGAAAGTTCAATCTTGGCAGCTTCAGCAATGGCTTTAAGCCTTGCGAATATGCTTGTATACTTCTCCGAACTTCTGTCAAAGTCCGTTAGTTTGTACTTGCTCAAGATTTCGGGCTTGATAACTTCGTCAATTATCTTGAGGTCAAAATCCTTACCGCCTAAGAAGTTATCGCCGCTATGTCCGAGAACAGTAAGGTTACTGTCCTTTGATGAGATTAGAGCAACATCAAATGTGCCACCGCCCAAGTCATATACCAGCCAGTTTTCGTTTTCGGATTTTTCAAAACCGTAAGCCATTGCAGCAGCGATTGGCTCTTGCAGCAGAACGATATACTTAAATCCAGCCAGTTCGCCAGCCCTTTTGGTCGCCTCTGCCTGCAATGATGAGAAATGGGCAGGTATAGTGATAACCGCAGCAACAGTTGAAAGGTCGCTATACTTCCTGCTCGCGTCCTCCTTTAGGCTTTTTAATATCTCTGCCGACACTTCTTCTGGCGTTAAGTCCGCATTTATACGCTCAAAGCGAATGGTTTCGCCAGTACCCATTAAGCGCTTAACTTCTGCTTTGTTATTTTTGATTTCTTCGTCAGATGATGATTTGTAGAGCCTGTCATAGGCTTTAATGCCAACAACCTTGTTGTCCGACTTATCAATACCGAAAACGGACGGGGTATAGTCGCTGCCGGCACCGTTCTTAACAATTTCTGTTCTGCCGCCAATATTAACGGCTATGGCTGAATTGGTCGTACCCAAGTCTATGCCAATGTTGATAACACTGTCATTCTTCTTTGATTTGGAATCATTGCTTTTCAAGGACAACCACCTTTGCTTTCTTAATCAATTGACCTTTGTGCATAACGGCAGGTTCGTGGGTTTCCTTAATTATGCTCTCTGATATAGACGAATCTTTCTCTATGGACAAAATGTCCAAGTTTAGACCCTCATTGTATTTCTGGTCTGTGTAGTCGGCGAAAGTGATATCGTTTTTGTTCAAATACCGATGTAGTTTGTTTGCAGAGTTCTCAAAAGCTTTATTCTGGTCGTCCGTGAGGCTGCTCTTGGCTTTGGCAAGTCGTTTTTCTATTCTCCAAACCTCAATGGCAAGCTCAACCATACTTGATGTTGAGGGTGAAAGTTCCAGAAACTTAGTTTGCACTGAATCTTGTATTTTCTTGTTGAGCTGCCTGTACTGCCTGCCGGAGTTCCTGAAAAGCTGATAGACAATACCAAAAGTGGCAATACTGATACAAATTGTTATTAAAATTAATACTGTCGTCATCTTAATTTTCCGGCCTGACTTCCTGCGCAATAAATACTTGCGCCACTATGTTTATATTGTACTGCATACTAGACAATAATTTAACCTATTTATTGCTTATAAAAAAGGACACCTATCTCTAGGTGTCTTAGGCCAGCAGTAAATTTGCATTCACTGTTTTCGAGAATAGGTGCCCTATCTCGAATGCAAATAAAAATTACTACTAACCTAAGACAATAGTAATTATACCATCTACCCCTGTAATGCTCAATCACAAGCTTGATAGGCTATACTCAGGTAATGGTTAGAATTAGCCCTGAACGTATAAAAGAACTGCAAAAGCTACTTAAAGAACAGACCGGCAAAGACTACACTGACGAAGAGGCGCAAGAGGCTGGGTTGGCCATATTGCGTTTTGTTGTAGTCAAAGAGCGCCGCCGTCAGGAATTAGGCGGCGATAAGCCCATTCAAGTTGCGGAACAGACAGTTTGAGTTGTTGACATAAATACTACATACGTGACTGTTGTGCGCCACCTGTAGTCAGTTTTCTACGCAAATTAACAGGGAGTCTTGTAGTGTAGACAGTTATTTAATCTTTGTTGAAAATCGCAACTTTATGCTCTAAAAAGGTATAATTATAGACAGACAACGGGAGTGGTCTGAGAGGGCAAGATGGGTAACAACGAGCGGACAATTTATGACGATATTGAGCAGGGTTTGTTAGAAACACCTGTAGCTGGTACTACAATTGACGCCGGGGCTATGGCTATGCGGCTGCACTACCGCATCGTCCAGTTTAGGGGCGTGCGTATGTTTAAGCCCAGAAACTCGCGAGAACACTACACCCTTATGGATAGGGTAGCGTTTGAGCGCGCGGTATACCCTCTAATTGGCGGCATGTCTAGGAACCGCCTGAATGACGTTTTTAATTATCTGTACTACACGGCCGAAGATTTAACCGCCAATGACCATTTGATTATGTTTGGCGCGGGTACTAAGCATCCGGTTGTGTGGGATATGGAAACGCTGGAAGTACGCACCGACATAAGCCCAGACGACTGCGTATGGAATACGCCCTACAGCCCCAAGGAGTATGACGAGCCTATACCGGCCATCATGGAATTGGCCAACGGCAGTAAGTCGCTCTATTCGGATATCATCCAGAGCCTAGCGCCGGTTATTATGGCCAAAAAACCTGTTGGTGTTGTTTGGTGGGCTGGCGGTGATATGGATAATAAAAACGCGCTAATGCGGGCGTTGCGCGAGATTTTCCCAAGCCAGATATCAAACCTATCTGTACAACAGCTATCTGGTGGCCGCAGCAACACACCCCTACTTAACGGTGTGTTAAGTAACATGTCAGAAGATGATGGCCAAGTTACCAACAACGAGCTTTATAAAAACATGGGGTCGCATCAGGACTTCGCTACACACCTATACCATAGTCAGCGCGGTATTGTGATTCGGGGTAGCGTACACCATATCTTTTCTACTGAAACTGCACCGAAGTTTAGCGATAGGAACCTAAGCACCGATTTACGCACACAAGTTTTGCAGTTTGGCGAGCAGGCAGACGGTGAACCACTGTCTGTTGTTGACAGTAGCTTTTATGGTCAGTTGATTGCCGAGATGTGCAGGCACGCGGTGCGCATAAAGCGGCGAGGCTATCAGTATAAATGGCTGGCGGCCACCCGCACGGCCAGTAGCTTATAATGGGTCGCATGGATATTAGCGGACTACGCAACCAATACCTACCTCAGCGCATACGCGTACTATTTGTGGCCGAGGCCGTGCCGGATAGTCCAGATAGGTTCTTTTACTACGACAAGGTTGCAGAAAAAGACTGGCTATATCTGTACCTGATGCGCGCGTTGTATGGTGATATGACAGTAGATTATTTGCGCGCCAACAAAACAGAGCTATTGGCTAGGTTCAAGACAGGTGGCTACTACCTGATAGACGCTGTTGACGACCCAATAACTACCAGAATGTCATCCAACGCGCGCACCGAAATGGTGCGAGCTAACGCCAGCAAAAAAGTAGCAGAAATAAAGAATCTGCTGGCCGCGTCCGGGGATTCTGACACTAGAATAGTGCTGATAAAACAGACAGTGTTTAATGGCCTCTATGAGCCACTAATGCGCGAGGGTTTGCCGGTGGCAAATAAATCCTCAATCTACTTCCCTAGCAGCGGCCAGCAGCAAAAGTTTTTAGAGCAGATGCGCCAAACCTTGTAACCGCTTAACCTTGCCGTCTAGTATGTTATAGCGGAAAATATAGGCAGTAATTATTGGATGAATATTTGATGAGTTTGGCTTTATTAACCAAGCCCGACGTACAGATGTACAGCGCGCTTGAGCAATTACCTAGAGAATTAGACGGAAAGTTTTTAAGCGTTACTGAGTTTAGGACGCACTTTAAGAGTTTTTATGGCCGCCCGGTTCAGGACATTATAGAGGCGCTACACCGTTACAGCCGAGAGGCGTTATTGCCGGATACTTTGAATAAACTCATGATTTCGTATATTATCTCACTTTTCGCTAGACTTTACTACCGCATGGCGGTATGTTGTGTTGCTGAAGAAAGGGACAGCTTATGAAAATGACTCATGATGCGATGAAGCTGCGGAACGGCACCAGCTTCCAGGGTTATATAAACGCTCACCACAGCCAGCTAGTCGAGATGTTTGGCGAGCCATACACCGATCCGGACAACCATAAGACGGATGTCGAATGGATCGTCTCAACTCCCTATGGCCCAGCAACTATTTATAACTATAAAAATGACTATTCGTATTTAGGACTAAGCGGACTCAAGCTCGATGAGATGGACGAGTGGCACGTCGGTGGCAAAAATAAGCAAAGCTACGAGTGGATCACCACTCAGCTCAGCACTAAGTTGTAATCTGTACTATAATCAGTTCATGATCGAACTTAGTAAACTTGTACAAATACCTTTGCGTGAGGTTTGGAAACATGAAGCATTGGACTTTACGCAGTGGCTTGCGCTTCCTGAAAATATTGAGCTACTTAGCGAAACCATTGGCGTAAACATTACCGAGACTCAAACAGAAGTTGGAGTTGGCCAATTTCACGTTGATATTCTTGCCGAGGATGAACATGGCCGAAAAATTGTGATAGAAAACCAACTCGAGCCGACAAATCATGATCATCTTGGCAAAATTATTACCTACGCATCCGGTCTACAAGCCGAGGTGGTCGTGTGGATCGTTGAGCGCGCACGCGAAGAGCATGAGCAAGCTATTAACTGGCTGAACGAGAACACTACAGAAGATGCTAATTTCTTTTTGCTTCAAATCGAAGCCTGGAAGATTGGAGACTCACGACCTGCTCCGCGATTCAATATTGTCGCTAAGCCGAACGACTGGGCTAAGACCGTTAAGCAAAGCGCCTCAGGCAATACGATCAGTGACTTAAAACTTAAACAACAAGACTTCTTTGAACTACTGCGTAAATATGGTGAAGATAATGCCCAGGTCGTAAGAAGTTGGCGAAAAACTCAGCCACAACATTGGTACGACATAAGTATCGGCACATCACAGGCCCACCTAAGCGCAACTATCAACTCACGTGATTTGCTTGTCGGCATGGAAGTATATATCCCTAACAATAAAGAGCTGTTCCATAAGCTGTTTGGTCATAAAGACTCTATCGAAAGCCAGCTTGGCATGCAGCTTGACTGGCAAGAGCTCCCAGGCAAAAAGGCTAGTCGCATTATTGCCACCCGGCAAGGCAATTTCTTAGACGAACAAGAATCTCAGGAGTTGATTCAATGGCTCGTTGAAACTGCCGACAGATTCTCAAAAGTATTTCCGAAATATCTATAAATCACTAGACTTTACTACTGTTAGGCGGTATGTTGTTGCTTGCAATGGAAAAACAAGCACCTCAACTAAAATATTGCCTATACGCACGAAAGTCGTCTGAATCAGACGAACGTCAGGCTATGAGCATTGATTCGCAGCTAGCAGAAATGCGAGCCTTGGCAGTAAACGAAGGCTTAAATGTCGTCTGCGAATTACAAGAAAGCCACTCGGCAAAAGATTCTGGCAAGCGGCCAGTATACAACCAAATGCTCGCCGGTATAGCGAATGATGAGTATAACGCAGTGCTCACTTGGGCCCCAGACCGCCTCAGCCGAAATGCTGGCGACTTAGGTTCAGTTGTCGATCTAATGGACCAACGCAAGCTACTTCACATCCGTACCTACTCGCAAACATTTACGAATAGCCCAAATGAGAAGTTTCTGCTCATGATCTTCTGTTCGCAAGCCAAGCTTGAGAATGACAACAAAAGCATCAATGTGAAACGCGGCATCCGAACGAAATGTGAAATGGGCTGGCGTCCCGGCACTGCTCCGCTCGGTTATATAAACAGGTCATTCGGTGGCGTGACAGACATTATCCCCGACCCTGACCGTTCGGACATCATCACTGAAATGTTTCATAAAGCATCCGAAGGCTGGAGTGGTCGTAGGCTTAAAAGTTGGTTAGATGAAAAAGGAATGACGACTCGCAGCGGCAAGCCGGTGCCATTAAGCAGTCTGCTTGCAATGCTAACAAACCCTTTCTACTACGGAGAATTTCAGTACCCTGAAGGCCCCGATGCTAAATGGTATAAAGGTGCTCATAAGCCACTTATATCTAAAGAGCTGTTTGACGAAGTTCAGCAGAATCGAGGAATAAATAAAGGACTATGGGGTACGAAGAAATTCGCATTCCGAGGTTTAATTAAATGCGGTCAATGCGGTGCAGAGTTTACGGCGCAGGAAAAATTCAAGAAACTCAAGAACGGCGAGTTTAACCGTCATGTTTACCAAAAGGTATATTATACTCACCCCTGCTATTCTCTCGGTACATGCCATTGAATCCGGCTTTATTGAGAAAGATGAACAGGGCCGCTTTTTGTGTGCTAACACTATCAAGCGAATTGTAGATCGTTCGAGCTTCGTAATAATAAGAAGACTTTTCTTCTAGGCTTTCAAGTGAATGGTAGCGAGAGTGAATTTTATCGAGCTCAAGTAGTAGCTCTTGGGGGCGATCTCTTATTGTTTCGTATGTGCCGATTAAATATTTATTAAGGTCGTTTAATAGTCCTTTTTGGGGAGAAATCATGAAATAGACAGCTCCACTACCGAGAAAAGGCTCATAGTAGTGGTTAAAATCGCTCGGAAAAAAGCTTGCTATCTGTTTTGCTATTCGGGACTTACCGCCGGCCCATTTTAAAAAAAGGTTTTGCTTTACTCATTGATGTAATTATTATAGCTTAATTGTGATCTCAAGTAACTTCTATTGTTTAGCCTAGAATTACTGCTATAACGGCGGTACCTTGTTCCTTGCAATGGAAGCAAAAGTAATCGAGCTTAAGTACTGTCTGTACGCCCGTAAATCGAGCGAATCTGACGAACGTCAAGCGATGTCGATTGACTCCCAGCTGGCTGAGAATTTACAAAACTATCGAAGACCGTTTCACATCGTTGCAGGAACTGTGGTTCAAAGTTCGTCCACCAGTTCTACAGGATTACCACACACACCGTCTCTATCGCAAGTACGACCCCGACGGTGTTTACTCAGAAGACGTGGGCGGTAGGCTAGCTCCGATACCACATAGAAAAAATAAGAGTTGGCATAATTATCTACGCAAATAATAACCGATAGCTACTGGCCCAACTCCACTTCGCAGCGGTTCAGTAACTGGTGTTGGATTGCTGGCGTCCAGATATCATCGAAGGTGCCGGACTGTAAAACTTCTTCACTATGATGCCCGATGAGCACATCAGCTACACACTCGCCGTCCTGAGTAGTTAGACCGTTGTTGGTGGCTGCTATATCATCAATGATTGACTGGCGTACTTCATGAGTTATGGAGGTATCATCTTTGAATGGATTGTCGTCGCTATCCCAATGCGTTACCACGTACACAGGACCCACAACTGATAGAATCACGAGGAGTGAGATTAGGCGCTTTATTATCTTGTTTGTTGGCAGCTTTTTTTCGAGACTTTTGGGTTTTTTCTCACCAGCTTCGCGTTCATGCTCTTGAGTATCACTGCTCCAGCCAATAATAAACAGGCCTTTGACGGGCTTGCCGTATTTATTTTTTCCATCAGTACCTTTTTTGAATAGCATTGGTAGTGCTACAGCCAGCCCAGCGAGGGGAATAATGGCAAGCAAAAAGTACCACCCGCTCTCATTCATGTCATGCAGCCGCCTTACGCCCGCTACAGCCCAATATGCAATGTGGGCAATGACAGAAAGTAGTAAAAACGGCATGCCGAACTTATTGGAATCGAAATCAGTGCCAGTAAACGTATACAGCAAGAAATCTAACTGAAAACCGAATACAATAATAAACCAAGACAGGAGAATTGATACGACGTAACTCTTGCGATTAAGTCGGTTGATTTTTGCCATATTTACTCCTTTTCCAAATCGTGATTTATGAGATAGCCCGACACTGCCAAAATCTTTTTGTATTGAAAACGGTGCTTTGACTTGACGAATGCCGCAAACAACGGGTGTTGGGCAGCGATATACTCGGCATATTCTTTGTCGGAGTGGTGCGCCCTATCATCAGGGCTGCCGACAAGGTAACTCCCGTTTACCCGGCTTGTCAGCATGTGTTCCATGTTTTGCGCCTCAGTACGCTTTGATTTGTCGGTAGCCCGCATGTATGTGCTGGATATTTGTGATTTGTAGCACCCGGCTACTGCGTAAATAAAGGCATTCTGAAATAACGCAAGATATTCATCTTTATTCTTTGCTTCAGTAAACTCTTTGAGCATGAAGCCTTCGACGAACTCATCCGGTGCACGCGTAACGAGCACTGAGACGACAAATATCTGTTCAAGTGCATCGCGCCTTTCAAGCGGCATATTGAGTTCTGCGCTCAGAGTGTCCACGAAGTTAAAGAAGTAGTGCCGGAATGCTTGCTGGAAGTACTTACTGTGCTGCACATCGCGCATTATGTCGCTCGTCAAGCTGTACTTGTTACCAACAAATACCGTATTAAGCGTGCTACCGTTGTTTATAAGTTGCTGCATGTTCATATTCATCTATTTTTCTGCCTTAATAAAAAGAGGACACCTATCTCTAGGTGTCTTAGACCAGCAGCGAATTTGCATCCACTGTTTTCGAGAATAGGTGCCCTATCTCGAATGCAAATGAAAAAACGCTACTAACCTAAGACAAGTACAATTATACAATAACCCTGTTAACGCGCAAGCATAAGCTCTATAGTTTATAATCAGGTAATGGTTAGAATCAGCCCCGAGCGCACCAAAGAGCTGCAAAAGTTACTCAAGGAACAAACCGGCAAAGAATACAGCGACGAAGAGGCTCAAGAGGCTGGGCTGGCAATTATGCGCTTTGTTGTGGCCAAAGGTAAGGTGAAAACAGAGGCGCGGGATAAGGCCATGGCGAAAAAACAGCAAGCCATAGCCAACCTGCGCCGCATGCGCTACAACGGCGAGGCCGATGATGACGCGTGGTACTTTGCCGAAATGAAAACGCTAGAGGACGAGCTGGAGAACCTGCAAAACGACCGCAACACGGCCGAGCACAAAGCCCGCGACTGGCGCGCCATAGCTGACGAGACGTTTACCTTTGCCCGCTACGCCAAAGAGGACTTTGATAGCGACGACCTAGAGAAAAAGCGTGCCGTTGTAGTTAAGCTCGGTGAAAAGCTTGCGATTATGGAAAGGTCTATTCAATTCAGGCCAAACAAGTACTTTGTGCCTATAGAAGAAATGAACGCAAGCCAACAAAAATACCCGCCACAAGGGCGGACATCTTTGGTGCGTAGTACCTTAACTTCGTTTGATGAGGTTAGAACCGACTCACAACAGGGGCGAATCGGTACATCTAACCCTATTTCTCTATCTTGGCTCCGGGGACTGGATTCGAACCAGCGACCTAGTGGTTAACAGCCACCCGCTCTACCGCTGAGCTACCCCGGAATATTGGCCAAAAGAACACTTCCCACTTAGGGAAGACTGCCAAATTATAGCGTGTCAGGGGTGCTAAGGCAACAGTTATGCCTTTGAATTGTTAGGCATCTACCGCAATTGATTCGCTGGCTTTGTGCGCTGGTGGAACGGCTGCCCTGCCGAGGCTTAGTATAACGTCTCGTTTTGACATGTCGCTTAGGACTGATTCTTCGAATTCACTGATGTAGTGCGGGATGTTGGCGTGCTTGCGGTGGTGCAGCGCGGCAATCATGGCCGAGATAGTCCAGGCTTGCCCCGGTTCAGGGATTGGAATGTTCATGCCGGGAGATTTTTCGCTGAAGTGCTTGATGGCTGCCTCTTGGTCATAGTAGACCTCGCCGTTTTCTTCAACGTAGAAGAATTCATAGAAATCGCCTGACGCTTCTACACTGCGGATAATGCGGTTCTCGAGCTGATCGGCTAAGTGGTGATAGCCGAAATTCCTAAGACCCTTCGCGATGTCGTACGTTTCCTTTGGCCATACCGTATAGCTGCCGTGATAGTCCACGAATGGCAGGAGGTCTTTGTGGTCTATGCTTCTTGAGCGGATTCCTGCGTCGGTCAGGAATTCAGGACCGCATAGCTTCCGAGCCACAGCTTCGACATAGTGTGCAGTTTCTGAGGCCGGCATGCCCTGAAGGAGGCGTGACTCAAGCAGTAGCCCTGCGTTGGAGGTAAGGGTGCGGATCTGGCGCCGGTTGCCGAACTCATCCCTATCCAGCCCTTGCGCAAAGAACTGGACCTCCGGCATCCATAAGTGATCGATGGTACTTTTTTGAAGCATGGCAGCAAGCGACTTGTAGTCCGATTGCCGCTCTGGGGCAAGTTCGGCGGCGGCAAGCAAAGCGTCGTAAGCGTACCCCTGCAGTTCAATTGAAGCTAGCCCATCGTCGGTATTAGCTGTCGAGCCGTCAGTATGCAGATAAGATGTTGGCGAATCCTTCCAGGCTTGGGTCGGTATGCCATTCGGATTTATGCGCTTAAATTCAAGCATGCCCCACTCGGACGCCTCCAGCTTACTGACTAGCCAGTCGGTTGCGCGCTGGACACTTTCTAGAACCGTAAGCTCCTGGCCGTCCTTGTTGGATATTGTCTCCTCAAGAATCGCGTTACCGTACTCCTTAATATATTTACCAACGAAGCGAATATACAGCGGCGTGGCGTCAAAGCTGCCGTAATATAGCAGCGTATCAGTTCCGTCTCCGCCCCACCACTTTTGCAGCTCTCGCATGACACTTATGGAGTTTTCCGGTATGTGCTGACCGTTAATGACGGTGGATCGGTATTCGTGATGAATCCTGCCCGGCTCCTCTTCACTGATAGTGTCGGTTTTAGTACCCTGCAGTCGCGCCATGGTCAATATGACATTGCGCGCCAGGTGCTGGTGTGTGCCTAGCACATCCTCTGCCGCCTCAATAGAATCTCGGCCAAAGACCGCGTAGGTAAAGTTCGGTCCCATACTGGCATAGATACCGAGTTGATCGGCGCTGACCAGCTGCATATAATCGAATGGCTCTATGGACCCGTGGTTGTTTACGAGTTCAACAAGCGCTTCCTGTCGCTGTCTTTTTGTATTGGTTGGCCATTCCTGAGATTTAACCATAGGATACTTATCTTATACCATAAGCGGCACACTTCAAGTATGACTGACAATTCTACAACGAACCAGAGTTTTTATTGCCTTGATGCTTCTCTATGACCATTTTGTAGCGCTCAATATAGTTCTCTGCCATGACGCTTGCTGAGAACTTTCGCTCTACCGACGCACGGCAGTCTTCTGGCTTGATCTCATCGATAATAGTCATGTAATGCTTGAATTCCTTCTCGTTATTGGCCAGGAAGCCGTTTACGCCGTGGTCGATAATCTCCGGCATGGCGCCGCGGTTCATGGCGATAACCGGCGTGCCACAGGCTAGGGCTTCAATGACGGCCATGCCGAACGGCTCATCCCACTGGATTGGGAATAATAGGGCTTTGGCGTGGCTGATGAAACGAAGCTTTTCCTTGCCCCTGACTTCTCCGACATGCTTAATCTGGTCGTTGGCAAGATGTGGGAATATTTCGTCACTGTAGTAGCGGAAATCCATCGTGCTCCGGTATTGACTGAGCGGATTAGCGAGCTCCAGCATAACTTTCCGGTGCGTCTTCAGGTCGCCGACACCACCCGCCATTTTTAGTCTGACGCCAAGTTCTTTGCAGGCTCTAATCGCGATATGCTGCCCCTTATCCGGGCTGAAGCGGGCAAGCGTCATGAAATAATTGCTCTTTTTTGCTACAAATGGGAAATCCGAGACCGGAATAGCATTGTGCACCACTGGTAGAGTGATCTGCCTGAGTGATTTTGGCGCAGCCTTCATCATTGCCTCGGAGATACCTACCAGATAAAACCTTTCAGTTGATTTGAACTGCTGCCACATTGGGCGGTTGTCGGGCAGGATGCTTTGGTCCGAATCTTCAGTAGAAAACGGCGGCCCATGCAAGGTATGGATGACCGGCGGAATTTTGGTATCGCTATGGGCATAGGCTAATGGTCCAAAAAAGCCGTTGTGGTCGTGGATAATATCAAAATTACCGTCTGTTTTTATAATATTGAGAGCGTGCAGGATGTGGGCGATGTTGATGGGAGCGGACACGTAGAGCGGCTTATGGATGTGCTGGTATTGCCCCTCGCGGTACACCCAGTGCTTCTTAATACCTTTTATCGTTGAATCACCGGTCGTAAATAGCTCGACCTGCACCCCTTGGCGCGCCAGCTCAGGAATCAGCGCAATTAATACATTTTCGATCCCACCATATCCTATCGGTGGGACGGGCAGCCACGGCGGGGCTACCATCGCTACGCGAATACTGCTCATATCTACAAACTCCTCCTATTGGACTCATTCGGTCAGTCACAGCACAGCTCTCACTATAGCATCAGTGGTGAAGTTTTGCCGCTACCGCACCGACCGTCGGTGCTTGAGCTCTGCTTGCACCCTCCGCGATTCGTCGCGCTGCTTGATACTTTCCCGCTTGTCGTACTGCTTCTTGCCTCTTCCGAGAGCTATCCTGAGCTTAATGTATCTTCCGCTGGTCAATAACTCTGTTGGAACGATGGTCATACCCTGCTGCTTGGCGGCAATCATGGAGTCGATCTCTTTGGATTTAGCAAGAAGTTTGCGGCTGCGGGTTTGGTCGGATCCATCGATACGTATCTGGCTGTTGCCGGTGATGGTGGCGTTTACCAGCCACAGCTCCCCATTATTTACCGTGACGTATGCGCCGCGGAGATTGCCCATGCCGAGCCGCAGTGCTTTTGCCTCGGCACCAGAAAGTTGTATGCCCACCACAAAACTGTCGCCGAGGCTGTAATCATGTCTTGCCCGGCGATTTACTATCTGTTTTGCTTGCGGTCGCTGCTTCTTTTTCATTTCCAGAGGTATTGTAGCAGAAAAAGCGTGAGAGGTATAGACAAAAATTGATAAGTATGATATAATAAAACATATTGGTAACTTACGAGACCGCAGAACAGATTAGTTATGACCTACTGGAAGATGTAGGTTTTGGTCAAAAACGTCTATTTGAACATAGCTTGCCTAGCAAGCGTTATATCCGGGATGGCGACCAGGCGATTCCTTATGCCGTTCATGGCGATTTGGATGCTCCGAATGTTATTTTGCACAGCACGCCATACCTTACGCGACTTGACCCGCACTTCTCGCTCCGGCTGCAAGCACAGCAAGCAGCCCTCGGTGACGAGTATTGTGTTGTGGGGGTAGAGGCGTACAACCCGAGCGAGACGGCTTTTCATAAGGATGAGCGGAGGCGGCTCAGTTCCGGTGATTTCTCTCCTCTTTCAGAGCGGATGTTGCGCGTGGGAGAGCATATCGGACAATTGACTCTTCGCGATATGGATAACATATCTTTCTACGGCTATTCCATGGGTGCTGATGTAGCAGTCCAGACAGCCTATGATGCACTGACGAATGAGAATCGCGGTGTAATCGGCGTCGGCGCGATCGGTGCTGTCGAGCCGGCAAGATCAGTGCATGGCCGCGGACTGAAGGTGATGCTGGACATGCAGCAGTCCGGTAAGCGGATGTTCCGGAATATTCTAGAAAGTGACGTGCCAGCGCTTAATGAAGCTTGGAATATTGATAATGATGCGGTTGCTCTGGGCAAGATAAAGGCGCAGGAAATAAAGAACATGGGCAAGGTTGTCTTTGGCGCTGGGGCGTATTTGCTGCGCAGTCCGCGATCGAATTACGCGCTCATTAAGGGCTTTGGCACGAGCAAGTCCGTCGATCAGTTGTGGGAGATTGGCACGAAGACCGATACGCCGATTTTCCTTGGTCGTGCTCGAGACTCTAAGGTTTTCCCCGAGCATGCGATGGAGCCGTTTGTTGAGCCGCTCAACAATAGCGAGCATGGACTTACGCATATTATCGAAGACGATCATTCCGCGGATGACAATATCCGCAAAAGTGCCGCCCGGATACTTTATTTCGCCAGCAACCTAATCGAAGACTAATCAGTCCGCTGTTGGTAGCGGGTGCGATCGTGGTGCTTGGCGAACTCTTCTTTTGCTACATTCCAGAGACTGGGGTCATTATGCTTGACCATGCGCCAATACCACCACTCTGCGCCCCATAGATCGATTTCCTTCATACCGGTATCCCGGGCGTACTGGAAGCGATCCTTGAGCCGTTCGGCGTTCATGGATTTGTCCTGCTCCTCAATGCTGCTGGTGGCCATATCAAATCCGTCGGGCATCCATGGTTCAGCTTGGAGCTCGTGAATCATCATGTTGCGGTCGGTAAAGATTTCCGTGAAGCCAGCCAACATGGCGTAGAATTTCGCCGGTAGCGGATATTCAAAGTAGCGTTTGGTTATAGTCTGGTCCCAGACGCGCTTGTATACCGCGATACCGACCTTGTCAGCCCGCGGCTCGTTATATGGGAATCCGATCCAGTTATTGCTACGGCTGACAATAACTGGTCGAGTAGGATCAGTCTGCTTAACGAAGTTGAATTCATCGATCAGGCGTTCGCGCGTATGGTCGGGGCAAATACCAAACACTTCCATGAAGAACTCGTTCTCCAGCTGGTAGCTGGTGAGTACCTTGCGGCCCTTGTAGCGCTCCATAACGACGCGGATGTACTCTTTTAGATCGACTGACCATTCGCTCATGGGTTTTTCAGCAGCCCACTGCGGCATATGACACTCCGGCCAGCGCGGCTGCCTCAGTCCGATAGACAGACTGACTTCACCGCCGGCTTGTTCGACCATGTCGAATTGCCAATCCAGCTCGGTGAAGTCGTATTGTCCTTGAGACTTTTCGATGTCGTCCCAGTAGCTTACGAGCCGGAACCTTCGGACACCCAGATCGTGGATCATGGCGCCTAAAGTGTCTTTTGGATCGAGGTCGAAATAGCGGGCGTAGCGTGGAATGAACGTTACACCCAGCTGGACTGGCTCATCGGAATGGCGTAGTATATACCACTGCGCGACACCGTACATGACGCCGACCCATAAGGCGAGCACGGTAAAGAATCCGAGCAATATTTTATGCCAAAGCGACCGTGCCTTTACCCAGGCATGCGCTTTTTTATGCGGATGCTTCAGCTTTGTCCGCAAAGAATTATTAGTACGAACTGGCAGACGCTTATTCATGAATAAAGCATTAACATTATCAATCATTATACCAGTATTTAATGAAGAACGGCAGATCAAAGGCTGCCTTGATGCTATCGCCGCCCAATCCGCGGCGCCGGACGAAGTAATTGTCGTGGATAATAACTGCACGGACAGGACTATCGAGTATGCCAAGCGCTATCCGTTCGTTAGGATTGTTCGGGAATCGGTGCAAGGTCTGATTGCCGCCAGAAATAAAGGCTTTAATGTGGCAAAGGGTGATATTTTGGGCCGGATTGACGCTGATGTGAGGTTGGCCCCGGATTGGGTTCAGCGCGTCAAGCGGCACTTTAGCGGCAGTGATATCGGCGGCTTAACGGGTTGCGCGTTGGCTGACTCCCTGCCGATAGTGGGCGGCCCGCAATCAACGCTATGGTCGAGGGTGTATTTTCTTTCAACTGACGCATATCTGCAGTCTCGGGTTATGTGGGGTGCTAATATGGCTATTCGGCGTACGGCGTGGGAGGTTATCAAAGACGAGGTCTGTCTGGACGATACTATGGTGCATGAAGATCAAGATATGTCTATTCTGCTGGCTTCATACGGCTACCGTGTACATCGCGATAAGGATCTGCTTATGTACACTGATGTTCAGACGTACCATCAATGGCGGAAGTTTAAGGAGTATGCGTATCGCCGCATGACCACTCGCAGACTACACCGGGGTAAAGGGTCGTTAGAGAGGTCCGGAGCGTTGAAGCGACCGGCATGGCACAATGTCGTCGCAAATATCGTGACGTTTGTTCCCTTTATCGTATTTATAGGAACAAGCCTGGCACTGCACGCTGCCGATGCTGCCTGGCAAAGGCTGCGACGTTAGGTCTTCTGGCTTTCGAATTGCTCCAGCTGTTTTTGGACGTACTGTTTCGTCACTTTCGTGCCATCGATTATGATGCAGGGTTCGTCCTTATGCGGAGGGTCGAATTGGTTGGTGAGCCGTTCAAACTTTTCGGGAGACATACCGCCTAAGATTCGGGTCTTGCGGTGTTGTTCTGGGTGCTCAACAGCTCGAGCCTGAGCGATTTCCAGCGGCGCCTGCACCCAAATCAGTACGGTTTTTGCGCCGCAATTCTTAGCTACCTCGCGCAGCATTTCCCTATCCTTATAGTAGTTGAAGCTAGTGTCATAAATGACGCTTTTGCCCTTTTTGAGCAAATATTCAGTCATGTCGTTCAGACGCTCATAGAGTATGCTGGTTTCATCAGGCTGAAAGGTAGGGTTACCGAACCATTCACGGCGATACTTGGCTGTCCAAAGAAATTCGGCGCCGGTAATCTCATGTATAAGCTGGGCGGTCGTGGTCTTGCCCGCCCCAGGATAACCAACCATCAGATAAAGTGTGGTCTCCATGACCTATAGCCTACCTGTTGTTGAAAAAAAAGTACATGCTCCAAATGGATATTCGGAGCATGTGCTGACACAAGTGCAGAAAGACGCTTATTTCTCTTTCTCTTTGGAGCTTCCTTCACCGATGGCAATTTTCTTTGGCGCAGGGAGCTCCTTGTAGGGAACGGTAACTTTCAGAACTCCATTATCAAAGCTCGCCTCTATTTTGTCGGCGTCAGCTTGTTTCGGAAGCGCGATACGGCGGTAGAAGCTGGCGGCTGATTCGCGCACCATATAGCTGCGCTTCTTGTCCTTGTGCTCCTCTTTCTCGCGCTTTTCGCCTTTGATCTCCAGGACGCCTTCGTTAACGTTGATTTCAATGTCATCTTTATTGAAGCCGGGAGCCTGCACTTCGGCAACCAGTCGCTGATCATCCTCGTTGTACACATCCATTAGGGCCGTGGAGTGTATAGCTTGCAATGGTGAGCGACTAAACATATCGTTAAACATTCTATCGAGTCGGGAATGCAAGCTCGTGAGTTCCGCGAACGGGTCATCCCAACGGGTAAGGTTTGCCATACTTTATGCCTCCTTCCTTTGCCGGTTTGGGCCGGCAGTTTTTATTAATTCAACTCCATGGTGGCACGATATGCAGCAAGATTCTGCCGAATATCTCACCAGTTTCGTTATAGCAAATTGGCACTCGAGGGTCAAGAGTGCCAATATAGCTTATGGTTGCTCGTTTTGCGGAAGGTAGTCACTGCCGCGCAGTATTAGATAGGCGCGAGGCAAGGCAGAGGATCCGTAAATATCGTAGTGCCGGCTGATTTTCTGATAAGTATTGCGTAGCGTGTTGCGCACCGTTTTATTGCTGAGCTCGAGCGAGGCAGCGGCTGCTTCGATTCCGCCTAGAATAGCGGTGCAGCCGACAATCTGCGCTTGTCGATGGGTGAAGTGGAATGAGCGCTCTGGCGGATTGAATGGCATAAAGTCACGGATTCCGGCATTTATCTCTTTGTGTGATATGTGCGGCTCATCAGCATCGAGCAGCGCAAATGTCTTGTCGAGGAGTTGGGTAACCGTATGGGCGTCCACCAGACGACTCATCTCCTCATAGCGGCGACGGATGGTCCGCACACTTTGGATGGTGCGGCGAGCTAATTCTACGGAGCGCGGCTCAAAATGCTGGATGACGTCAATAAGCTGCCCACGGTGGATCTGGGTAAATGGAAGAGCTTCACTTGTTTGGATGGCGCCGGTAAGCCGTTCGCCATCAATTCCGATTGTTTGCATAAGGCAGACGAATATTTAACTGTAAATTACCATTATACAACAATTACATAAATAAATCAATCAATATGTAATCTTATTGCGGCGTGTCAAATATACTGCTATATGAGCTTAGATTTAAGTGAGCGCTCATGTTTGCCCTGCACTACAGTCAGCAAGGCGTCCTGCTGAGTATTGCAATTCTTGATAACAAATGGAAATAAGCTAAAAATCTATGCCTTTGTTAGCTAAATATTTTTCATCAAAGTGATGCTTAATCTTAGTCATGTTGGTGGCGATATCAACGAGCGGCAGCAGGGTTTCGGGAAAGTTGCGGCCGGTCAGGCAGAGGCTGGTGTTTGGCGCCCGGTTTTTGATAAGCGCCTCCAGTTGTTTGACGCTAAGCAGGCCGTCATTGACGGCATTGTTGATTTCGTCGCAAATAACTACGTCGTACTTTCCGCTGGCTGTGGTCTCTAAGGCCTCCTTATAAGTATCCTCAGCGGCCTGCTTGTGCTGTTCTTCGGTGACGAATTCAGCGCTTAGTTCCCCGGCATTATAAAAACCCTTGCCGCCTTTATAAAAATGCAACTGGTCCTTGAATAACGGCATGATGTCTCTGATAAATACGTGTTCACCGACTCCCCAATGCTTGATGAATTGAATAAAGGCGACGCTGTGGCGATTGCCCAGTGCCCGCACCATCAGGCCGATGCCGGCACTGGTCTTGCCCTTGCTTTCACCGGTGTAAACAATCACCACTGATTTTTTTGTCTTGAAGTCCTCAAAGGTCATGAGGTAATTATATAGTGGAATTAGGTATTTTTGGCTTTGATTGTTTGGCTTCGTTAATTTTCTCAGTGCAGCGCTGCTTGATGGCACTGAGGTGGATGACCTTAAGAAGTGAGTCGGCAAGCGCGTGCAGGTCATTGTCGGTCATGCGCTCCCCTCTCTCTTGATTAATCTGCTCGATGAGCTGGATGGAGGGGTCATTAGCAAGAGCAAGTTCATGCTTCAGCTGCGGCAGAATACCGCTATCAAGGATGATTTTGCCTTTTGTCTTGACGCCGTCTGGTAGGCTGGTTTTTTGCCTGAAAAAACTTTCGGCCGATTGCAGCAAGGCCGCGGCTTTGCGAGGCTTGGCGGTGCTGTGGCCCTCTTCGTGATACTCGGCGATCTTATGGGCAATGGCGTATGCTGGGAGTTGTTCAGCAATGGCATTTAGGCAGGTCCTAAGCCGTGCTTCGTTGTTTGTCGGCATTACGGGCGTGCCGTAGAGACTGTGTTCATTGAAGTTGAAGCGTATGCGTTCCCAGCTGTTGGTTTCGGCACTGCGAGTCGAGTCAGGGTGGTCAAACGGAGCGGGAATAAATTCGTGATTGGGATAACTTGCCATGCTTCCTCCCGATGATGCGCGTGCGCATAACGGTTTACAAATCTAGGTAACCATACATCGATAGAGGCAGTATGTGATATTTATCACATTTACGATACTTTTTTGAGTGCTTCGTCGATGGTTATTCGGTCAAAGCCGACGATAATCGTGCCGTCTATATCGATAACAGGAATGCCCCGCTGTCCAGATTTCTCAACCGCTTCCATAGCGAATTCCGGGTTCTTTTCAACGTCTTTAACTTCATACTTAACACCTTTGTCGTCAAGGTAGCGTTTGGCAGCATGGCAAAATCCGCACCAATCAGCAGAGTAGACTGTAACCATTACTTCTCTACCTCTTGCTCTTGGGGTAGTGGCTGTTTGTGTCCGAGCAGCAGGATAGCTGACGCCAAAATCAGCAGAAACAGGACTGTTATCGGCAGCACCATAGCGAGGTGTGCGGCGCCGTGTTCAACGATATTGGACGCGGTTTCAGGATGTCCCCCGTGTGCGAATACGAATACGTTAATCATGACAATAGTATATCAAATTTGATACAGTATTGCACATGAATATTGGCAATAGGGTTGTCTCGAAAAGGGTTATTGCTGCGGGCGTCATCGGCTTTCTACTCGGGGCGTTATGGTTGATAGCAGTCCGGTTCGTTACTTGGCGTACAGACAATGTGCACTATCATGCTAACTTTGCACTGTATATCAATGATGAGCGTGAAATGTTCGATAACTTCACGTTTTACGAAGAGGTCCAAGCTTGCGTGGGCGACGCTGTCAATGATCCGCGGACTAGAGTCCATATGCACGACAATGTTAACCATGTTGTCCATGTGCACGACGCGGCGGCTACATGGGGCGCTTTTTTCGCTAATCTCGGTTACACCTTGGGTGATGAACTGCTTCGCACGAGGGATGAACTGTATATCGACGGAGAAAATGGCAATAAACTAACTTTTGTACTGAACGGCGAAGAGGTCGGATCGATTGCCAATCGTACTATTGAGAGTGAAGATGTACTGCTGATAAGTTATGGAAAAAGCAGCTCTGCTGAGCTTGACGAGCGCTACGGCAGCATAATTACCGACGCCGCCGAATATAATACCCGTAATGACCCAAGTTCTTGTACCGGTTCGCAGGAGGCTACTTTTGGCGAGCGGCTGAGGGAGGCGATTGGAATCGGGCACTAGACCAGCAGCTTCAATTACCAGCGGTCGAGATACGATAAAGAATATTGTATATATCTGTTCTGCCTGATATAATCCCGTGCGGATGAAAAAAGCCGCCGACAACGCTATTATTGCACTGCCGACGACTAAGAAGCCTACAAACAATAGTATTAATCAGGTAATGGGAGGTTGCAGTTGTTTACGCTAGGAAACATGGTACAAAACCTGGCGGCAACTGACATACACATAAGCCTGAAGGCTGAAAAGTTGCTGGAGGTAGGTCCGTTGACCATCACGAACTCGATGGTTTACGGCGTGGTGTGCGCTGGGTTTATAACTTGGCTGTTGATTTGGGCCGCCCGACGCATTCATATCCGCCCCGGCAAGGGATTTTCCCAAATAATAGAAATACTCGTGGAGTATGTTATCGGACTGCTCGAAGGACCGCTCCGGGGCCGTCAAAATGCGATCAAGTACGCACCGGTATTCGGGACATTTTTTTTGTTTATTATCTTCAATAACCTGCTCGGACTACTGCCGCTTGTCGGCCCGGGTTTGACAGTGGATGTCGATGGCGCGCATACTCCCCTGTTCCGTCCGTTTACGGCGGACCTCAATGGCACCATCGCCATGTCAGTGATAGCTATTATTATTGTTCAGGTGTTGTCTGTCCGAGAGCAGGGCGGCAAAGGGCATCTGAAGCATTACTTTACTGACAAGCCCTGGAATCCCATCAACTTTTTCATTGGTATACTCGAGGTTTTTGGTGAGTTGACCCGCATCCTGAGTCTGGCGCTTCGACTGTTTTTGAATACGGCTGTCGGAGAGATTCTGGTCGCGGTGTTTACCTCTATGATTCTCAGCGGCGGTCGCACACCAGTTGCGGCCATACCGATTTTTATGTTCGAAGTTCTGGTTGCCGGTATCCAGGCATACGTCTTTACTATCCTGGCCGCGACGTATTTGGGATTGGCGACGGCACACGCCCACGAGGGGCATGGAGATGATCATCATGATGCTGCTTTACCAAAGGTCGAAGGAGCGGCTCATGATGAATGAACCGTCAAATTAAGGGATAATTTGGGAAAAGGAGAAATAGTATGGTTCAATATCTTACGACAGTTGCTGAGTGGACACCAATCATGTCCAAGGCGCTGATGCTGACATTTGCCCTGTCTACTGCCGCTATCGGCTTGGGCTGGTTGGGATCAAACTACATGAAGGCTCTCGGACGCAATCCGGAAGCTGGTAAGGCTGCTGGCCAGATCGTCATTATTGCAGCGATGATCGAAGTGACCGCGCTGCTCGCGTTCCTGCTTGGCGCCTTCCTATTGTCAGAATAAGAATTAGATCCTTATATTAAGGAGTAGGAGTAAAACGTGCCGGATATTGTGAGTATAGTGACCATTATGGGGGCAGCAGAGGCTGGCCATGCCGCTGAAGAATCTGCGGGTATTGCCGCTTTGGGCATTGATCCGCTGGCAATACTAGCTCAGGCTGGCACGTTCCTGCTTCTGTTCTTTATCGTTAAAAAGTTTGCACTGAGTAAAATCGTTGATTCCCTGGAGCGGCGCCGCAAGACGATAGATGACGGCATACGCTTGGGCCGCCAAATGGAAGCTGAAAAAGCTAAGCTCGATGAGAAAGTGGAGGCAGCACTTCGCGAGGCCCGACAAGAGGCTGACCGTATTATTGCCGCTGGTCACGAAGAAGCTGGCGCAATACTGAAAGAGGCTGAGCAATCAGCGAGCCGTAAATCTGATGCGATTCTTGCAGAGGCTCAAGCGAAGATCAGTGAGGACATCGAAAAGGCGCGCAAAGGCCTGGAGGCGGAAGTGCTTTCGCTGGTGGCTGATGCGACCGAGGCGATTATCGGTGAGCGCATGGACGCCAAAAAAGATGCCGAGCTGCTTAATAAGGCGATCAAGCAAGCGAGGAGTGTTTAGTTTATGGCTAAGGTTACGCGCAAGCAGCTAGCTGCCGCTATAGCGGAGCTTATGCGGACTAAGCCGCTTGAGCGTGTAGCTAAAGAGGTGGCTGCCTATCTGGCGGCAGAGCGCCGGACCAAGGAGTTGGATTCCCTGATGCGCGATGTCATGCAGTATCGGGCGCAGTATGAAGGCGTCGTCGAGGCTGATGCCTACAGCGCGTATCCGCTGAGCAGCCAGGTGAAGGCGGAGATCAAGCGGATTTTAGACGCCGATAAGTTGGTGCTTAATGAGATAATAGATAAGAACGTTATCGGTGGCGTGCGGGTGGAGTCGAGCGACACCCAGCTGGACCTGACCGTACGCAGCCGATTGGAACGATTAAAGGCGTCAAGAACAGCCTAGGAGGAAATGCACAGATGAATGACTTGTCCGTAAAAGACCTATCAGCCGATATTCGAAAGGCGATTGCCGGCCTTAAGAAAATGCCGGAAGCTGAAAAAGTCGGTGTCGTGACTCGTGTCGGTGATGGAATTGCCTGGATTTACGGCCTGAATGATTGCGGTTTTAACGAGATGATTGAAATCGACGCCGTTGACGGCACGACTGTCACGGCATTTGCCCTCAACCTCATGGAGGACGAGATTGGTGCCGTGTTGCTTGGTGATGATACTCAGGTCAAGGCAGGTGCGAAAGCCCGATTGACCGGTGAAGTTGTAGCAATCCCGGTGGGTCCGGAGCTAGTCGGTCGGGTCGTGGATCCGCTTGGCCGGCCGCTGGATAACCGTGGTCCGATCAAAACCAGTCAGACCGGACTGGTTGAGAAGATTGCCCCCGGCGTACTTGACCGCAAGAGCGTCCATGAGCCGCTGATGACCGGTATTATGGCCATTGATACGATGGTGCCGATTGGCCGTGGTCAGCGCGAATTGATTATCGGAGACCGTCAGACTGGTAAAACAGCTGTCGCTGTTGATACTATGATCAACCAGTATCGCCAAAAGACCGGTGTTATTAACATCTATGTCGCTGTCGGACAGAAGTACAGCAAGATCGCCCGTATCATTGAGCGCCTCAAGCAAGAAGGTGTGATGGACCAGACTATTATTGTTGCTACCAGCGCGTCCGATCCGGCTAGCTTACAGTATCTGGCGCCATATGCCGGTACTGCTATGGGCGAATATTTCATGAACAACGGCCAGCATGCGCTCATCATCTACGATGACCTCAGTAAGCATGCCGCTGCTTATCGACAGATGTCGCTGCTGCTTCGCCGCCCGCCGGGACGCGAAGCCTATCCGGGTGATGTCTTCTACCTGCACTCCCGTCTGCTGGAGCGCTCCGGTAAGCTCAGTGACGAGCTGGGTGCCGGTTCGATGACTGCCCTGCCGATTATTGAAACCCAGGCCGGAGACATTAGTGCCTATATCCCCACTAACGTCATTTCTATTACTGACGGTCAGATTTTCATGGAAACCAACCTGTTTTACCAGGGTATTCGTCCGGCAATTTCAGTCGGTCTGTCTGTGTCCCGTGTTGGTGGTGCCGCCCAGACCAAGGCGGTCAAGAGCGTGGCCGGAAACCTGCGCCTGAGTCTTGCTCAGTTCCGTGAGTTGGCAGCTTTCGCGCAGTTCTCGACTGATCTGGATGCCGAGACTAAGCAGCGTATTGAACGCGGGCAGCGCCTGACGGAACTACTCAAGCAGCCGCAGTATTCCCCGCTTTCAGTTTGGGAGCAGACTTCCCTGCTGCTTGCCGCTAATGAGGGCGTATTCGATATCGTTCCAGTGGCTGACATCAAGAAGGCGGCCGAGGCGCTGATTGGCGAGCTTAAGAAAGAGTATCGCAAGGAGATGGATGAGCTTAACAAGGGTGATAAGCCTTCGGATAAGATTACTGAAACCATTCTGAAAGTCGCCAAAAAGGTAGCCAAGGAATACGCTGCCGAAGAGAAAACCGAGGCAAAGGAATAGTCAATGGCGCAGACGACCGCGCTGAAGCGGCGAATCACTAGTGTCAAGAATACCAAGCAGATCACCAAGGCGATGGAGCTGGTGTCTGCTAGTAAGATGCGTCGGGCGCAAGATGCAGCTGGCCGATCCCGTGATTACCGGAATCTGGCTCGGGCTATCCTCACGCGGCTGCGGGAGCTGACGGATGTCAGTAAACACCCACTTTTTGCCAGCAGAACCATCCGCCGCAAACTGTATATCGTGGTTACGAGCGACCGCGGTTTGGCTGGTGCGTATAACAGTAATACCTTGCGCCGTTTGGCGGCTGAGCTGAAGGACGATCAGGATACAGGAGTTAGCAGCTCGATTATCACAATTGGCAAGCAGGGCTCTCGGTTTGTTGCGCGGTTCCAGGACATTGATGTCATCGGTGTTTACAACAATTTCCCTGAGCGGCCGACGGCTAATGATATCAGGCCGATTCTTCAGACCGCGATCGACGGGTATAAGGATGGGACTTTTGATGCCGTAGACATCATCTACACCGACTACAAGTCGAGTATCAATCAAGTAGTGACAGTTGATCGCTTGCTGCCAGCGGCATTTGAAGCAGTGCATATTTCAAGTGATATGGAGCAGGCTATTTTTGAGCCCTCCGCTCAGGCAGTGCTGGATAACGTGACCGAGCGGCTGATCGAAGCGCAGCTAAGTCAGGCCCTATACGAATCGCAGGCCTCAGAGCAATCCATGCGCATGATGGCCATGAAGAACGCGACTGACAACGCCTCGGAAATCATTGACGACTTGACTCTGGCGTTCAACACCGCCCGTCAAGCGGCAATTACCCAGGAATTGGCTGAAATTACCGGTGGAGCGGAGGCTATCAAATGAGTGAGCAGCTTAGACCAGCCCTAGCTAAAACAATTCCTGGACCCCTACCCCCTGTGCCTGAAAGTCTGATACGCCGCCGCCCGGTTGATGCGCCAGCAGTCGAACCAAATGCGTTCCAGAGAGCTGTGAATTCAGGCGATGAGGGCTTGGTCGGAGTTGATGGTTCAGGTAACGACTGGGAGTTTCCCCAGAACATAGGTAGCATAGCGGTTATAGAAACCCTTTTTGAAAATCAATCAGCAGAGGAAGCTAAGGAGCAATAGATGGCAACAGCAGCAAAGGAAAAGACCAAGAGCGGAAAGATCAGCCAAGTCGTCGGCGTGGTGGTGGACGTTGAGTTTTCAGCTGATAACCTTCCGGCAATTTATAATGCACTTAAGGTGCGCGTTGGCGACAAGGATCTGTACTTCGAGGTGGCGCAGCACCTGAGCGAATCGAGCGTGCGGGCTATTGCGCTTGGTAGCACGGATGGCTTAAAGCGCGGTACGGAAGTGGTTGATACCGGCGCGCCCATCAGTGTGCCGATTGGCAAAGAGACATCGGGGCGGATGTTTAACGTCATTGGCGAACCAATTGACGGCAAGGAGGCCAATTTCAAGGCGTTTGCACCGATTCACAAAGCTCCCCCTTCCCTGGCAGACCAGTCCGGAACGACTGAGGTCCTGGAAACGGGTATCAAGGTTATCGACCTCATTGCGCCGATCACTAAGGGTGGTAAAGTTGGACTATTCGGCGGCGCCGGTGTCGGTAAAACCGTTCTGATTCAGGAATTGATCAACAACATCGCCAAGTTTCACTCCGGAAACTCTGTCTTTGCCGGTGTCGGTGAGCGAACCCGTGAAGGTAACGACCTGTACTATGAAATGGAAGAAGCCGAAGTGTTGGATAAGACCTCCCTGGTGTTCGGTCAGATGAACGAACCGCCGGGGGCTCGTCTGCGTGTTGCGCTGTCTGGTCTGTCGATTGCTGAAGGCTTCCGTGACGAAGGTAAAGACGTACTGCTGTTTATCGACAACATCTTCCGCTTTACTCAGGCCGGTGCTGAGGTTTCGGCATTACTGGGCCGTCTGCCCTCAGCTGTCGGTTACCAGCCGAACTTGGCGCAAGAAATGGGCGCTCTACAGGAGCGCATTACCAGTACGAAGAAGGGGTCTATTACCTCTATTCAGGCAGTGTATGTACCAGCGGACGACCTTACTGACCCGGCTCCGGCAACGACCTTCGCCCACCTGGATTCAACGATTGTTCTTAACCGCGCATTGACCGAAATCGGTATCTATCCGGCAGTTGATCCGCTTGACTCGAACTCAACCATTCTTGACCCGGCTGTCGTTGGTGAGGAGCATTACCGTGTTGCCCGCGAAGTGCAGCGTATTTTACAGCGCTATAAGGACCTGCAGGATATCATTGCTATCCTTGGTATGGAGGAGCTATCTGATGAGGATAAGCGTACCGTGGCCCGCGCTCGGCGCATCCAGCGGTTCCTTAGCCAGCCGTTCTTCGTAGCCGAGAAGTTTACCGGTAATCCGGGTTCATATGTTTCACTGAAAGACACCATTACCGGATTTGGTGAAATAGTCGATGGCAAGCATGACGACAAGCCGGAGTCCGCATTCTACATGAAGGGTACGATCAAAGAGGTTAAATAGTGGTAAGCCCTGATTACGAGCCAAAACATAATTTGAATGTCGCATTACCGCCGGAGGATTTGGAGCGGATCCAGAGAGCGGTACGCGAAGGCTACGGCAGTGCCGCGAACGAAGTGGAGCTCAGCGAAGAGGGCCATGCAGTCATAGACAGGGTGCTGTCGCTTGATACTGATGTCGTGTTTCGACGGATTGTCACGTACGAAAGGCTAGGAAGAGAGTAAAATGATTAAATTTGAGCTGGTAACACTGGCGGGAACGAAGTTTGGCGGCGAGGTGCACGAGGTGCTCCTCCCGACTCCGGATGGCCAGATTGCGGTCTTCGCCCATCACGCACCGCTTGTTTCTCTGGCTGCGCCGGGCATTATCAGCGTTCGCCGCAAGGCTAATGACCCCGATGATTTTATGGAGCATTATGCGACCAATGGCGGGGTGATTGAGGTTATGCCAGATTCAGTCCGAGTGCTAGTTGATGAAGCTGACAAGGACGAAGAGCTGAACGAAAAAGAGGTTCAGAATGCACTGCTGGAAGCTCGCAGGCTCCGTGCGGAGGCCAAGGATCAGGTATCGCTCGACAAGGCCCAGGAGCTTATTGACCGGCAGTCAGTACGACTGAAGGTGGCCGAACTTCGCCGTCGCCGACGATCTCGGTAAACCGCTGCCCACCCCTGTACTCTACCTGATAAGTAATAAAACATACTTGAAAAAACTGCTATTCGTTCTATTCTAGACTTATAGATAATCCGGAGGTCATATGAACGGAAAGCAAAAGGTCGCCGCGCTGGTGGCTGAGTTTCTTGGTACCGCAATTCTGGTAACTGCGGTCATGGCGGTGATGCGTTCATCACTTGGGCTGCCCTACTTTATCGCGATAGCGGTGGGGCTGACTGTCGCGTTGCTGATGCTGCTGTTTGGGCATACCTCAGGGTCGCATTTAAATCCGGCGGTCACACTTGGACTATGGACTGTTCGGCGTATCGGTACTGTGGATGCTATTACGTACATTGCGGCGCAGTTTGCTGGCGCCTTGGGCGCTTGGCTGCTCTACACCCGTCTGACCGAACAAAGTTTATCGAGTCTAGTAACCGGCGGTTTTGATTGGCGGGTGCTAGTGGCCGAAGGAGTCGGCGCACTAGTGTTGGCGTTTGGGGTTGCTGCCGCACTCAATAAGGCTTTGGACATAGGTCGCCGCGCTGTCATAGTCGGCTTGTCATATGCACTCGGGGTAATTATTGCCTCGACTGTTAGTTACGGTTTTGTCAATCCGGCAGTAGCGCTAGGATTGCAATCATGGTCGATAGCGTATGTCGCAGGACCGATAGCTGGTGTACTGCTGGGCATTAACCTCTATAATCTGCTGTTTGCTTCCCCGGCTGCAGTTGCGGTCCCAGGCAGGAAGGTGGCAGCTGCAAAGAGTGAGTCAGCAGCTCGCGACAAGCGCAAGAAGTAAAATTTCACACTATTCCTATTAGCATCGGCATAAACAAGCCGGTGCTAATATATTTTGCAATCAGTCTTTTAGTAGCGCGTCCTCAAAGGCAAGTATGCCGGCAAGTGTCGGTGGATGATTGCTGATGTCAGGAAACTCAAGATTCATTACCCGCTGCCAGACGGCGGCAAGTAGTTGCTTGGTCCGTGATTCTTCTTCTGATTTGAACTGTAGCTCGAGCTGTTGGATGTCGCCGTTGCTGTCAGGTTCTAAAAACTCAAGCCGGGCGCCTGCTACAGTGTAGTTCTGAAATGAACGGGAGTGTTCGACCAATGTCTTATAGCAGTATAGTTGCTGTTTGTACTTATGCAGTTTTGCATCCTGTCTCCAGCGGTCGAAGGGTTTGCCGGTTTTATAGTCCACGATAGTTATTGTTTTATTCTTCTCGTCTATTTCCAGCCGGTCAATTTTCCCTGATAGCCGAACGTCCCCTAATCGGACATTTTCACCGTAGAAGTTGTGCTCGGCTTTGTCGCCCGGCTTAAAGATAGAAGCGCGCTGCCGCAGGTAGGCAGTCAAGGCGCGCTTGCCGCGTTCTGTCTCGAGCTGTGTCTGGAGTTCCGGCAGTTTCTTTTGCCGCATGATACGGGCAAATTCCTTTACTGCCTGTGCTGTGGCGGGGATTTTTCCGTTCCTGTCAGTCTGATGCTGGATCCATTCCATGATATCGTGCATGGCGCTGCCGTACTGGCTGTCGAATGACGGAGCTTGCGGGAAGCGGAGGATGGTATTGAAATAAAATGCTATCGGCCCGCCGTATATGGTGTCAGTGAATGAGTTGAGGTGCGTGGGGCTGAGTTTGTAGGTTAGAAGTCGATCTTCCAGCAAGCTCCTGAGGCTGGCGACCATGGCGGAGTCGGCGTGCCGAATGCGCCAGTCGAGCTCCAGGTGCTCCAGTTCTGGGGCAGTATGGTTATCGGTGAGTATCGGCTGGGCCGCTGGCGGCAATACCATGCTGCGGAAGGTGCCGTCCGCCTGCTCCTGTTCGTCGAGATACTTGAGCCGTTTGGTGGTCTTGCCATTGTAGTTGTGAGTAAAGCTGGCCAGGTGTAGTCCAATTTTGGCACGGGTAAGTGCCACGAAGAGTATTCGGAGCCGTTCGTCGTCTGTTGCCCCAGCGTGTCGGATTGGAGCAAGGTTTGGCGGAAGTGTCAGCTTGTTGGCATTGCCCCGTGAGCCACCTCCCCATACATCATCAGTGCAGCATGGCAGGAAAACGTGCTCGAATTCGAGACCCTTGGCTTTAAAGACCGTCATGATCTGGACCGCGTTGGCGTCCTGGTTGTACGGGCTGGTGTTGATCATCTGCTGCTGTGCGGCCTCATACATTTGCACAAACTCGAGTAGGTCAGGCAGCATAAGTGAGCGTTCGCTGGTCTTCTGATAATCACGCAGGCGTTCACGCAGGACTTTGAGGTGCGACAGCGTTTCATAAAACAGCTGAGGATTGTCGCGCTGCATGTCGCTACTGGTGTAGTAGGAGCGGAGCGGAGAACGGACGCACGGTAAGTCAGCTTCGTTGGTCGGCACTTCGTTGGTGCCGATTAAGAAGTCGAGCATGGCTTCAAGCGGCTCGCTATCGGCTTTGCTGGCAAGGGCAAGCAGTAGTAGTGCCGGCTCACGAAATGCGGCGTCTTCGAGGAGGGCATTGCTCCATGAGTAATTTTCGTCCTTAGCGTCACTAACTTTCCAGGAAAGCTGCCAGATCTTAGCGGTGGGTAGCTTCCAGAATTCGTAGCTCAGGACTTCTACCCAAAGCGAGTCAGCTAGCTTGCGATTATCGTCGCGAATCGCCAGCACCAGCTTGCTCATGGCCAATAATTGACGTACAACCGGAGCCTCAAGGATGTTCTCACGTTTTTCGTAGCGTACTGGAATATTCCGTGAATTAAGATATGGTACCAAAGGTTCGAGCTGGCGATGCTTTGGTGCGAGTACGGCTATTTCATTGGGCTCAACACCGCTTGCTATAAGGGACTCAATCCTCCCGGCCACCCAATCGTACTGCGCTATGTCGCTGAGGAATTCATTTCGGGTAATGGTAGCTGATCCGGCCAGCTTTGGGTTGGCAGCGGTTAGGGTTTTCTCCATGCCCTCAAATTTATGGTGCAGCCGTTCAGAGATTTGCTTGGCGACGTTGTGTGCTGAGTGGAGGATGTCAGCGTGGGAGCGATAGTTCTCAGTCAGATTGATCACGGCCACGTCTTGGTACATCCGGTAAAAATCAAGCATGTTGGAGTACTGCGCCCCCTGGAAGGCGTAGATTGCTTGATCATCGTCGCCGACAGCCATGACGTTGGGTCGGCCTTCGTGCACCGGGTTGTCGCTCAGCAGCTGTACTAATCGAAGCTGGGCGGCATTCGTGTCTTGGAATTCATCCAACAAGATGTAGAGATACTGTTCCTGAAGGGTGTATTTGAGTTCCGGGTTTTGCTCCAGGCTTTGAATGGATTGGATAATCATATCGTCGAAATCATAAAAGCCGCGGGTCTCCAGTGCGCGTTGATACTCGTCCAGTACGTCCGCCAGCGCACTGATACGCTTGTTTTCCAGCTCGCCAGCAAAGACAAAGTTATTATCAGAGTCCTTGGCCAGCCAGCGGTTTTTCCAGGCGGTTAGCGGCGATGATTTTCCACTCGCCTGCGCTGCCTCAAGGGCTGTTTCCAGCGTTTGCTGCGCTACGTGAGCCAACGGCAGAAAATTACCGTGTGGGGCGGCTTGTTCTACGGACATGATTCCTTGCAGCATTTGCTCAAAATATGGCAAGGAGGCATCCAGTTTACCTGGCATTTTTGACAGTCCGGAAAAAATCTCACTTGCCAGCCGACTGCCTTCTGTGATGAATCGACTGTTTTCGGCTGCTATTTCCCGCAGGACGTCGCTGGTTAGTAGTGCGCGCTTGACTTCACTGATGGTTGCAATCAGATCACCAAGATGATAACGGGTCTGCTTCAGGGGGTTGGCGTAGCTCATTCGGTCGACTATGTTGGCTAGCAGCTGGTGGCGACCCAGTTCATCGATAGGGTTCTGCATACGGGTTTCAGCGAAATGTTCAGGGTACCGTGCTATAAGATCACCGCCAAAGGCGTGATAGGTGCTAATGGTCACGTCATGAGCTGCCTGGCCGATGAACCTAGTCAGTCGTTCCCGCATGTTCTGAGCACCACTTTCTGTAAAGGTCAGGCACAAGATGTTCTGCGGTAGTGTATCTGTTTTCCGTAGAATCTGAGCTACCCGGGCACTGAGTAGCTGCGTCTTCCCCGTTCCCGGCCCGGCAATTATCAGCAGCGGGCCGTCGATCGTCTCCACCGCTTGCCGTTGTGCGGCATTAAGTTTCTTTATCTCTACATCAAAGCTACTCATTTCCTGATATTGTACCGTCTTTCAAGCATGGATGTGTATAACTGCTTGCTTTTGTATGTAAAATTCACATATGCTAACAGCAATAGTAAGTGTGAGGGAGGCTCTGCTATGGCAGCTTTAGAAAAGCTCGAAAAACAGTTGGATGAGGTCTTTGGCAGGAAGTCGTCGCTGCAAATTCCTGAAAACTGGCGGAAAGTAATTGTTGAGTGGCTGCCATGGCTTTCGCTCATCGCCGGTATAATTATGTTCTGGAATGCCTTGAATCTTTGGCGCTGGGCTCATGTCGCCAGCGAGCTGAGCGAAACATACAGCAGGATATTTGGCGTACGCGACGTACATGGGCGCAGTATGACGCTTTGGCTGTGGGTTGGCCTGATCGTGCTTGTCGTGCAGGGATTGTTGCATCTGATGGCATTTTCACCGCTCAAGGGCCGCAATAAAAAGGGCTGGGATTTGTTGTTCTACTCTGCGCTGCTGAGTCTTGCATACGCAATCGTCGTGTTCTTTGGCGATTACGGTAGCCTGAGTAACTTAGCGGGATCACTGATCGGGGGTGGAATAGGATTGTTTATCTTGTTCCAGATTCGCGACAGCTATTCTGGCAGGACCCGCAGCTCTGTCAAGCCTGCAGGCTCTAAAGCTGGTACTTCCTCGAAATAGCTTCGGTTTCATCACTATCAACAAAAGGCTTCGCTGTAGTGAAGTCTTTTGTTTAGTTTTATGGTCGTAGTAACATATAATGTTATGAGTAGCACGTGAGGTGCTGGGGTCATAAAATCGGAGGGCGTATAGCGGCAACCAGAAGCAATGGATGTACGAGCAAAATTTTTCGAGAAATATAGAGTAAAGACATTCCGAAAGGGTGAGGTCATACTCTGTGAGGGAGAAGTGCCGCCAACCGGTTACGTTATAAAGAGCGGCATCATCAAATCGTACAACATTACATCCGAAGGTCAGGAAAAGCCTATTACTTTTGATATGCCGTCCGAGCTGTTTCCGGTGGGCTGGATCTTTCGAAAAATCAGGCAAGCACAATTCTTTTATGAGGCGTTTACGGATTGCGAGGTATACTGCGTACCTCGAGATGAGCTAGTTAAGCAGTTAAAGTCTGATCCGGAGCTGTATAACGGCTACTTTGATAATCTTCTCACCCGGTATTTGAATTTCCAGCTACGGGTTAATGCACTAGAGCAGTCCAAGGCTGTCAATAAGGTGGTGCATACGCTGTACTTCCTGGCAATCAGCTTCGGCCAAGAGCTGAAGGATCATTTGGTGCAGATAAAGCTTCCGCTTACGCAGCAGGATATGGCAAATATCATGGGACTGACACGCGAAACGACCGGCATTGAACTAAAGAAGCTTGAGCGTGCTGGCATTATCCGTTACCGCCGGCAGAATTACCTCGTGCGGACAGATCGGCTGAATGAGATGCTGGATGTTGATTACGAAAACGGCCAGATATTGACCACGCGAATTTAGGTGTAAATCAGTCTTCTTAAATAAAATACCGGCGGACTCAATTGTCCGCCGGCGGTCTATCACTGGTTAATCGGTATGGCGCTAGGCCAGCTGATTCTTGATCTTCCTCCACCTACGTACTTGCAGTCGCTCTGCCTTGCCTTCCCAGTCATTGCTGATGTCATCGTAGAGATCATCAAAGCTTAAGTCATCGATTCGTGTTGGCTGTGTGAGTAGGTGGCGTTTTTTCATGTAAACGTTCCTCCAATTGCTTATGTTTACAGCTATATCGTAGCGTGGACCTTAATGCGCTACTGCTAAAATTCTCGCTATTGTGACGAATCTATCAATTATTCATATTCACTTTTCTCTTCGTTTACGTGGTGCTAGAAATACGGCGAGTTATTTTTGCGGATATAGGAATTGATAAAGTCGCGAGTCAGTTCCGATTCGCTTGGCTTTTTCCTATCTCTGTTAAATAATCCCATAACCTTACCTCCTTGTGGTACTATGTTACTTGGCCTTCTTTGTCTGCAGGTAGATTGCTATCAATACAGCAGCTGTCATAAAAGATATCAGTGCACTGCTCGGATTGATTCCAATTCGCGGATCATGTTCGGCAACAACCGTAGCAGTCCCCCCGATAATTGCGCCGGCTGTGCCGATCACCATACATTGCAGGCAGGCAAACCAGCTTTTGCCGTTCGCAATTGATGTAATCCAGCCTGCTCAAGCACCAAAGAATGACCAGATGGCAACTTCAAACATTATTCCCCTTCCGCGTATCTGCTATAATGGCGTTCCGGCGAGTATGCGTAGCATAGTATGGTTAATGTGCGTCGAAGAAGTCCACCTCTCCCGAAACATGGGAACAATTATACATTTAAGGTGAGCGATGGTCAGTTAGGTTATTAACATATCAAAAGTAAGCTATATTACAGTCGACTTACCGTTTTTATCTAACAATATGTAGAGTATGTGAATAAACATACCGCTAAGAACGGAGGTGATCGCCTCATGAAGTTTCAGGAAGTTATACCTGCAATAAAAGATTACCCGGTTAGACAGTTCAGGCGTGGCAGCACGGTCATGTACCAAGGAGAAGTGCCGCGAACCTCGTATGTGGTCAAAAGCGGCGCGATAAAGACGTACAGTATTAATGCTGTTGGTGAAGAGCAGATTGCGCTGTTCTTGATCGAGGGCGACGTCCTTCCGGCGCAGTGGACCTTTCAGTTGATGCCGCACTCACTGTACTACTATGAGGCAGCGGTAGACAGTGAGCTGTATGCGGTCAGTCGCGATGATTTTCTGGCGTTTATATTCAGCAGCGTAGAGCTGGCCAAACAGGCAACCTCGTACTACATCAACAATTATTCGTATGCTCTGATGCGCATTAATGCCCTGGAGCAAACCCGAGCGGCTGACAAGATCCTCCATACGCTATATAGTCTTATGATTAGATACGGTAAGAATACCGGAAACGGCATGTATGAGATCGGCTTACCGCTTTCACATCAGTTACTGGCGGACATGGTCGGACTGACAAGAGAGACTACCTCCCTGGAGCTCAGCAAGCTGAAGCGTGCCAAGATAATCTCCTACAAGGGCAGGTCATACTCGGTTAACCGCCAGGCTATCGTGAGCCGGATCGGTGAGGATAATTTCAGAGATCTAAGCGTCTAGCGAACTATTATTTTTCTGCTAATGTGCGCTTGACGATGTGCACTAATTCCTTAGGTGAGGCGCCTGATTTTAGGATGTAGTGCTTGGCTCCGAGCTCGTATGCTTCATCGACTTCACGCTGCATATCGAAGTTGCTGAAGACGACTACTTTGACATTCGGGTGCTGGCTTAGGTCATACTCCTTCAGGAAAGATACGCCATCCATCTCCGGCATGCGTAGATCCAGTAGGATGAGGTCCGGCTCTTTGTCTTTTAGGACTTCCATTGCTTCCTTGCCATTGTATGCGGTAATGATGTTATAGCCCTGATTCCTTAGGATTGTCTGATAGGCTTCGTTTAAGATGTCTTCGTCTTCTACAATTAGAATTAAAGGCGTGTCTTTCGTCATTAATATTCCTTCTGCTCCGCTAATACTCAAAAAGATTCTATTAAACTTATTGTATCAAGTCTGTGAAAAAGATTATATCTTCTTTTTTTTGATTGGGCTTTGGGGCAAGTATGACTTCCGCCTGCCGTTTGCTTTCGGTAGCCGTATGGTAAAGGTGCTGCCCTGCCCGGCTTTTGATTTAACATTGATGGTTCCGCGGTGGAGCTGAACGAGGTGCTGGGCTAGATAGAGTCCGATACCGCTGCCACCCGTCTCTGCAGATAGTTCGTTAGGAATGCGCGAGAACTGTTTGAATAACATATGCATATCCTCCCGCTTTATGCCGATGCCGGAATCTTCTACACTGATTGTTACCTCCTTTTCATTTTCTGCAGCTGTGACGGTAATCTTGCCTCCTTCTTTGGTGTATTTGATTGCATTGGTTAGCAAGTTCTCCAGCGCCATTCGCAAGCTATGGGCATCGACATCTAGCCAGATTGCCTTTCTGGGCACTTTAGCCACTAATTTGTGCCGCTTGTTTTTAGCGGAGGCGGTTTGCTCATTTACGGTTTCCTTGACCAATACACTGATGTTGGTCGGCGACTTGGAGATAACGATCCGGCCCTCATCCGCTTTTGCAACGAACAGCAGGTCATTGATAATGCGAAGTTGCCGTTCATTGCTGGAGTATGCTTTGCTTAAGAAGCGTTTCTGGTCATCGTTGAGATCGCCGGCATATCCCTCGAGCACCATGCCAATATACTGTTTAACCCCAGTAGCTGGAGTACGAAGCTGGTGTGACGCTAGCGATAGCAGGTCATCCTTAGCTAGCTGTAGGGCTTTTTCATTGGCAGCTGCCAGCTTCTGGGAGCGATTGAGCAGCAGCCGGTAGACGATCAGGGCCGTAAAGATACTGACCATGCCGCCCCAGAGAATGGTGGATGCCGGCCGCTGCCTGACAGTCAGCGGTACGATGTTGTGTGAGAAGCGGTAATTGATGTGCCATATGGTGTTATGTAGTGTTATTTCAGCCTGTGCTGAATAGGATTCTTTGTTTGCGAGCTGGCTAAACAGTCCATTTTCATACAGGAAAGATTCATCGGCTTGTGTCGGGTCAGTAAAAATCTGCACGCCAACCTCTGTTTGTGTATCAGATGGCAGCATGTGCTCGACGATATCAGCTGCCCGAAGCGGCATATAAATAAAGCCGTCGATCGCTCGCCGGCGCTGTTCGACGGTGTTGGTTGGCATGCCGTTTTTGTACAGCGGCATGTAGATTAAAAAGCCCGGCTCCTCACTGCCCTCCCCCTCCTGCACCAGTGTGACAGTTTCGGTAACTCCAAGGTCACCGCTATCTCGGGCATACTCCATTGCGGCTCGGCGGTTTTTCTCGGTGAACATATCATAGCCAAGAGCTCGGGCATTCCGCTCATTCATTGGCTCAAGGTATACGATAGTCGTGTAAGTGTCTCTCTGTTCAGTCGGATAGATGCGAAACCCCGGAGCTCCGTCGCGGCGCATCTCATTGACGAAGGTATCTTTCTCGGATGCGCCTAGGAACTTGCTGTATCCTATGCCGTCAATGCCGGGATATCGATTTTCGACCGCAAAGTTATCAACAAACATTTTCCATTCATCACGGTCTACATTACTCGACGACTTGAATAATCCGACGCCGCCGCGCAGGATCTCTTCGTAGGTGGCAAACTGTCGCTGGATCGCGGATCTGCTAACCTCAATCCTTCTATTGCTAGTGCTATTGATGGTATCGCGAAGATAATTGCTGGCTCCTGCATATGCCCAGAGTGTGACCACGAAAAATGACACGAATACGATTGCAGACGGAAGCAGCAGGGTTTTGATGATTTCGCTTCTTGGCAGATGCAGCCAGTCAAATTTCGGAATCATAACACCATTGTATGTCAATTGCTACTTAGGGGGAACTTGCAATCAGCTGCAATAAAAGCGCGGCCTTGGTCCGGCGTTTTAGCTTGCCGATTCCATGCCGCGCTTGATTACGTAGCGCCGACTAGGCTGAAGCTACATCATATCTTCCCGATTCTGCTCCATGTCATCAATGTTTTCATCCTGCTGCTTCCGTAGTGCCTCGTCAAAGTTTGCCTGGTCATCGCTTTGGTCTTGCTGTGCCATCGCGCCCTCCTTTGCTTAGTTTGCCATTTTATCCTAATTGCAACCTCCAAGTGTGGCAGCGATATATTTCATATACCCTATAGGATGCACCCGATTATTATCATTATTGCATTGATTGCCGGCAGTGCGTTGCTTGGAGTAGTCGGCACTTTACTCGCGGTGCCGTTTGCGCTTATCGTCAGTGCGTTTGTTGGCCACTATCGCGGAGATGCGATTAATGGTGGCGAGTATTAAAGCAGCGTCTATGTCTTTACATAAATAGCGAGAACAGGATATACGAGCCGATTACCACGGACAGAATGAGCCAAGCCGTGATTTGCCAGCGGTTGTTTTTTCGTTTGGCCAGGTTGTAGCCGTACAAGCAGATTGCTGCCCATATAGCTAGTACTAGTAGGGTGAAGTCTAGTCTCATACCCCCATGCTAGCAGCTTTAGCATAAACATGATGTAAAAAACCTAACAAAGTTTAATTAACGCAGGCACCGGTTTCTATCGGCTGATTGTTGGCGAGAGCCTGGTCGATTCTTGGTATTAGCTCGCGGGCCGCGACTGCATAGCCAATGTTATCATCGGCATCAGAGCGGGCAAAGATCATGCCGATCACTGTCCCGTCAGCTAATACGACTGGTCCGCCGGAGTTTCCGTTTTCTACGTTGGCTTGCAGCATGTATACTTGCCGCTCAACGATGCGATTGCCATAAATATCCAGTCCTCGGGCGGTAATACTGCGCAATATACTGGCTGGCTCAGCCTTGAGCGGTCCGCCTCCCGGGTAACCTAAGGCGGTTCCTACCGTGCCGCGTGATTGCGCTGTATTGCTAATTGGCAGCGGCTCACCAGCCAGGTTAGCGCTTCTTAGGACCGCCATATCAAGCGCTGCATCAAAATAGATAACCTCGGCCCGATGACGGCCGTTTTGATCGACGACCGATGGCTGGTCGATTCCTGCAACCACATGGGCGTTAGTAACGATAATATTGGGCGAGACGACAAAGCCTGATCCGTAAACAATGCCGCCGCAGCCGACAGACTCCAGTCGAACTACCGAAGTGCCGGCAGCGTCTAGGGCTGCGGCAACCTCTTCTGACGAGGGCGGATCAACCGGCCCAATAGGTTGCGGTTCGGGGCCGATAAATATCTGTGGGAATCCCCTTGGATTAATAAGTCCGGAGATGCGTGAAAACACCTCTGGCGGCGGCGGTAGCACTCTGTTAAGTTCTTGGATTATAGCCGAGCCTCGTATTTGTCGGTTTAGTCCTTGTAGCGGTGCGCCGCTGAATATGGAGGCTATAAACCATACTATTGCCAAGGTAGCTACAATGCTGAATATAGATCCGGCTAGTTTGTCTACCCGCTCCAGATGCACTTTATTGAGCAGATGCGAGATCTTATCTCCGGCAATGCGGCCGAGCGCTCCGACGATTGCCGCAAAGATAAATACTAGAGCCAGAGCTATGGTGAATTTGACCAGCGGGTCATCTGCAATGCGCATAGCGTAGGGTGTTGCCAAAGCACCAATTGCTATACCAATCCAGAAACCGGCCAGCGAGAAGAATCGCCGCGAAAACCCGTACTGCGCCCAGCGCGTGGCTTGGATAAAAAGTAGTAGCAGTATAACGACATCCAGTAAGTTCACTTCTCAATAATAGCAACTAAATCAAAAGCTTTCGTGAGATTTACCACGAGCGGTTTATATTTATTATGAAATCTGTGTTGTGCGGCAGGTTAAATATATTTCAGTGCCAAAACACCTAAAATCAACAGGGCAACGAAGGCAAGCGATAGGATGTCGATATATTTTTCGATGGTATCTTTGTAGCGTTTACCGAAGTGATGCATGAGCGTAGCGACCGTAAAGAACCGGGCGCCGCGGCCGATAATAGAAGCAATGATGAACGAGACGAAATTGACATGAAACACGCCGGCAGAAATTGTGATGAGCTTATACGGGATTGGAGTAAAGGCGGCGGTGAAGATAGTTAAGAGGCTGTTGGCTTCATAGCGTTCGCCGATGGCGGTAAATTCGGCATGCAGGTTATAGGTATCGATAACCCATTTACCGACTGTTTCAAACAGTCCCGATCCGATCATGTAGCCAAGCACACCGCCGGCTACGCTGGCGGCAGTGCAGATGAACGCCAGTCGCAGATATCTATTCGGTTTTGCCGTTACCATGGCGATCAGTAGCGGATCGGGAGGGATTGGAAAGAATGAACTTTCTGCTATGGCAATACTGGCAAGGGCTCGATCTGCCCCCTTCTTCTCTGACAGGCCGATAACCCATCCGTATAGTTGTCGGATTTTTTTCCGGGGCCAATTAAATAAACTGAGGAGCAGCAGTGCCGGCCGGGTTTCGATAAACGCTTCAAAGCGCGGACCCTTGACGCGTCGCATTATTTTTTCCCGCATATCGGCAATTATACTGCAGATCAGATTATGCTGTACAATCTAGTATCTTATATTGCTTATCGACAGGATATACTGTAGCTATGAATCGGGCAGCAAAACACGCGTTTGGACTGGTTCGGAAGATCGTTATTGGTATCTTCGGTATCGCAGTGGTGGTAGTCGGCCTGGTGCTGCTGGTTTTACCTGGCCCGGGTGTCTTAGTGTGCCTGCTTGGACTCTCTATACTCTCGCTGGAGTTCCCGTGGGCGAAGCAGTTCTTTGAAAGAGCCAAAGCGATAATTACGAATATCGTAGCTAAGGCGAAAGAAAAGCAGGAAGCCTTCAATAAAAAACACGACCTCGACTGACCGTCTGTCTAAACGCTTATCTTTGCTATAATGCCATTAGCATTGTTGATATGAACGGAAGAGTGTATGAAATTACGGCTTGGATCGCGCAGTAAGGGTAGCGACCAGGTTATTGATGAGGCAAGCACCGCGCTCGCGGCTATTGAGAAGTTTGGCGAGAGATTGACGCCGAATATGCGGGCACTCCGCTTTACGATGACTGCCTGTGATCTGCTGCTCTCTATGGGGTTACCGGCTAATACTGTAGCCTCAAAGGCGCTTGATATAACCGAGGCGTACTGCAAGCGGCCGGTCCATATTGATATCAGTGCCAATGTATTGATGTTGTCGCAGCTTCGGGGTGTTGATAAGGAGCCGTTGACGCTGTTTCGACCGGTCGCACTTCGTAGTGTTAACAATATGGTTATCCAATCGGTTGAAAACCTGATTCACAAGATCAGCCAGGGTCAAATCAGTCTTTCGCAGGCCGAAAAGGAGCTGGAAGATATTCTGAAGAAGCCCAAATCTTATCCGTGGTGGCTGGTTATGTTCGGTCAGGCCGGAATTGTGGCTGGAGTAACGTTAGTGTTTACGCAATCCTGGCGCATTATCCTCACGACCTTTACGATTGGCTTGCTGGTGAACCGACTGCTGGCCTATTTGACCAAGCGGACAATCCCCCAATTTTTCAAACAGATTATCGCAGCCTCGACCATTACTTTGACGGCGGCCTTTATTGCTCTGCTGGCCCGCAGTGGCGTTGAGTTTTTCTCTGGCATAAACCCAACGCTTATTGTGGTAGCAGGAATAATTATGTTAGTCGCGGGCCTAGCGATAGTGAGCGCCATGCAGGATGCGATTGAAGAATTCTATGTTACGGCAAACGCCCGTCTGATACGGGTCGGCATGTTGACGATTGGAATCGTCATCGGAATTCTGATCGGACTCTATACTTCTCGTAAGCTAGGGTTTGGTATCGCGGTATCTCCAGACCCGCTTCATCCGAGTTCGTTCCAGTTCCAGATCATAGGCTCAACAGTTGCTGCTGCGTCATATGCGCTAGCTACGCAGACGTATGTGGCAGCGATAGCCTGGGCCGGCATGACTGGCGGCAGTGCGCTGGCAATTTCGTATGCTGCACGGCAATTGGATATATCGGTAATTCCGGCTAGTGGCGTAGCTGCCATATTCGTTGGCCTGGTGGCCGCCTTGCTTTCCCGGCTCTGGCGAACACCGTCGTCCGGCATTATTATGGCCGGCATCCTTCCGCTCGTACCTGGGCTTGCGCTATATAACGGACTGATGCAGCTGATTAATTATCCCCCCGGTGATCCATTGTTCAGTAGAGGTCTCGGGACGCTATTTACCGCACTGGCTACCGCACTCGCGATAGCTGCTGGCGCTACCTTCGGTAGCATGGTGGGGCGTCCGCTGCACCATAAGCTGGCTTACCGCCAAAGTCAGTTGCCATTCTTTGATTTTTTCCGCCGCCAACTCAATCAAGAGACTTTGAAGCGTGAAGTCTTTGAGCGGCATCGCCGGAAGATTACCGACGCAATCGAAAAGTAGCACACTGCACTCTTATGCAGCAGTGATCGATTAGTCTCGGGTAGCCTAGTCGACTAGGACGATGCGATGGAGGAGTCTGGAGAGGCGGCTGCGCTTACCTTCCCCCATGTAGGTTTTATCAATGACCCACAGCGAGTAACCGGTTAGCATCATGAGTTCACCGAGCAATGCCAGTCGATACCAATTAATTGTCGGAATTGAACCAAATGTTATGTAGCCACCAACCACGATCAGCAAAAAGGAGGTCAGGCGTAGTGTTCGCCACCAAAGCAGCGACTTTCTGCTTCGAGCCTTGGTCAGCAGCGTGTCGACTACTACTGACGCCGCCATGCTGCCGCCGGCTAATATCACGCCGAAGATATGAATACGGAATGGCCAGGGCTCCCAGGCGACTGGCATGAGCGCGGCGATATAGAGGCCAAGCACCGTCAAGCTAACCAGGCCTGTTAGCGGACGGGCTCGTTTGAGTGTCCGGCGCAGGTAGGCTCGCCATCGCCACAGTCCATAGGCGCCGAAAAAAAGCGATGCAGCTAAATATGGTGCGGTGCGAACGTCGCGCCCAAAGTCACTAAAAGCCGTTGCCCAGCTCAGCATATCCGGCCGGATGGTAACGCAAACCAGAAAGCCGAACGCCATAATTGTCATGCCTGCTATCCCCCAGAATCTACCGTGCAGCGTCTTCATGAGTCGGAAGATGATGACCCTATCGGCAAAAAAGCGAATAGTTTTGCGTCCGTAGCGCAAAGACAGCACTGGTGTGGAGCGGTGTGCTTTAGTGTTCTTGCGCTTTGTTTTGGCCGTCATAGCTAGAGGGCATTATAGCAATAAGCCGCTTAAGCTTGCGAACCCTAGTCAGTCCAGATGTTTCGTAATTAATTTCATAGACCGCTTGCAGTGGATAAACCACAATAATCAAAGTACCTAGAAGGTATAAGGAGGTGCTGGTATGGCGGACGGACTGTGTGATATCGACAAGCAGCGTATAGCAACGCACACCATCCGGGTGCAGCGCGGCGGACACGAGACATTGCTAGAGTTATGTGATGTGCACTATGAACAGCTCCGGCGTCGGCAAGCAATGTTTTCGCCGTTTGAGTCACTGTTTTCTGGTGCTGGGTTTGATGATTTCTTTGCTGACGACTTTCTAAGCTCTGCCTCGCAGGCCGATCTTCCATTGCCCCGCGAGCGTGAGGCGACCAATATAGAAGATTATATTTCCGAGCATACTAAGGAGATCATCCAGCAGGCTGCCCAAACAGCGAATGGCTACGGCCGAAGCATGATAGACACCGAGCACTTACTGCAAGCTTTGACGGACAGCAACGTGGTGCAGGAAATACTTAAGCAGTTCAAACTGCGGCCGGACGATATTCAGGGCTACATAAAAGCTAACGCACCGAAGGGTGACCGCAATGGTGATGAAGCCGCTCAGGCAGAAATTTCGGTTTCTCCCCGAATCAAGCAAGCCCTGGAGTATGCGTTCGCCGCCTCGCGGGAACTCGGCCACGGCTATATCGGTCCGGAACATCTGCTGCTCGGGTTACTCAAAGAGGATGAGGGCATGGCCGGAGATATTCTACGTAAATACGGCCTAACTGAGGAGTCACTTAGGCAGAAGATTGTTAAGGTGGTTGGCAAAGGTGCGCAGGAGGGCCGGGTGG
>CAYZZS010000007.1:49801-51762 GCA_964483035.1 uncultured Candidatus Saccharibacteria bacterium
CTTAGGCAGAAGATTGTTAAGGTGGTTGGCAAAGGTGCGCAGGAGGGCCGGGTGGAGAGCAAGACTACTACCCCGCAGCTTGATAAATATTCGCGTGATCTGAGCGTGCTGGCTCGGCAAGGTAAACTTGATCCGGTTATCGGCCGGGCTAAAGAAATAGAAACCACCATAGAGATACTTTCCCGGCGAACCAAGAACAATCCAGTGCTGATTGGTGAACCGGGAGTCGGTAAGACGGCTATCGTCGAGGGTCTGGCGCAGCGCATCCATAACGGCAAAGTACCGCAAGTTCTTCAGGGCAAGCGGGTGGTTGAGCTGGATTTGAACGCCATGGTTGCCGGAAGTAAATACCGGGGTGAATTTGAGGAGCGTATGAAATTGGTTTTGGACGAGATTATTGAGCACCAGGATGAATTGATCATCTTTGTGGACGAGTTACACACTGTTATCGGGGCTGGTCAGGGCGGCGAGGGCGGTCTGGACGTGGCGAATGTTATCAAGCCTTCCCTGGCCCGCGGGGAGTTACATCTGATTGGTGCGACCACGCTTGGCGAGTACCAGAAGCATATCGAGAAGGACGCTGCCCTGGAGCGTCGCTTCCAGCCGGTGTTAATATCCGAGCCAACTGTCGAGCAGACAATTGAGATTTTGCGGGGACTGCGTGACAGGTATGAGGCGCACCATCGGGTTAAGATAACCGATCAGGCAATCCAGGCGGCTGCCGAGCTTTCCGATCGGTACATATCCAACCGGTATTTGCCGGATAAGGCAATTGATCTTATAGATCAGGCTTCTTCTCGGGTACGGATCGGAACTGACACATTCACTCAGGAGATGGAGGAGTTGGACGATGCTATTGCACGCCACAAGCGTGAACTGGAGTATGCGGTCAATCATAAGGAGATGGAGCAAGCCAAGCTGCTGGACGCAGAGCTGAAAGAACTGACGGCCAAAAAGGAGAAGATGGCTGATTCATGGCAAAGCCGACGCGGGGTTACCTCGCATGAAGTTGACGTCGAGCACGTCGCGCAGATAGTTTCCAGCATTACCGGCATACCGGTTGCCGAGCTGACGGAGGAGGAACGTGAACGATTACTGCGAATGGAGCAAAAACTGCATGAACGGGTTATCGGCCAGAATGAAGCCGTGGAGGCCGTATCCGACGCTATCCGCATGTCCAGGGCCGGGCTTATCGAGGGTAATCGGCCGATCGCTACCCTGCTTTTTCTTGGGCCCACGGGTGTCGGCAAAACGGAGCTTGCCAAGGCGTTGGCGTGGGCGGTATTCGGGGACGAGGACGCGCTGATCCGAATCGATATGAGCGAATATATGGAACCGCACACGGTGGCCCGGCTGATCGGCGCGCCGCCCGGATATGTCGGGTATGAGGAAGGCGGACAACTGACCGAAGCAGTGCGCCGCAGACCATATAGCGTGCTGCTGCTTGATGAGATCGAAAAAGCCCACCCTGACGTACACAATATTCTGCTGCAGGTTTTTGACGATGGTCGGCTGACTGATGGCAAGGGTCGAGTTGTTAACTTTGCCAATACCATCATCATTGCTACCTCCAATATCGGCGCGCATATTATTCATGAGAATCTTGTGCAGCAAAAATCCAAGAAAAAGTCTTACGCTGAGCTGAAAGAGGAGCTGCTTGGAACGCTGCGGACATACTTCCGGCCGGAATTCCTCAACCGTTTGGATGAGATTATTATTTTCGAGGCGTTGGATGAGTCGCAGATCAAGCAGATTGTGGAGCTGCAGTTGGAGCGGGTTAGGCGCACAGCTCGCGGCCAGGGCATTGAAATCATTTTTGATGACAGCGTCGTTAGCTATCTGGCAAAGAAGAGTTATGTGCCGGAATATGGCGCCCGGGAGCTGCGGCGGCAGATTAAGAGCGAAATAGAAAACAAACTGGCCAAGGAGATCTTAAAGGGCAAAATTGGCGAAGGCAGTGT
>CAYZZS010000008.1:0-6360 GCA_964483035.1 uncultured Candidatus Saccharibacteria bacterium
GCACCAAACAAAGAATCCAGCCACCGGCTGGGTTTTTTGTTTGATTTGACCCGACGCCTCCAAACCCGATTGCCCGAAGGGCGGGTTTGATAACCAAAGCCACGCGCAGGAGCTTGCTCCGAGCATGGCTGCAGGTTTCCGGTCATAATTGGAAGCTCTCGCAGAAGCTTGCTTCGAGAAAGCTGAACAATTACTGGTCTGTAGTGCCTCAAGCCCGTGGCCTCTTAGAATCATCTATAGCCACGGCAGAGCCGTACATAGCCTTGGCTGGGCTACGGCTTTTTGAGTCCCGTGTCTCGCACCATTCGTAACTTTGAGCCCATTTAAGGCTCTTTTTTATCTGTTAAATTCAGGTTTTAACTTCTATAATCGCTAGTAGAAGGAGACGAGACGAAAAAGTTAGAAAGTTTTGAGATAAACAGCGAAGTTGTTTGCGATACTAATGCGTTATAGCCTCTGTTATGATAAGGCCATATATGCGAGCAGATGAAGTTATCAGTTTCTATGAATGGTTGAAAGACAAGGGAATTACTGTCTGGGTTGACGGTGGCTGGTGCGTTGATGCTTTGCTTGAAAGACAAACCAGAGAACACCCTGACTTAGACATCGCCGTACATCGCAAAGATAATGCCAGGCTACGCAAACTACTCGAAGATAATGGCTATGCAGAAGAAAGCCGTAATGATAGCACCGAATGGATGTACGTAATGAAAAACGCTGACGGAAAGCAAGTTGATGTACACGCATTTGAATATGATGAAAATGGTAATAACATTTACGGCATTGAGTATCCGTACGGCTCACTAACGGGCAAAGGCAAAATAAATGGACAAGAAGTAAATTGTATAGACCCGCAGTGGATGTTTAATTTCAAGACAAGCTACAATCCGAAAGAAAAAGATATTAAAGATGTGCAAGCATTAGCCGCTAAGTACGGATTTGAACTACCCAGTACCCATAAGGCGACTAGGCAATGAAGTGGGTAGCGGTCTCTGGTTCGTGGCGCAGGTCTAGTCCTGAGGTTGAGAATGATGTCAGGGAAGCTATTGCTGACGTTATGCAACGTGGTGATGGAATTGTTACGGGCGGTGCATTAGGGGTGGATTTTGTGGCTACCGAAGAAGCCCTAAAACATAATCCAGAAGCCGACAGGATTAAGATTATTATTCCAACTTCTTTAGAGGTTTATGCCGAACATTACAGAAAACGTGCAGATGAGGGCGTGATTACATTCGAGCAAGCAGAAGCTCTTATTGGGCTGCTTAACGCCATAAAGGAACGTAGGAAAGATTCGTTAGCAGAGATGCACTATAGTGTCTTAAACGAAGAAACTTACTATGACCGTAACACTAAGGTTTTAGAAAATGCAGACGAGCTCCTAGCTTTTCAAGTTAACAACTCGCTGGGAACACAGGACACAATTGATAAAGCTCACAATCTTGGACTTACCGTTACACTCAAACAATATATTATCGAATAAACAAAATAGGAATGCTGGTGTTTATTGATTTTCGTTTACTTTTTGCAAATCTCTAAGAAGTAAGGTTTTAATTTCGTAGCAATACGCGCGCCAAATGGGATTCGTCAGACTATTCGACTTCCAACTATAAGCCCTCTTTTGAACGGGTCTGCGCTTGCAACCTGTTTCACCTCAAGCCCACTTTCTGCTAAAACCTCGCAAACTTGATCATTATTGTGTAGCCAAAATTTTGTATTACCAACGAGATGCTGTATACCATTTTGGTCGGCTATCAAATGATGAAAGTCTACTGATCCATCGGCGCTCCCATGAGACACCCGTACGTATATTTCGCCAGTTTCAGTGGTATGCGTGACAAGATGATTTGTGTCTGGTTCCCATGTTTCTGGTGAATACCATGGCTCAATTACTACCACACCGGATTGAGCTAAGATGTTCTGGGATATATTTTTCAAAGTATCTGGGAGCTCTTTGTCTGAGACATAGCCTATTGCGCCGTCGATCCATAAAACGGCGTCATGTTTTGAACTAGGCTTGTATGAGGTAAAGTCAGATTCAATAAGTGGGGTATTTTCTCCGAGTTTCTTCCGTGCACGATCCAACATAGCCGAGCTGCTATCAACGCCAGTAACTTCGTAGTCGTACGTTGCGAGCTCTTCGAGTAAGCTACCAGTGCCGCAACCTAGCTCGACTACTGATCTGGTGGCTGGACCACCGTACTGTTTCAGGAGATCATCAATTGTGGCTGCTTCGAGTGTATAGTCTCGGTGCTGTTTGAAGTAGTCGTAGTGCTCGGCAATTTCATTAAACATTATTTCTCCTAATTGGAATTGAATCACCGAGATACTGAACCAGGGGTTTGATACAGCCTGGATCGTCGGCGTCTAAGCTACCACCAGTATGGAGCCGCATTGCCGGACATTCTGAATGGCAGGTACTATGTCTGCTACAGCTTGAACATTCTTCGTTCTCTGGAAGATTGCGTAGTTCTGCAAATGAGTCAGCGCCGAGCCATGCATCTTTGAGTTTGCCTGGCTGCCACTTGCCAGCTTGATAATCCTTACCAAGAAATGTGCAGGGAGAAATCGTGCCATCTTCATCAATGAATGCAAGCCTTGTGCCGGCACCACAATCTGCATTTCCTAATACGAACTCACGCTCAGTGTTTGGGTCGAGATTCATTAAATCCTCAATTCCGCAATCGCTGGCATTATTCAGCTTTATCACGGCTTCAAAATATGATTGGTCCGCTTCAGTGATGATCTCAGAATTTTCTAATACTCGGCCAGAAGGCTTCGCTCTTCTTGGTTTTAGTGTTAGGCCCAGGTCTTTAGATAATTCAATCATATGATCAACGTCAGCTAGGTTGGACCGCATCATGGTGTAGCGAAGGGTGGGGTAGATACCGGCATCGATCATACGTCGAATATTTGCAATACTTCGGTCATATGCGCCTTGTTTGTTCCTGATTTTATCGTGAGTTTGTGGCGCCCCATCAATACTGACGTTTGTTTTAACGCTATACCGCTTAATGTTTTCTATATCTTCGTCTTTAACGACGTATGCATTTGTGGTCATAGAAACACCAAGATGTAGTTCTCGCATGTGACTGACTACATTCCATAGCCCCCTGTATACAAGAGGCTCACCACCGCCAATAGTAATTTGAAATACGCCCATCTCTGCCGCTTCATCAGCGATTAATTTGAGATCATCATTAGACATAGTTTGTTCACCATGAGGCGATGAGCTGGACATGCAGTGGTCGCAGGTTAAGTTGCATTTATCTGATACGCTTAAGAAAAGTTTGAGCGGTGCAGTTAGAGCGCCCTCGATTGGCTCGTTGTCGACTATCCTAACAATTTCACCATCAAGCGACACGTGTTCAAGCGCAATGTTTCCAAGTGATGTAATGGTGTGGGTCTGATCCTGGAAGGCGAGCCATTCATCTCCTTCGCGTCGAAGTACGTAGGTTTGTTGCCCCTCTTGAGTAGCCCTGATTAATACTGGTGTTTCATAACTAAGTGCCATAAATTTTCCCTTGGTCATTATTAACGGTGATTTTTAGCTGCTGCCCTTCATCAATGTCGGCGTCGCAGGCAGCGATTGAAATTGATGCGAAAAATTTACGTAGACGTGAATCTCTTGGTAGATTCTCAGGCTCATGGGTGAGTCGAAATCCTGAATATGGGTCGAGCACGAGCGTGGGCGTTCTAGCATCGAGTGCCTCCATTATGCTTGTACAATGCCGTATGTCTCGGTGCTTTTTAATGACTACAAATGGCTCTTGCTCAGCGTAATCGTTAACTGTGTGTACCAATCCAGTACGCCAAATACCATTAACAAACCGCGTTTGATGCAGTAGCGGTTCATAGCCCTCGGCTTCGTTTACTCTTCCTTCTTCATTTTGGCGCAATTCTAAGCAATCGTACTCGGGGATTGGTCTCAGCTGAGTGATGTAAGAAGTATCTTCAGTTACCATGAACTCAATATCGCAATCAAAACTAAGCGACCTACGCATACTTTTAACTGCTTCTCCTAATCCTCTAAGTACAACGAATGACATATCGGTTTGAGATTCGTCGCTCGGTGAAGTCTCTGTTACCACAGATAAATTATCCTCGATTACTAATAGGCCACGGGACTCTGACATTTCTGCCTCGCAAATAACCTGGTCCTCAGTAGCATGAACCGTTGCTTTTGAGCCTCTTATGTATTCCTGGAATACTAGTGACCGCAAGCTATCGCCTGTGGCTTCGCTGACAACAGAATCAATGAGCGTCCGTCCTTCATCTCGATCAGTTCCATCCCAGAAGTGACTGCGAGATGAATTTATGCCTCTCGATGCAGAAGGACTAAAAGATTCGTTTATCCCAGATCGTTTTATGCCAAAACCATTGGGGAACATGTCCAACACTTCATCGTGGTTGATGTTGTCTCCAACAAGATATGTATATTGCTGCGGAACACTGAAACCGAATTCAGGACCGATTTCTTGTGCTATGTCCATACCGAGCGAGTATCCGCCCCTGTTTTCGTATAAGAGCCGTTGTTCTATGGATAACTCGCGCAAAGCATTCATATTTTCCCGATCACTGTAACACTGAAATTAAATTTATAATACATTAACATATATTTTAATAATTTCTACTAGGTCGATATGATATTATTAGCGTATGCATAAGATACCCGAGTCAAAGAGTGCGGGCGGCATCATATTTAATGAAACTAATGATGTGTTGCTTGTTCAGGAATTTGGTGAGTATTGGGGCTTACCTCGTGGCCATCTCGAAGAGGGGGAGGATGCACTACAGGCAGCAAGAAGAGAAATATTTGAAGAAACAGGCATTACAGATTTGACTAAGATTGCCGATCTTGGTTCGTACACACGCTCAACGTTTGACCAAACAGGGAAGCCGAATTATAGGGAATTAAAGCATATTACAGTGTTTGCTTTTACGACTACGCAAACAAAACTACAACCAAGAGATAAAGCAATTACAGCTGCCGGCTGGTTTGATCCAGTGGAGGCTGAATCGATGTTTATAAATGATGAAGACCTTACTTTTTTTGTTGACGCAATGAAAACCACAAAAGCAATCCTAGGCTAGTTTACCTAACGGGTCCGACAGGCCAGCTTACGAATTTTTTAATTTTTACATTGCCATGCTGTTACATTGCCAAGGGTTGAAATGCGCTAACTATGTTGCTCCTAATTATTTTCTGAGCATGGCTTCCATAAAACATAGAGCAAATCGGTGTTGTTGCTTGTTTTTGGCATCTATGCAAATAGGATTCTAGCTAACTTCTTTGATATGATGTGTCCATGAATAGTTTTATATTGTGGGAGAACACAGAGTTTACGGTCAGTACCCCTAAAAATCCTCACGTTCCCTACGCAGAAGGCCTGCATATTGTTGTAGCTCCAAAAACAGATATTCCTAACGCATGGGCGGACATAGATTTGTCCACAATTTCATTCAAGCTATCATCTCAAATATGTAAAATACTAGACGAACTAGAAATGGCCCCCTGGTTTAACATTCAATCCAACGGTAATTGGGGATTATTAGAGGGTAATACCCCTTTCTTTCATATACATATATATGGCCGCAACAAAACCAATAATTGGGGAAAGCCATTGGTACTACCAGCGGCACCAAAAACTTATAACAACGAGCCTATGCCTGAGTCAGACCGCCAGAAAATATCAGATGCTTTAAACAATCTTACAACTTAGCTCTTAATTAAATCACTCGACAGATTAAACTGATTCACGAGTTCTTTAAGTTTGTATAAGTCAACTTTATCAGGTGTGGTGGTTAGAAATATGCCTGACAGTCGGCACCAATTTTACGATTCTGTCAAATACACCCAAACGGGTGTATTTTGCTAAGATGGGCATATGCAGAAATATAAAACGGTTGAAGAATTTCTTAATGATCTAAGTGAAGATAAGCGGTTGCAAGTAGATGCTCTAAGAGGCCTCATCCTTAGCACCGAGCCACAACTGAAAGAACATATCAAATGGAATGCCCCCAGCTACATCCTAGATGGCGAAGATAAAATTACGTTCAACCTAATGAACAAGCAAGAAGTAGTCAAGCTTGTGCTTCATATGGGGGCTACACGCAAGGAAGATAAGCGGGGCGCACCAATAATGCAGGACGATAGCTGACTAATAGAGTGGAGTTCTGACATTAGGGGAGTGATTACATTTACTTCTACTCAAGACATTAGCTCTAATGTGACTTCACTGAAAAAGTTAATTAAGGATTGGCTTTCAATCCCATCGGCTGCCTAATCAGTAAATAATTGCATCGCTATTATTACCTTATGAAACCCACAACTGTAGACGAATACATCAATAGCTTTCCCGA
>CAYZZS010000008.1:6460-41368 GCA_964483035.1 uncultured Candidatus Saccharibacteria bacterium
CCACAACTGTAGACGAATACATCAATAGCTTTCCCGAAGCTGAAAAATCCAAACTCACAGAACTGCGAAACATCCTACGATCGGCGCTGCCTGAGGCTCATGAAGCGCTAAAGTGGGGTAATCCGGCTATTTTAGACAAGGATGGCATGATTCTCGTAATTTTTGCGGGCTATAAACACCATATGAACCTGGTTGCTACGCCAAGTACCAAGCAGGCCTTCGAAGATAGGCTGACCGGCTATAAAACAGGCAAGGGTTCCGTACAGTTGCCGTATGATCAGGACTTGCCCACGGAATTAATCAAGGAAATGGCGGCGTACCGCTTAACCGAATACCAAAACAGAGGCGTAAAGTGGAAATAAGGATCTAGTGATTTAATCGGCTATTGCCACCTGTTATAGTAGGGATTAATTAACCAAGGCGGGATCTATACATGAAATTAGTCGTTTCAGAATTCATATCACTTGATGGAGTTATTGAGGGGCCTGGTCCCAATGATCCCTATGAGCATGCCGGCTGGACGATGCAATACGGCTGTGAAGAACTCATGAAGTTCAAGTTTGACGAGCTGATGGCAAGCGACGCTTTGCTCCTTGGCCGGATTACATACGAAGGATTTGCCAGTGCCTGGCCGAGCATGCAGGATGAGGCGGGTTTCGCTGACAAGATGAACAGTATGCCGAAGTATGTGGTGTCTAGCAGTCTAAAAAAGGCCGAGTGGCAGAACTCGCAGGTTATCTCGGAGAATATTGTTGCCCGGATAAAGGAACTAAAAGAGCAGGCGGGCGGTGATCTGCTGGTCAACGGAAGCAGCAAGCTTGTAACGACTCTGGTGAATAACGGTCTCGTAGATGAATACAGGCTGCTTGTGTATCCCATTGTCTTGGGTACGGGCAAGCGTCTGTTTGTAGATGTCAACAAGTCTCAGCTGCGCTTAGCCGAAGTTGACAGCTTTAAGACAGGGGTGGTCCTACTGAACTACGTACGTGATGAGGGCAAGTGATATGCCACATACTTTGACCGGTTAGTCTGCCGGCGGGTTGTAGCTTTCGCATGGTTCGCTATATCTGACTATGCCGAGATAAGATAAAAATATATTGAAAAACGATAAATCACGTGCTACATTCTGTCTACTGGCCAGTTAATTTCATAAGCAGGGGACACCCATGTACGTACGAGGTCGTGATGCGTTGCAGCAGAGCAGAGTCATAGCCTGGATCGGGGCTGTGGCTGGGCTTGTACTGCTCGTGCCGTTAGTGGTAATGCAGTTTACTGATGAGATGAGCTGGGGTCCGTTAGATTTCATTGCTATGGGTGGCCTCATTTTTGGTACGGGGCTTGCGCTAATTGCGGTTTTTGGGCTGACTACTAGTACTTTGAGCAGGATTGTTATTGGCATAGTGGTCGTTTTGGCTTTCCTGTTGCTATGGGCAGAATTAGCCGTAGGTGTTATCGGAACGCTATTTGCTGGTTCGTAGCGTTATGACACCGCAAATTCATTGTTACGAGATGAAACAAACGCAATAAGCCAAGGAGACTATATGCAGCGAGGATCAACAATTTTACTGCGGACAGTGATATACTTAATCGGACTTCTGGTTCTGGTACTTTGCATCATAGCGCTGCCCGCCGGCATCATGTCTGACAAGACAGGAATGTATCGCTATATCCTTATGGGGCTGTATGTGCCGGCAATTCCGTTCTTTTTCGCGCTGTACCAAGCCGTGAAGTTGCTGGGAAATATAGATAAGAATGAAGCATTCACGCAAGCTTCAGTAAATGCATTAGGGAATATAAAGCGTTCTGCCGCCGTTATTAGCGCCATATTTGCGCTCGGCATGCCATATATATTTTATGTGGCTGATATAGATAATGCTCCAGGCGTCGTCGCTATCGGACTGGTTATTATTGGCGCTTCATTTGTCATCGCGACTGCTGCGGCGCTGTTCCAGAGGCTTTTTCAGAATGCCGTAGCTATAAAATCAGAAAATGATCTAACGGTGTAGGTGGCTCGTATGGCGATAGTTATCAATCTTGACGTTATGCTGGCAAAGCGGAAAATGAGTGTAACTGAGCTTTCGGAGAAGGTTGGCATAACTATGGCAAACCTTTCAATACTTAAGAATGGAAAGGCGCGGGCCATTAGATTTTCTACTCTGGAGGCGATATGCAAGGCTTTGGACTGTCAGCCGGGTGACATTCTGGAGTATCAGGGCCCCTAGACGGCAGCATTTCTGGTACCTGCTCTTGCCTGACTGTTTATTGTGGCGGAAGTATATTACTACGTGCTACTATCCAGTCAAAAGGAGCAATATGCAATTTGAGGTAAAAAGACAAATTATTAAACTGGTCGGTGCCACCATACGGACGTACGATGAGACCGGGCAGCTTATTAGTCGCGCGGATCAGAAGGGCTTTAAGCTCAAGGAGCAGATTGAGTTTTATCGGGACGAAAATAATACGCAACCGATTTTTTCAATCCAGGCTCGCAATGTCCTGGATATCGCCGCAACCTATGACATAAATGACCATAACGGACAACGCATTGCTTCGCTCAGGCGAAAAGGGTTGAGTTCAACATTTGTCCGAGATGAATGGCTGGTTCTGAACGCTTCAGAGCAGGAGGTTGGAGTTGTCAAGGAAGACAGTACTGCGCTTGGTCTTCTCCGGCGCTGGGTGGATCTGATATCACTGCTTGTTCCACAAAAGTTCGTGCTCACCGTGAATGGCGCGGCACATGGCCATATGCAGCAAAACAAGAATCCGCTGACTATCAGGATGAAGTGTCAATTCACTCCCGACGCTGTTCAGTTACTTGGTGAGCAGGTCGTTTTGGCAATTCCGAATATGCTGGCAATCATCGAGCAGCGGCAGGGGTAGGTAGTAGTTTGCGGCGAGGGTGTGAGGATATTTGCTACAATCAGTAATTATGAGTGAGTTTCATGATGCAGGTATTGATGTCGGTCAATTCCGAATGCGGCCTGGGGTAATTGCAGACCTGGAGATACAGCCTGAAGGCGGCTCAGAGGTCATGCGTATCGAGCTCGGTGAACCGTGCGTGACGGATGAGTATACTGAAGACGTTTTTCTAGCAAGTGTACGGTTTGATGAATCGGACTCTGAGCAGTCTGTACAGGCAGTTATTGAGCGCGACGCGAAGATCCAGCGATACAAGCGAATAGCTCTAACCTCTGCGGCTGGCGCGGTCATAGTTGCAGGGGTGGTTACGGGAATTCGGCTGTGGCACCGGAAAGACGTACAAAATTAGCTGTATTCACGGTATAATCACAGAGTTGTTTAGAATGGCGCCTTGGCGGAGTGGTTACGCAGAGGTCTGCAAAACCTTTTACACCGGTTCAATTCCGGTAGGCGCCTCCAGGGCGAGTGGCGGAACTGGTATACGCGACGGACTTAAAATCCGTTGGCCTAAAAAGCCTTGAGGGTTCGAGTCCCTCCTCGCCCACCATGCAAAGCAGGTCTCATTAGTGAGGCCTTTTTTACTTTTAGTTAAGAGCCTGAAGTCGAATAAATCCTACGGATAAATATACTGAAGATGCCACAATCCCGGTAGGCGAAAAATGCTACAATAGATGTATAGATAAAAAGGAGTTTTGTAATGACACTGATCATTATCTTAGTCATTGTCGCGCTATTGGCAATTGGCTTGATATGGATGTATAACGGCTTGGTACGCGCAAATGTACGAGTTGACGAGGCATGGAGTGATATCACGGTTCAGCTGAAGCGCCGGTATGATCTGATTCCGAATCTGGTTAATACTGTCAAGGGCTACGCTGCACATGAAAAGGGTGTATTTGAAAAGGTTACTGAAGCTCGGGCAAATGCATTAAGCGCCAAAGGGGTGGCAGAGACTGCTAAGGCCGAAAACCAGTTTGAAGATACGCTGAAGAGCCTGTTCGCGGTCGCTGAAAATTATCCGGATTTGAAGGCGAACGACAATTTCCGCCATCTGCAGGAAGAGCTGGTCGATACCGAAGATAAAATCCAGGCTGCCCGCCGGTTTTACAATGGTTCGGCGCGGGATTTGAATATCAAAGTACAGACTTTCCCGACAAATATCTTTGCCGGCATGCTTGGCTTTAAGGAGCGGGAATTCTTTGAAGTCGATGAAGCTCAGATGGCGACTATCAGCAAGCCGACAGAAGTTCAATTCTAGTCGGTCGGTTCTAATCTCAAACGGGGTTTAAGAAAGTGTATAAGGAAATCTCAGCTAATAAGCGCAAGACTGTGCTGATCATGGCAGGCTTCATGGTGCTTGTTGCCGGACTGGCTTGGATTTTCGGAGAATATACGGGAAGTCCAGGCTTGACATACGGTGTGATAATCGGCGCACTCATCTATGCCCTGATTAGTTACTTTGCCGGCAGCAGGATGGCCCTGGCTATTAATGGTGCGCATGAGATAAAAAAACAGGACAACCCTCGGCTATGGCGTATGGTGGAGAACCTTGCGATCACCGAAGGCATGCCAATGCCGAAGGTCTATATCATGGATGATCCGGCTCCAAACGCCTTTGCCACTGGTCGCAACCCCAAGACATCGTCAGTTGCCGTGACTACGGGACTGCTTGATATCATGGAGGATAATGAGCTGGAGGGGGTGCTGGCCCACGAGCTGGGGCACATTAAGAATTACGACATCAGAGTTACGATGATCGCCTTTGCCCTGGTGGCAGTCGTGGCGCTGATTGCTGATATTATGCTGCGAATGACGTGGTTCCGCAGTAGCGAAAATAACCGCAATAGCAGCCAGCTCATGCTGGTGATAGGCGTTGCCGCCGCTATCCTTGCTCCGATTGCCGCCTCCTTGATTCAGTTAGCTGTCTCTAGAAGGCGCGAGTTTCTGGCTGATGCGACCGGGGCGCTGACGACACGCTACCCAGAAGGGTTAGCCCGGGCACTTGAGAAAATCGGCAGCTATAACCGACCGATGCGTCGACAGAACAGTGCGACGGCTCATCTGTTTTTTGCAAATCCTCTAAGAGGCAAGAATATATCCAGTCTGTTCAGCACGCATCCTCCGGTCGAGGAGCGGGTCCGGCGGCTGCGAAGTATGGGCACGAGCGCTTAATAGAAGGTAAAAGAAGACACGTGTTTCATGGCTACTAAAACAGCAGAAAAAAAGTCATCCAAATCAACTAAGCGACCTGTCGCATCGGTACGTAAGAAAAAGCCGGCACAATATAAAGCATTTAAGCTGCAAAAACGGATAAAGCACCCGGCGCCAAAGCTGACTGGTTCATTCCGGCTGTTTGGCCGCTCGATAAAAGAGCTGATTGCGAACTGGAGGATAATCGGCGGCATATTGCTGATTGCAGTTGCGCTCAACTTTCTCTTTGTGAAGCAGATGAATATCGGAGTAGGGATTGAGGAGGTCAGACAGGAGATTAATACGCTCGTAGGTGGTAACGATGGTGGCTGGGCTATGGGTGCGACGTTGTTTAGCTTAATGCTTGGTAGTGCAGCATCAACGTCAAGCGAAGCGGCTAGCATCTATCAGTTACTGCTATTTGTTCTATTGAGCCTGGTTACCATTTGGGCGCTGCGACAAATACACGCTAAAGCCAAGCTCTCGGTCAAAGATGCATTTTATAAGTCGACCTATCCGCTGATCCCCTTTTTGCTGGTAATGTTCGTGATATGCTTGCAACTTGTACCGCTCTTGATCGGCAGTTCGCTATACGGCATCGTAACGGCGAACGGTCTTGCGGTGACGACTCCAGAGCAAATTCTTTGGCTGCTCCTGTTCGCGCTGCTCGCACTGCTTTCGCTGTATATGGTTAGCTCATCGCTGTTTGCGCTCTACATCGTGACCTTACCGGACATGACCCCAATGAAGGCGCTTCGTTCGGCGAGGCAAATAGTGCGGTATCGGCGCTGGAGTATTATGCGTAAAGTATTGTTCTTGCCGATTGCACTGGTGGTAATTGCTGCAGCGATTATAGTGCCGTTAATTGTTGTTTACGCGCCGCTAGCTGAGTGGGTGTTCTTTGTTCTCACGTCAGCAGGGCTGATAGTCTTTCATGGCTTTTTATATAATCTGTACCGGGAACTCTTATGAAACTTCAAGACGCTCGTGAGCGGTATGCTGCGCTGAAGCGGCAACTGCAGGAGTACTCACACCAATATTATGTGTTAGATGACCCGTCAGTGAGCGATGCTGTCTACGATGGGTTGATGCGCGAGCTTAAGGAGATTGAGTCGGCGTATCCTGAGCTTATCACTCCCGACAGCCCGACGCAGCGCGTTGGTGGTCAGCCGCTGGCTAAATTTGAGAAGGTCCGGCATTCGTCGAGGATGCTAAGCCTGAACGATGTCTTCAGTCAGACTGATGTAGAGGCGTGGGTCAAGCGTATGCAGAAGCTGGTGCCGGATGCCACACTTGAGTACGATGCGGAGATTAAGATGGACGGCCTTGCCTGCGCGTTAGTGTATGAGGAGGGTGTATTAACTCAGGCTATAACCCGGGGTGATGGTTTTGTCGGTGAAAATGTCACAGCGAATGTCCGAACTATCAAGAGCGTACCGCTCACCTTGCGTGAAGACAGTGAGTACCGGCAGTTCTTGCGCGGTCGGACCGAGGTGCGTGGTGAGATCATCATGCTTAAAAAGGATTTTGAGCGCTTGAACCAAGAGCGCGAAGCGCAGGGGCAGCCAGTGTTTGCCAACCCGCGCAACCTAGCGGCCGGTACGATTCGTCAGCTCGATCCGCAATTGGTGGCTAGCCGGCCACTGAACTTCAAAGCATACGATTTGCTTAGGGATAATCCGGATGAAGTGCCGACCTACGATTTTGCTTTTAATGCACTGCGGTCACTTGGATTCTCGGTGTCGCAGTATGAAATATACCAAAATATCGAAGGCGTTATGGAATTTGTGAATACTTGGGAGCACAAGCGTCATGATTTGCCCTATAACACTGATGGTATCGTGGTGAAGCTTAATAACCGCGAATTGTACCGAAGGCTGGGTACAGTTGGAAAGAACCCCAGAGCTGCGGTAGCGTATAAATATCCAGCTGAGGAGGCAACGACTGTCGTTAAAGATATCGTCATCAGTATTGGTCGGACCGGTGCAGCTACACCAGTGGCGGTGTTCAATCCGGTAGTCGTGGCTGGCACGACTGTGCAGCACGCCAGCTTGCACAATGCTGATGAGGTTGCTCGTAAGGATATCCGTATCGGTGACACGGTGGTGATATATAAGGCCGGCGATATCATTCCGCAAGTTGACCGGGTACTTCTTGAGTTACGGCCAAAGGAGTCAGTGCCATTTGATATGGCGGCGGAATTAGCGCGGCAGTATCCTGGGCTTACCTTCGTTCGGCCTGAGGGCGAGGTGGTGTACCGTGTTAAGGGCGCAACCGGTCCGCTGCTGCTGAAGCGTGCTCTGCAGCACTATGCCAGCAAGGGGGCGTTGGATATCGATACTTTGGGCGAGAAAAATGTCGCAGCACTTGTGGATAACGGGTTGGTGAATGACATTGCAGATATCTACCGCCTGAGCAAGGAGCAGCTCGTCAGTCTGGAGCGGTTTGGTGAGCAGTCGGCGGAGAATTTGCTACGGGGAATACAAAACAGTAAACGGCCACCTTTGCCGCGCTTCATATATGGCCTGGGTATCCGGCATGTTGGCTCGCAGACTGCGATTGATCTGGCGGAGCGCTTTGGTTCAATCAAGGCTTTGGCGGCAGCGACGGTGGATGAGATTAAAAGTGTTGATGGAGTCGGTGAGGTGGTTGCAGAGTCAGTCCTTGCGTGGTTTGCTGATCCCGACAACCAAAAATTGCTCGAGAAATTCTCTGAACTCGGCGTTGAGCCGGTGCATGAATCCCACGCCGGCGGGCTGCTTTCCGGTAAGCGATTCGTGGTGACTGGGACGCTTGAGCAAATGAGTCGGGATGAGGCAGCGGAAAGAATCAGGGCGCTGGGTGGTGTATTCCAGTCTTCTGTCGGCAAGGATACCGACTACCTGGTAGTTGGTAAAAACGTCGGTGCCAGTAAGCTAAAGAAGGCAGAAAAACTCGGAACCGCGCAAATTGATGAAACTGCGCTGCTGGAGATGTTCGGCGGTTAGTTGGTGGGGCTTGACGGACGTCAACCATAAGCTGTATAACTAAAGTGGTTCGTGCGCTTTAGCTGGCTCTTTTTGTTAAATAAAAATAAACACCATAAAACAAACAGAGCCCGGGTGGGCGCGCACGAATGCAAATACAATGAAAACCACTTCTTCATGGGGTGGTTTTCTTAGTTCTAAACTGATATACTCTGTTCGTCTTAATGCTGCCTTGGGGTAGCGCATACTTGGCTACGACCAATAGGTTGACAATTAAGCGGAATTTCACGGGGCTGTAGCTCAGTTGGCTAGAGCGCTTCCATGGCATGGAAGAGGTCCAGGGTTCGAGTCCCTGTAGCTCCACCAGATTGAAATCCGGCTTTTTATTTAGAAAAACCAGCCCTTCAGCTGGTTTTTCTGTATGTTCAGCCGGTTTCAATCTTTGTCTAGTTTCGTAAAACACAGGCCCCACTAAGGTGGGGACCCTCCTAGTTTTGTAAAACCAAAATCCAGGAGCCTGTTTTGATTGTGGCCTTAGGGTATGTCATGTTCATCCAAGCGGACAAGGGGTGGGTCTGTTCTGCCGCTTGTTTTATTTTCATACTGTACAATAAGGTGTATGCCTAAAGATTCAGTTTCCTCAACGCGTTCTCGAATTATCAACCCTCTAAGCTTGCTTCTGATCGCTGGAGTTATCATTTTTGCGATCTCCGGAGGGCTGTGGTGGCGAAATGTACACAATAGTGCAGCCAATGTCTTCTGGGGCATGCTGGACAATTCTTTGTCTACGACCAGTGTCACGAAATCCATGAAGGAAGGTAGTGAGCAGTACTCTACCGAGCAGAATTTCCGGATAATGATGGGTGAGCAGCATGTGTCATACGGGCTCTCCAGGGTCAGCGAAAATACGCCGCAGAGCACCACCACGGTTGTGACCGAAACTATTGGTACTCCGGATAGGAACTTTGCGCGTTATAAGGATATTGATACTACACAGAAAACCGCCTCAGGTGAGGAAGCAGATTTTTCAAGTGTTGAAGGTGTCTGGGGTTGGCAGGATGTCGTGGAGTCCGGGAGCAGCTACTTCAATGAGAGCTTCCTGGGTATTGTGCCGTTTGCTCAGCTGAATCCTGGGCAGCGGGCACGGCTAGCGGACATCATTAGAGAAAGAAATGTCTACAGCACCGACTTTGCTAGGGCTGAGAAAAAGCGGGAAGACGGCCGGCCGGTGTATGTGTATGACGTTACTATTAATCCTTCGGCGTATGTCGGGATGATGAATGGCCTTATTGATATTGTTGGACTACAGAACGCGCAGCAGATTGATCCTGCCCAGTATGCGCAATCGGCGGATATCCAGTTACAGTTCACCGTTGACGTCAGGTCACGACAGCTGCGAAAGATTACCTACGCCTCCGATGGTCGCGAAGAGGTGTACCGTGATTACGGGGTGATTAGTCAGGTGGAAATTCCAACCGACGCTATCAGAATCGAAGAGTTACAGCAGCGACTTCAAGAAGTACAATAAGCTATACTAAACATTATGCAAGTTATCGTTGATCATTTGGGTACCGAGTATAAGGACAGCGGTAAGGGTAAGGTAGTGCTTTTTCTGCATGGATGGGGCGACAGCCAAGAGACATTCAAGCAATTGCGCAGCGATCTCAGAGGTCAGTACCGTGTTGTTAGCCTTGATCTTCCGGGGTTTGGGAAAACGGAGCCGCCGCGTATGGCGTGGGATCTTGATGACTATGCGCAATTTGTCGCGGAGTTCCTCAAAAAGAAAAAAATTGATAAAACTTATGCGATTATCGGGCATTCAAATGGTGGAGCTATCGCTATACGGGGATTGTCAAAAGGCTATTTACAAGCTGAACGTTTGGTGCTGCTTGCCTCGGCTGGCGTGCGGCTTCGGCAGCAAAAGCGCAAACTGGTACTTAAAGCGATTGCCAAGACCGGCAAGGTAGTGTCAAGGCCACTGCCGGAAAGTACCCGGGATAAACTGCGGACGAAGCTGTATGATGTCGCGCAGTCTGACATGCTGAAGGTCAGGCACATGGAGGAGACATTTAGGAAGACGGTTAGTCATGATGTACAGGCTGACGCTGCCAAGCTCCAGGTGCCGACCCTGCTGATTTACGGTGAGCAGGACCAGGATACACCCCCGATTATCGGCGAAATTTTTCATAATAAGTTTCCGAATGCAACGTTCGAGGTGATCGGTGAGGCTGGCCACTTTATACATCTAGAGCAGCCCGAGTATGTATACGCCAGCGTTAAGCGATTTTTGCGATGATACTATCAAGTCTAGTAAGTCCTTATAGTCGCCGATTCCCCGCCACTATTATCTATATGCTGCAAAGCTCGGAGTATAAAGCAGTGCCGTATCTGAAGTGGTTTTGGCGCACAGATGACTTCAGTAAGGTGGTGCGCCGTCGGGAGCTGGAGCGGACAGGCGCGGCCAAATGGCTGCTTCGGGCATTGAAGGCCGGTATTTTGCTGCAATGGCTGGCGGCAGCCGGAGTTATCATTTATGCGCTCTGGAGCGTGTACACGGCCCTGATTTATCTTGGTGTGGCGTTATGGTTGACAGCTCCGATTGTTTGGGCGCACCTGATCCTGGTGCCACTAGTGCTCGGCCGGTGGATTATTGTGTTGCCTCGTGAGCAGAAGCTGATTAAGGCTTCGGAGAAGATTTTTGCCAGCCATACGGGTACAACTATTGCGGTTGCCGGCAGTTACGGCAAGACATCCATGAAAGAGTTACTGCTCACGGTTTTAAGTGAAGGCAAGAAAGTCGCGGCTACCCCGGCAAATAAAAACGTGTCTGTCTCACATGCCAGATTTGCGCATAAACTCTCAGGTGATGAGGATATTCTGATTGTTGAATACGGAGAAGGGAAGCCTGGTGATATCGCTAAATTTGCCAAGTCGACTCATCCGGATATTGGAGTGGTGACCGGCATTGCGCCGGCACACTTGGACGAATATAAGTCGACCGACCAAGCGGCTGCGGATATTTTCTCACTCAGTCAGTTTGTGCCAAGCGGCAAGCTCTATGTCAACGGAGATAGTGAGCTGGCACGGCCATTTATCAAGCCGCAATATGCGGTATACAGCTCACGGGGGGCGTTGGGCTGGGAGGTGTCAAGGGTGAAGTTCGGCATTAGTGAAACTTCGTTTTTACTGAAAAACGGCAAAGAAACGATACGTGTTGCCAGTAAACTGATCGGTACGCACCAAGTGGGGCCGTTGGCATTCGCTGCCGCCTTAGCGCGTGAACTTGGGCTTAGTATTGAGCAAATCGAGCGAGGTTTGAGTAAAGCGGAGCCGTACGCGCATCGGATGCAACCGTACAAATTGGACGGTGCTTGGATTATTGATGATACGTATAACGGTAATCTTGAAGGGATTCGGGCCGGATTAACATTACTAAAGGAGCTGCCTGCCAAGCGGAAGCTCTATGTAACACCCGGCTTGGTCGACCAGGGCAAGGAAAGTGAGGCGGTGCACAAGGAAATCGGTCGCTTGATAGCGGAAGCTAAGCCGGACAAGGTGGTGCTCATGAAGAATTCTGTTACGGAATATATCAAATCGGGTATCGCTGAAAAGCAGGTTGACCTCGAGGTTATGGAGGCGGAGGATCCGCTGACATTCTATACCAACCTCAATCAGTTTGTTTCCGTTGGGGATCTGGTTTTGATGCAGAATGACTGGACTGACAACTATGCGTAAGTATGACCAAATAGAGCAAGAGCCGATAATTTTGGCAGAAGACCTACCGTCATATAAAGTCGACTTTAGCGAGAGTGAGTATCAGTCAGAGTTGGAGCGGGTGCTTGATGGGTGCAAGCGCGAACGAGAATGGATAGAGGCGACATCGCAGCGCCCGTTTAAAGATAATCAGGAGATTGCAAGCGCCATAGCTACAAGGCGGCTTACTAAAGTATCGGTAGGTGCCGGATATATTACCATCCGGCGTCTGCGCAATGAGAGTAGAGATTATTCACAGCCGTATATCAGGCCGCATGCGAAGCGTGTGCTGGAGTATGTAGCGAAAGAGGCGATGCTCGAAAATGCAACCAATGATCAGCTGTCGATTACTTCTTTAGTTCGAAGCAGTGAATATCAAAATAAGCTATCTAGTGCTGGCGGTCGGGTTATCGCGATGCCGTCCGAAAGCGGTTCGAGCAGTCATGAGTTCGGCTGGTCGTTTGACATTGATGCCTGCGGGATGTATGTTAGCGGGTTTAGCGGCGGTAAGCGGGTGAGCAGTGTGCCGGTTAACCCCCGTAATCCCGAGCTCTACAATAGTTATGCGAACGATATTGCAGGGGTTCGCGCTTCTGTTAGGGGTGTCCTTGACAGGCTTGCGGACCACGACATTGTAAACTTCGTCGAAGAAGCACCTTGGACGCGGGAGCACTGCTTCCACGTTTGTGTAAATCCCAAAGCTGACCTTGATATACTACAGTCATGAATAAGCAAACTGTTGCTGTCGTGTTCGGGTCACGCTCGGCTGAGCACGACGTATCTATCGTCACTGCCCTCGCCTCAGTTATTAAGCCTCTTGAATTGAGTGGAAAATATACAGTCGTGCCGGTGTATATCGCGAAAGACGGGCGCTGGTTTTCGAGCCCGAAACTTAAGGATATTAGGTTATTCACCTCCGGCAAGATTGACACATTCTTAAAAAGCGAAAAGCCCATTTTGCTGGAGATCGGCAGCGGCTTGACGTTGGTGAGCCAGGGTTTACGTCCAAAGAAAACTAAAGTTGATATAGTTTTTCCGGCTACGCACGGAACGCACGGAGAGGACGGTGAGCTTATGGCTGTGCTGGAGATGGCCAGCGTACCGTATGTCGGGTGTGGCGTGACAGCAAGCGTGCTAGCGATGGATAAGGTGCTATCGAAGCTTATGGCGCAAGTCAGCGACATACCTACTCCGAAATTTATTCATTTCACCAAACACGAGTATGAAAACGACCACACACGATTCGTAAAAGCCATTAACGCGTCGTTGAAATACCCACTGTTCGTTAAGCCAGCTCATTTAGGATCGAGTATCGGCATCACGCGAGTGACTGATAAGGGAGAGCTGGAAAACGCCATAGAGGTAGCTTTGCATTACGATGACAGGGCGCTCGTAGAGGAGGCGGTGCCGAATCTAATCGAGGTAACGGTACCGATAATGGGCAACGAAGAATTGACGCCAGCTATGGTCGAGCAGCCGCTGCTGCATACCGAGGACTTCTTTGATTTTGACACCAAGTACATGCAGGGTGGCAAGAAAGGGAAAGGGGGCAGCAAGAAGGGTTCCCAGGGTGCACAAGGCTACAGTAAGCTGCCGGCTGAAATTCCCAAGGATCTATACGAAGGCTCGCTTAAGACTGCCAAATCAGTTTACCGTGCACTGGGCTGCAGCGGAATTGCGCGGGTGGACCTGCTGATTGACAGCAAGACTAAGAAGATTTATTTCAACGAAGTAAACCCATTACCGGGCGGTTTATATGCTCATAATTGGAGAGCTGCTGGTATTTCCAGTGTTGATCTCGTGGAGAAGTTGTTGGCGCTGGGTATGGAGCGTTTTAAGGAAAAGGCTAAACTCGAGACGACTTTTTCTACAAATTATTTGCAGCAGTTTTAAAGGCGCCGCAATGTTGTGTAATAGAAAATCCGCCTCTGTTATGGTAAGGTGGGTCTGATGAAGCGATACAACCCAAAAGAGATTGAGCCCAAATGGCAGCGTGCCTGGGAGGAGAGTGGGATCTATCGGACCACCGAAGATCCAGACAAGCCGAAGAGGTATGTTCTGGAATATTTTCCGTACCCAAGCGGTGCGGCCATGCACGTCGGTCACGTTCGCAACTACACCATCGGTGACGCCGTCGCACGATACAACCGCATGCGTGGCTATAACGTACTGTACCCGATGGGATGGGATGCCTTTGGCTTGCCGGCGGAAAACTATGCCATTAAGAACAAGGTCAGTCCGCGGGTAGCAATTGATGAGAATACTGCGAAATTCAAGCAGCAGCTGACCCAAATGGGATTCAGCTACGACTGGTCAAGAGAAATCGACAGCACGGATCCAAAGTACTATAAGTGGACCCAATGGTTCTTCCTGCTGCTGTTCCGGAAAGGTTTGGCATATCAGGAAGAGAGTCTCCAATGGTGGTGTCCGGTAGACAAGACGGTGCTGGCCAACGAGCAGGTCGAGAATGGTAAGTGCTGGCGCTGCGGAAATGCGGTTGAGAAAAAGGCGCTCAAGCAATGGTTCTTTAAGATAACCGAGTATGCTGACCGGCTTGCGCAAGATCTCGATGATGTCAACTGGTCAGATTCTATTAAGACCATGCAGCGAAACTGGATCGGCAGAAGCAAGGGTGCTGAGGTCGACTTCAAGCTTGACGACAGTGATCAAGCAATCCGGGTGTTTACTACCCGGCCAGATACCTTATTCGGTGCCACTTTTATGGTGCTGGCACCGGAACATCCGCTGGTGGCCGAGATAGTGACTGATGAGCAGCGGCAGGATGTCGAAACCTACGTTAAGGCGGCACTGGCTAAGAGTGATATCGAACGACAAGAGACAGATCGGGAAAAGACCGGCGTCTTCACGGGCGCACATGCAATCAATCCGGTAAACGGTGAGAAAATACCGGTTTGGATCGCTGATTACGTGCTGATGGGTTATGGCACCGGCGCGATTATGGCGGTTCCGGCTCATGATGAACGGGACTGGGAGTTTGCCACCAAGTTTGAACTGCCGATTATCGAAGTAATAGAGAAGCCTGAGGGTTTTGAAGGGTGCTATGCCGGCGAAGGAGCCGTGATGAATTCCGGCGACTATACCGGGATGAATTCAGCTGAAATGCGCGATCAGATTGTCTTTGATCTGAGTAAAGCTGGAGTGGCCGAAGAGCAGGTTAATTACAAAATGCGCGATTGGCTGATCAGCCGCCAGCGATATTGGGGTGCGCCTATTCCGATCATCCACTGCCCGAAAGACGGTGCAGTTGCCGTGCCGGAAGAGCAGTTGCCGGTAACATTGCCGGAAATCAAAAGCTTCGAGCCGAGTGGTGACGGGCGCAGTCCTTTGGCTCGGGTACCGGAATTCGTCAATACGAATTGTCCGAAATGCGGAGGGCCCGCCGAGCGCGAAACAGATACCATGGATGGTTTTGCCTGCAGCAGCTGGTATTTCCTGCGCTTTGCCGATCCGCACAATGACGAACAGCCATTCAGCAAGGACAAGGCTGAGTTCTGGCTGCCTGTCGATGATTATATCGGCGGCGCCGAGCATGCAGTCATGCATCTGCTGTATGCCCGATTCTGGACTAAGGTCATGTACGACGAAGGTCTGATTAGCTTTTACGAACCGTTTAAGACGCTTCGCAACCAGGGCATGATTCTTGCGCCGGATGGTCAGAAGATGAGTAAAAGCAAGGGCAATACAATTGAGCCGGACGGTCTGATTGAGCAGGGTTATGGTGCCGACGCAATACGCATCATGGAGCTCTTTATCGGTCCGTGGAACCAGTCTGCCGCCTGGAGCGTGGAAGGTATGGGTGGATCGTTCCGCTTCTTGCAGCGGGTATGGACACTATGCCAGGAGTATCTCAGCAAGGAGGCAGGTGAAACATCCGGTGAAATGTCACAGCAGTTACTGCGAGCAAAACATCAGGCTATCAAGCGGGTTTCAATGGACATGGAGGAGCTGGGCTTCAATACCGCTATTGCCGCGATGATGGAATGGGTAAATCAGCTATATAAGGTTAAGGCGGAGGACGGCTATGCTTCTGATGGCTGGCAAGACACATTAGAGTCGCTCCTGAAGTTGCTAGCGCCATTTGCGCCTCATATTGCGGAAGAGTTGTGGCAGCAGTTAGGTCATGAGGAGTCGATCCACATCAGTGAGTGGCCGGCGTATGACGATAAGTATCTCGTCTCGGAGACTATGAAGCTGGTCGTCCAAGTCAATGGCAAGGTGCGTGCGACTATTGTTGTTCCTGCAGACAGCGATGAAGGTGTGATTACCGATGCAGCGAAAAGCGACGAGAAGGTCCAAAGTTATCTGGACGGAAAAGAAATCATCAAAACAGTATATGTGCCGGGCAAGCTGGTCAGCTTCGCGGTCCGTTAGGCAATACTGTCGTCTTGGTCGCTGCTAGGCTTGAGGTCTGGCTCTGCCAGGTGCAGCACAGTTTCGCCTAATCGGCCATGGAATCGGTCCGTAGCATCTATAACATTATTTTCCGGCACTTCATTGATAAGCCGCACGGTATTGAGCTGTTCACGATCTGTGGCTGGCGGCAGGAGCTGGGCACGGTACGCCGTGTCCTGCATTCGGGTTGCAATTTTGCCAAGAGCATTTGTTGCTGCTTGCCAGCGGGCTATCTCCTGGCGATCCTGGCTGACTTGCCGGGAGAGCCGCTCCCTACTGTCGGTGACTGCAACTGTTTTGCTCTTGCGTTGGTCCATAACAACAATTATACCACGAAATCTTGATTTAAGCAATAGCTGTTTCCAAGCATTATGCTTGAATAAAAAGCCAAATTACGGTATTATTAAGCGCAACACGCTATCATAATCATCCAGAAGGAGATGTTTTAAGCATGGGTAAACCCAAGAAACGTACTAGTCCCCGCAAGACTGGCGCACGGCGCAGTCACCTTGTTGTAAAGTTGGCTCGTCAAGTAAACGCCAAATCACCAGTTAAGGCATATACGACTCGACGCGAATCCGGTAAAAGCGCCTAAGCCTAGTCCGCTTTAGGGTATACTAGAAGTACCATAAACGGAATGTAACATTTTAACAACATGGCATCTAATCGTCACCTCGGCCGCATCATCGCTTTGCAAACGCTGTATGAGCAGGATTTTCGCAAGGACTGCGACGATGCTTCGTTTCGTGTCGAAGAGGTACTTTCCAGGAATATCGGTCGCTACCGAGAGACAGTCGAAGATCAGGAATTTGTCAAACAACTAGTCCATGGTGTTACTGAGCACGAAAAAGAGTTAGATAAAACATTGCAACCTATTGCACCGGAGTGGCCGATTGACCAGATTGCGCGCATGGACCGTGTGGTGCTTCGGATCGGGCTGTACGAGTTGCTCCACCAGCAGTCAGTGCCGCCTAAAGTAGTCATCAATGAGGCAGTTGAGCTTGCCAAGGCGTTTGGTGGCGATAACTCCTCTAAATTTGTCAATGGCGTGCTGGGAACGGTGCTTCGTCAGAAGGAGGAAGCAACCGCCGGCACTGCTGGGGCAAAGGCTAAGAAAGCGAAGAAGCTTAATGAAAAGACCTAAGCCATTCCAAGGCATAAAGAAGTTCGTAAACCGGCGTCGTCCGGCGATTAGCGAAGTTGTTCGTGAGCCAACCGCAGGCGGCATAGTGTTTCGTCGTGGCAAGGACAACAGGATTGAGATATTGCTGATTCAAGACGCCAAAGATCGTTGGACAATTCCAAAGGGTCACATCGAGGAAGGAGAGTCGGCCAAGCAGACGGCTGAGCGTGAAATCCGCGAAGAGACAGGCCTGCAGGAAATGCGGGTGCTCAATTGGTTAGGGAAGATCAACTTCCGATACCGGCGTGCTTCCAGTCTTGTGCTGATGAGTACCGAGATATTTCTGGTTGAGGCCAAAGGCGACACCGATAACTTAAAGCCTGAGGATTGGATGAACGGCATAAAGTGGTTTTCTGCGAGCGAAGCACTTGATAAGATAGAGTACGAAGATATAGGTAAGATAATACTGCTCGGCCTGAAGAAAATCCGCGATACCAAATAATTCCATATGCAAGATACCTCACAATACCAACAGTTTGCTCAAGAGCAATTAAATGTTACGTTCAAAAACATCGAGCTGCTTGTTACTGCATTTACCCACCGTTCGTACGTGAATGAGCACAAGAAGACGGCCAAAGAGCACAACGAACGTCTTGAGTTCCTCGGCGACGCTGTGCTTGAGCTTGTGGTAACAGAGTACCTGTACGCTAATTTTAACGAGCCGGAAGGGACACTTACCAACTGGCGCAGCGCGTTGGTGCGTACTGAGAGTATCAGCGCGGCAGCTGCCAGGCACGATTTTGAGCCACTGCTTCGACTCAGTCGCGGTGAGCGGCGTGGCACGGAGCGGGCCCGGGCACAGATTCTTGCCAACTGCTATGAGGCGGTGGTAGGAGCCTTATACCTGGATCAGGGCTATGAGGCGGCTAAGGCATTTATTGAGCGGTCAGTACTCAGTACATTTGAAGAGATACTGCGCTCCGGTTCGTGGATGGATCCAAAGTCTCATTTACAGGAATTGGTGCAGAGCACCGAGGGGTATACGCCGGTGTATAAGGTGCTGGAAGAAGAGGGGCCGGATCATGACAAGACCTTTACTGTTGGCGTATTCGTAAACGGCAAAATGAAGGGTAAGGGCATTGGTCCGAGTAAGCAGGCAGGTCAGCAAAAAGCCGCCGAGGACGCTTTGACGAAATACGAAGATTGACAGCGGTCCCTTAGGTTGACATATCTGTTGTTTCCCTGTAAAATACGAACCTGAATCAATTTACAACAACTAATCTGGAGTAAAAAGTTATCACATGTTAGCTATTCGCATGCAACGCACCGGACGTAAGGGGCACGCCAGTTTCCGTGTCGTGGTACAGGATTCCCGCCAAACGCCTTCCAGCGGTAAGTTCGTGGCTCTGCTTGGCAGCTATGATCCGCACACCAAAAAGTCTACCCTAACCAAGGAGAAGGCTGAATTTTATCTCAAGAACGGCGCACAGCCTTCGGAGCGTGTCGCTAAGCTGTTTCAGAGCGAAGGAATCGCACTACCGTCATGGGTTAAGGCTGCGAATGAAAAGACACGCACTATCCGTAATCCTGAAAAGCTCCGCCGCAACCAGCCTAAAGAAGAGGCACCTGTCGCTGAGGCTGCTGACACTCCAGCCGAGGAGACTCCAGCAGAAACTCCTGACAAATCTGAAGAATAAGCAGTTTCCTATTCACGTGCCAACTGCTGCTTGGTATACTAGGTTGAGTCTGTAACCTAAAGGAGCTTCTGACATGAGCAGCAGTATTGACCAGCAGTTTGTTGAATATATCGTAAAGTCACTCGTCGGCAATCCGGATGCAGTTCAAGTAGAGCGTCGCATCGATGAGAAGGGTGTATTGCTCGAGTTGACCGTAGACCCCGAAGATCTTGGCCGAGTGATTGGTAAGCGCGGTGCTACAGCTCAAAGCTTGCGAACACTGTTGCGGGCGTTAGGTACTAAGAATGATGCACGCTATAACCTCAAGATCGTAGATAACGGCGAGGGCCGGTATGAGAGTGACGGCGGCGACTCTGCTACTGCAGACGACATCACTGCTGATGATGACGGAGTGCAGGATGAAAGCGAGAGCGTAGTCAGCAAGACCCGCAAGGAGCTAGAGGAGCTGGACGACCTCGATTTATAGGTTTATGGATATGATCCAGAAAAACGCCCTGATTGCTGTCAGGGCGTTTTTATGTCACTGACTTGCGCTTCATGACCTTCCCTCAATCTCAGAGTGGGTGTCACCTTTTGGCTTGCAAAGCGGAAGCGGTATGGTTATAGTTATGGGCAGTCGTTCGCGACGAGAAGCCAAAAAACAAAACGAAAAAAGCTCATTGCGAGCCATCCAGAGGCATTAGCTGACGGATGGGAGCTTTATGTGACAAAAAGACCCGGTAAATCCGGGTCTTTTTGGTGCGGTTTCGAATTTTTGCCAATGCTAATCGTTGTTTGCATAGCGCTCTACTACTTCGGTTAATCGGTTCGCAACTTTGTCAGCTGCCTGTGCCGGGTCTTCTCCGTTTGGAAGGAGGAAGAATGAGATTTCCGGACCTTTCACGTTACCGGAGTACACAATGCCGCCCATGTCGATCTGAAACTGGCTTTCAGTGTGTATGGGTCGTCCATCTCTATCCTGGTAGTATTGAGCTGCCTTAATGCCTTCGCGTCCCAGGGTAGTGAGGATACTAGTACATCTTAGATCGCCATGAATAGTCTGATTATAGCTTACGTTATTTAGCTCGGTTATATCATCGATACTGCCGGCAATTTTCTGAGCAACATCTGGATTAATGCATGATTCCTTGTTTATCATAAGTCTTACACCTTTAAAACTTTACAAACTACTAACGAAAATACTATACTATCTAAATAAGTAATAGTCAATCACCAAACAACAATATTGCTATATATGAAAATACAGGTAATAACACTTTTCCCAGAAATGTTTCCTGGGGTCATGAATGCTAGCATGCTGTGGAAGGCGCAAGATAAGGGCGCGGTAAGCGTCAACTATGTTAACTTGCGTGATTTTGGTATCGGTCCCCGGAAGCAGGTAGATGACACACCATACGGTGGAGGCGACGGCATGCTGCTGAAGCCAGAGCCCGTGGTGGCAGCCATTGAGCACGCGAGACAACAAGCAGAAAGTGATTCGGTGTGTGTGATTCTTCCAACTCCCCGCGGCAAGCAGTACAAACAGTCTGATGCAAAGATGCTTGCCGGGCAGTGCAGGGATTTGATCATTGTCTGTCCGCGCTACGAAGGATATGACGAGCGGATTACGGAGTTTGTCGACAAGCAGTATTGTATTGGCAATTACATCCTGACTGGCGGTGAATTACCCGCAATGGTCATTATCGACAGTGTCGTGAGGCTCCTTCCGGGTGTGCTTGGCGGTGAAACAAGTGCGGAAGTGGAGTCGTTTCAAGAAGATGATATCTATATCGAGTTTCCGCAGTATACGCGGCCGGAAGAGTTTAGGGGAATGAAAGTGCCTGACGTGCTTTTGAGCGGACATCATGCCGAGATTGAGAAGTGGCGCAGTCATAATGCAAAAAGGGTGGAGGAGTAGATTATGGAGCGATCAAGCAGGCCTATTGCGGAAGTGATTTCTCTCGACGATTTCAGGGATTCGCTGAGACAGAAGCGAGCGGTTACTGCTGAAACGCAGCCGCCGCCAGTCGAATTTTCAGAAGTTGACCAAGCCTCATACCGTGCTATTCGTAGGATACTCCAACGGACATACGGGACTGAGGTGCCTGCGAATATTGGCGTACTGACAAGGGATGTCAGTTCGACACCACATGTCCGGGCTTCGTATAGCGAAGAGGGCTGGGGGTTTGCCATCGACCGTAACTTTGATGATCTGGAGTCTTTGACGATACCGCTAGAAACTATGGACGACGCGACTGAACAGCGACTACGCGAGCCGATTAGCCGCCTCTATACCACGACAATACTTGCTAAGCATGTCCTGCAAAGAGAGAACAGGATAAACTTTACCGCTCCTATAAGCCCGGTTCAAATCGGGCGTGAAGTGGTGTCGCTTGACCCGGGAAGTGAGCGGTTTCGCGACATTACGGAATGGCGCATCGCGTCAGGAATGGGCTTGATCGCGGTGTGTCGCGACCGACTTACGCTCAAGCAGGAAATCCGTCAGCATTTGGGCGAAGTGCTGGAAGATCGTCTGGCATATGCGAGAAGTCGCCAGTTTACCAGTCAGCTGCTTGGGGTTGAGGCACCGGACCGATCTCCGGTACTGCCGGACCACTTGGTGGGAATCTGCACGCCACTAAACACAGAAGAGCTCCTCAGCATCAGTCATATCGCCAAAGACTTGCTATAATTGAATCTTAGATAGGGGGTAAGGTTATGATATTACAGAAGTTTATCAAGCCCGTGTACGCGCACTGTGATTTGCCGTGCGGTGTCTATGATCCGGCACAGGCTCGTATTGAGGCCGAATCTGTGCATATGATTCAGAAGAAATACGCCGACCTGCACGACGAAGACAAGATGCGGGCGATTGTTATCAAAGAGCAGCGGGCAGAGCTGGTTAAGCATCATCTGTGGGTACTGTGGACTGATTACTTCAAGCCGGAGCATCTAGAGCAATTCCCGGATTTGCACGATTTGTTTTGGCGGGCGACTAAGGCGGCGGGGGATACTAAGAAGTCGGTTGATCCTGCCTCTGGTCAGAAGCTGCTGGATCTCATAGCGGAGGTGGCGAATGTCTTCAGCGCCACAAAGAAGGCCTAGGCACAGTCTCAGCTGGCCGCTCATGCTGCGCCGCATTGTTGGCGAAAGTATGGCACCGACACTTATGCATGGCAGGCTGGTGCTTTGTTGGCGTTGGTTTGTACGCCTGAAGCCGCGAGATGTGGTAGTCATTGAGCATGAGGGGATGGAGAAGATTAAGCGCATTCTCTATATCCGTGATGGCAAACTGTTCGCGGCGGGAGATAATCCGGCTAAGAGCAAGGACAGCCGACACTTTGGCTGGCTAGCTACTGGGGATGTCAAGGGGAAGGTGCTGTTGGTCAGACAGGGAAAGAGAAGACAGTCAGTTACGAGAAGTATTGCATAAACATAACAAGTATGTTATAATATATGTATGGTTAGAAATCCATATGAAAACGGCGAGAACAGGCTGTATGACGGCCCTGAGGCGAGAGCGGCATTTAATAAAGTAGTATTAGCCAGCCTCGGTGACGTAGCCTGCTGGGCAGCCCATAAGACAGGTGTGACTGATGGATACAGTAACCTGGAGCGCCCTAATCCTATTGATGATTATCCCACGCTCGACGGACTGCCACGGGGTCATATAGCACTTCAGGGTGATATCGAGCCAATCCTTGATCGGGAGTGGTAGATTAGTCTAAACTCCGCGCCGCCCTACTATCAGGTTGTAGATTAGAACTATCAAGGCTACGACGAGCAGCAAGTGTATTAAGTTGCCGCCGATATCGCCGATAAAGCCAAGCAGCCACAAGGCCACCAGAACCAACACGATTGTGAGTAACATACGCCCTCCTATTGTTAATGCTGCCATTGTATGACTGACAAAGGGGTGTTGACTGTGATAATTATTGCAATTGTTGATGATGCGGTATCTCACTCCGGCGCGGCTTGGCCGAGCTGCATAAGCATTGGCACCAGCTCCTCCTTGGCAATGTGCGAGCATCTATTTCTTTATTGCGGGCAATGATATAGCCCTGAAGTAGCTGTTTGATGTCGATTGCATCTTGTCTGGAGAGGTAGTTAATCATCATTGGATGATCGGTGAAAAATCGGGTCCAAATCTTGAGAGATCCAAAGAACGGCCCCACGTCCACCTCGACGTTTAGCACATCTTCGATTTGAATGCTGATTACTTCTGCTGTTTTGAAGAACGCCCGCTTGGTTATCGTAACTTTGACCCGATCGACAGTTATGGAGTCAGGAAAGAGTATGAAAGGGAAGATCGTTTGGGCGCTCAGGAGAGTGTCATGGGCATCCTCAACCGCGCTATTTAGTTCATTGCTGCCGACTGCAGGATGGGCCATGAGACATCCCTCTTACCGTGCAAATATTCTAAGCAATGAACGAATTGCTTGCAGTATAATTTCTCCCTTGATTGATTGCCGTAATCTGTGGCGCCAGCAGCGGCTGCGGCAACATGTAGGCTAAAGTGTCGATGACCGCCGGAATCAGCAAGGACCTACTGCCCAGGCCCTTCAGGACCTTGGGTGAAGTCAAAGATTGTGCGGTTATCGCTGAAGCGGATGCTGTCCGCGACGAGTACCGGTCGGTTTACGTATGTTGTTTCTATGGCTTCGGGGATATCGATGCCAAACTCAGATTCCACATCAGCCGTAGTAAACTGGCGCACGGTTCCAGTTGCGCTTACATCGGCATTATCCTCCAGAAGCGCCTCAGCCTCAGATGCCTGTTCCTCTGAGAGCGGCTGCCTGGTTATAACAAGCAATTCATCGCCCACAGTTTGATCTGAGATCTTGAAAACTCTCTGATTATACAGATCCTGGATTTCTCCACTGACCGTTACCTGCTGGCCATAGTAGGACTCGGGGGAGTCAATAATACGGCTCAGTATGTCGCCTTCTCCTGTATTGTTGCCCGTAGCATCGTCAAAAGTTTCTGTGACGTCATTTGTCACGTCATTGGCAGCCTGATCGTTATCGTTACTGATAAGGTTATAGAGCAATATCCCTCCTAGAATAAGCACCGCTATTGCAACGATGATCCATAAGGCCGCATTACCCTTGCTTTTCATAACTGCCCTCCCCGTGGTTTGTGCCTGCCAGTATCAGGCAGTGCGAGTCATGAATCTATAAGATAGATCACAGCTATGTACGGCAAGGTGCATGTATGCGCTTCAGTCTACGCTCGTAAAAGTCCTGGCTTAGGATGTTTCATCGGGTAGCGAAATAATACCGCTGTCAAAAATCTTCATCAGGATTGTCACCTGGCTTGCTGCCCCAGCGCCAGCGAGGCTTCGGTCCTTTGGTATACGAGATGATTAGGAGCAGTACCGTTGCGGCCATGAAGACAGCGGTATACGTCATGGCCTGGCTCTCTGGGTCACCTTCAGCTCTAGGGAGCGGGAGTAATTTGCTGGCACCGATCACGATAGCTATGTATATGGCGATAGTCAGCCACCCTTCAGGTGTGACGGGGATCCATCCAAACCCAAAGCGCCGCCGTTTGAACCAGTAGCGTGGTTTTGATCGAGACATACATTAATTATAACAGAGGGAGGTTGGCGTAAGTCTAGATGTAGGGCAGTCCGCCGAGCGAGGAGTAGGCCTCGTTAAGCCCGTTTAGCGTCGCCATATCATCGGCGTTTATTTCAAAATCAAAGACATTAATGTTCTCTTCCAGGTGCTTACGTTGGTTGGCTTTTGGCAGTGGCACCGTACCAAGCTGCAGGTTCCACCTGATGAGAATTTGCGCCGCTGACTTGCCGTAATGTCCCGCAATTTCCGTGAGCGCCTCGTCATTCAGGCGTTTGGCGCGGGTTAGCGGGCTGTAGGCTTGTATGATGATCTGTTGCTCCTGACAGAAGTCCAGCATTTCCTCACTGCACCCAAACGGGCTCCACTCAATCTGATTGACGGCTGGCAGTTCGCCGCTATTTTCGGTCAGTTCCCGGATTTGCGGAATAGAGTAGTTGCTGACACCGATATCTTTAGTCAGGCCCTCATTGCGGGCACGAATCAGGCCGTTCCACAGCTCGATACCGACCCCTGAAGGCGGCGGCCGGTGTATGAGGGTCAGATTAGCATATTGTATGTCAAGCTCCTGCAGATAAGCTTTTGTTGCCTCATAAGCATTGTCCATCTCTTCTACTTTGATGACCATATAGTATTCCTCGCGCGCTGCACCACTCCGTTTGATCCCCTCGCCGATGCCGGGCTGTGTCCCGTAGTCGCTGGCAGTATCGATCATCGGATAGCCGAGCCCTAAGGCGGTTGCTACTACTGTGGGTGTATCATTGGTCAATTGCCAGGTTCCCAATCCCATTACCGGCATGGTGTTGCCTGTGTGCAGTGTGACGGCTGAGCTTATGTCCATACTATTCCCCCTCATACTTATCTGGCATTGATGAGTATGAGGGGGACGCATGGCTGCTTGCAGCGAATAAGTTCACATAGAGCTGTTTGCGCGAATCTAAGTCTGGAGCCGAGGCTTACTCTGACTTGAGGATACCCTCAACGTTATATCTGTTGATGCCGTTGATGACATTAGCGAATCCTTGTTCCTTTAAAAATTTTAGCGCCGCTTCAGAGCGGTTCCCAGTTCGACAGAAGACGATAAGTTGCACATCTTTCGGTATGGAGGCTAATATCGACGACCCGCTCATCAGTTCGTTGAGCGGAATATTGATAACCCCAGCGATACTGTTGCTTTGAAACTCTTCTGGTTCTCGTACGTCGATAATTATTCGCTTCATTATGGTAGGTATTGTACACAATCATTCGCTATAGTCATGCAAAAAGTCCGTAGTGCCCTATCTGCAGCCGCAGTGTCATCACGACGTGCTGTCAGGGGGGTAGTATGTGTGATGCGGAAATTCACCCTTGATAATGTCTTGCATAAATTTTATAAAATGTTAAAATAGTATTATTAAAAATCCAGGCAACTGGTTTTTTTAATGCCCTTTTTCGTCCCCCTATACCTCAACCATCGAAAGTGAGCCCTGTGCTTTCACAATACCTACGCAGTCGGTCAGGACCAAAGGTGGAAATTCCGCCTTTGCCATGCCCTTCGGCGTTGAAAGTCGTTGCACTCGTGCCAGCCCATAATGAGGCGGCTTCGATTGCTGCAACCATCGAGGCATTGCTGCAACAGCAGCGAGTCCCAGATGCGATTGTTGTCATCTGTGACAATTGCACCGATGATACTTACGAGATTGCCCGAAAGTATGAAGGAGATATCGTCCGTGTCGTTCAGACCGTAGGTAATGTCCACAAGAAGTCCGGCGCCCTGAACTGGGCCTGGAATAATTTTGCGTCACAAGCGGACGTGCTTGTCACGCTTGACGCTGACACGAGCCTACCGCCAAACGCGGTTAAGGATTGGGTCATGGAGTTCTGTGAGGACTCCCGGCTTGGCGGCTCATCGTCCAAGTTCACTATGCTGGGCGGTGAGTTCTTGGTGCGTTTGCAACGTGCCGAGTTCGCTAAATGGACAGTAACCGGCCTGAAGCGAGGCTGGACCAGTGTCCTTGCCGGTACCGGCTGTGCAATGCGTAATTCAGTGCTCAAAGCGGTGGTGGCTCAAACCGGTCGCGACGGCCCGTGGTCGTACGATTCGCTAGTAGAGGACTTCGAGCTTACGTATCAGATACGCGAGCTGGGATTCTACTGCCAGGTGTCACCGACGGTCCGGGCCTATACTGATGCGATGCGCACTATCAGGTCACTTTGGGCCCAGCGCATGAAATGGCAAGTCGGCACAGTCGACGATCTGTTGCGCATTGGCGTGAACCGGTTAACGCTGGTTGACTGGTGGCAGCAGTTTTGCGGACTCATTGCCGGCACGGCTCGGTTAATCTGGGTAGCGCTGCTAATCATCGCTATGACGCCATATGGATCACTCAGGCCGAGCTGGTTCTGGCTGATCTTCCCTGTGGTGTTCATCGCGTATGATACGGCATCAGCCTTCCTTATCCCGCACCGGGACAAGAGAGATATACTGATGGCTGCCACGTTACTGCCCCAGGAGCTATTTGCCTGGATGCGGGCTGGCTGGTTCATCGCCGCATGGCTTGAAGTTCTGCACGGTCGACTGACCAGGCAGAAGAAAGACAGATGGAGTTTGCAGTATGCAGCTGAAGGAGGTGAGAAATAGTTATGTACGGACAAAAAGGAGGAGGCATGCTTGCCGCCACCGGTGTCAGCATCGCAGGATCGCTCCTGTTCAGTCTGACCCTCATATTGATGGGGCTCGCCATCATTGGCGGTCTCTCCCTGTGGCGTCGTATCGCCCTCGGTAAGCCTCGTCCCTAGGACGGCCTTCCGGTACGGAGGGGGGTTTGAGTGACGACTGTCATTCACCCCCTTCCGTGCCACACTTCACACTACGATAGCTTTATTAATTGTTAAATATATAACGGAACGCTAAAAACGGTCGCCGTATAGTATCTACGGTATTGAGAGCTGGAGGGAGGCGACCATGAAGAAGCGTATCGCAGCCGGCATCGCAATTATTTGTATAGGATTAAGCGGAGCGACAGTTCTGCATGCGCAAGGACAGTCGTCGGTTCCGACTGAGACAACAAAGCCGGTCTATCCGCTTAGCTACATTGACGATATCGGCGTCCCCTTCGAGGTACTTGATTACGCGCAAATGAAATATCAGGGATTTGCCGTAACTCAAGCTCGGAAGTCCTACTATCAGGGGCAGTCGGCGTATAGGCTGCGCGTGGATCGGGACAGCAGTCCGGATGATTATGACAGTATCCATTTGTATTACGACATGAATTGGAAGCTGCTCGGTGAGGAGCGTATGGTGGCGCCGCCTGTGCCCGTGCCAGTGCCTGAGCCGCCAAGTGAACCGCAGCCAGAGCCGGAGGAGTCAGCTGAGCCAGGTGGAGTTGGCGGGGAGCGTGGTGATGAAGAGACTCCTCCTGAGGAAGAGGAGGACGAAGAAGATAGAGGTGATGAAGACAGAGAAGAGCCGCGCGGCCTGGACGATGATGGGCTGCGAATCTGTCGACAGCGACGCTAGCTTTGCGGCGGAGAGGATGGGGGCTGTGAGGTGCCGATAGTTCTGATCGCTCGCCGGAAACTGCGCTCTGCTGCCGGGTCGTCGAAACGTACGAGCGGCTGACGTACCAGCGTATTGGGGCCACGGCGCTTGGAGTCCAGGTCCTTGAGTGAACCCACGAAATATTCGTTGAGCAGCCATTCACGGCCAGGTGGAGTCTGCCCGACTACGGTAAACAGCCAAAGATGATCTCCCCATTGCTCCTTGCGGATGATCTGCATTTTCTTGATTACGGTGAGCGGACCGACCGGCATGGTTGCAATAGCTTTTTCTATCAGATTCTGCCCAACCTTTTCATTGTTGACGTATATATCGATTGCCAAAGTTCGGCTGCCGTTTGGAGTAACGCGCACACCTTGAATGTATTGGTTGTGCATCCAAATAACTTCGCCGTTCATATTGCGCAGTTTAGTGGAGCGAAGTGTTATGCGCTCAACAACGCCGCCGACATCAGCGAAGGGTTCGATGCGGATGTAGTCTCCCACATCAAACCAGCGTTCGATAATCATAGTCGCTCCCGCCGTCAGGTCGCGCAGGATCATTCCCACGGTCGCACCGGCAATCACGACGAAGAAGGCGCTGGCACCAATGGCGGCAGTCGAGAAGCTGGCTGTCGGGCTTAATACCTGCCATACATAGAAGGCTACCGTTCCAACGATCACCGCACGGACGAGTGCGATAGTGACACTGAGATAGGTCTCAAGCCTTCTGAGCCTCAGGGATTTATTGACCGTGCTGGCATGGTCAGCCCGTGCAGCAATCAGCCGGGCTACCTTGATAATAAGCTTGGCAACGAAGTGGCTGAGCCAGTAGGCGAACAGCATTGAAAGCAGCAGAATAAACACCGACCGCAGCGCGTTTGGCGAACTGACAAACTCTTCTATTTCACGTAATAACATCACCATAATTTATCAACACAGGAAGGTATTCTACCACAGATACGGCTTCATGCTAGGCAGTAGCCTTAAGGCTCGATCCAGCTAAATGCTGCTCAGTGAAGTGCTTGATGGAGTCAAGAATCGGCAATGTATCAAGCCCCATTTCAGTAAGCGTATAGACTACTGACTGTTTGTCTACCGCAGCGGTGTGCCGAAGGATCAGGCCGTTTTCTTCCATGCGCTTCAGGCGCTTGGTTAGTGTCGCCGGATTAATAGAGGGGATTGCCCGCTCCAGTTCACAAAATCTCATTTCCCCGCCCGCTATCGCTCCGATGATTCTGAGGGTCCAGAAATCGCCAACAATACGAATAGCATCGTCCACCAGCTGAGGGGTGGTCGACGGATCGCAGATTTCACTTGGTGCGGCAGTAGTTTTGCTCATATGACTTGCTATAAAAATTATAGTACTTTATAATCAATAGTACTAATTAAGGTTAATTATACCACAGCCAAAAGGAAGGGGGTATTTTTAGTATGTCCAAAAAAATTCAACTCATTATCGGTAGTACTCGCGAAGGACGCGTCGCGCCATCGATAGCCGACTGGGTCCAGCAGCTGGCTGGCGCCCATGAGGAGATAGAGCTTGAAGTAGTTGATCTGAAGGAGGTAAATTTACCGTTCTTTGATGAGGCGACCCCGCCAGCTTATAAGTCTTCCACTAAGAAGCATGCAGTTGCCTGGAGTGAGAAGATTGCGGCGGCTGACGGCTATATATTCCTGACTGCAGAGTATAACCGTGGGATGCCATCTTCGCTGAAGAATGCAATCGACTATTTGGTGAAGGAGTGGGAAGGAAAGCCAGCTGTCATTGTGAGTTACGGTTTCATTGATGGTGGCATGAGCGCGAGCCGTCATCTTCGGGATGTGCTTGATTGGCTGAAAGTCCATACCGTCGACCCGACCGTTGGTATCCACCTGAAGCAGGAGATGATGGGCGAGGACGGAAAGCCGAAAGATGCTGAAAAAGACTTTGCCGAGTACGAAGAGCCGCTTCGTGAAGCACTCACCAAGCTAGCGGGTGCCGAAGAGCTTACTGCAGCGAAGTCGGCGTAAGCTAAGCTCAAACTAGATAAAGCAGGCTGTCATCGGCAGCCTGTTTTTATTTTTCCCACAAACTAATCGTCGCGCTTATAGAGGTGTGGCAGGCGCGAAATAATCACAGCGTAAATAGCTGCCACGATGGCGATGAAGTGGAAATTGAAACCGATGGCCATGCCGACTGCGGCAGAGAACCACGCGCTGGCCGCGGTCGTGACGTTCGTGACAGTGTTTTCCTTTTCGGATTTGAGAATGATGCCTGCCCCCAGGAAGCCGACACCGGTGACAATCTGGGCAGCGATACGAGCCGGGTCGCCGCCAATGATTCGGTGGGATAAAAACGCAAAAATCATAGCAGCCGAAACAACCAGTGTATGGGTGCTAATCCCAGCTGGCTTCCCTCTTAATTCACGCTCACCGCCAATTGCCAGACCACAAATAAGGGCCACTAGCAAAGAAATCAGAAATTCTATTTCCGTATGACCAATCAGATTTTCAAACATAATGGCTCTATTGTATACCAGTAATAACAAAAAGCGTAAGAGGGATGGATTCTTGCCGCCACGTACGAATAGGATGTGTAATTTCTTGCACCGATTTCGGGCTTAATAACGGTATACTACCTAACAGCATACTAATAAGCGGAGGGCGGCATATGGCACGAGTGAGTACTTATTTAAATTTTCCGGGCAATACCGAGGAGGCTTTCGAGCACTATAAATCGGTTTTTGGTACGGAATACCTCGGGGAGATTATGCGGTTTGGTGATGTGCCGGTAGGAGAGGGGCAGGAGCCAGCGCCGGAGGCAGAGAAAAATGCCATTATGAACATCGCACTGCCCATCTTGGGCGGCCATCTTCTAATGGGCACTGATATCACACCCTCAATGGGGAGAGAGCTGCGCGCAGGCAATAACGTCAGTATCGTGCTTGAGCCGGATACTCGCGATGAAGCCGACCGGTTATTTGCAGAGCTGTCGGATGGCGGCGAGGCGCTAACGTCTATGCAGGAAATGTTTTGGGGGGATTACTACGGTGAGCTCATCGATAAGTTCGGTATTTATTGGATGATTAACTGCTCAGCAAAAGCCTAAGTTCCACTCCTCTGTTACCAGGCGCCTATTACAGGGGTAGTATTTGCGACTCATTTAACCTATAATTCGCCCAATGAAGCGACCAGAGGTAACTGCTCCGAACTACGAGGAGGTCTACGATTTTTATACCGATTATCGGCCAAGCCGAGCAGCTTCCCATCTGCTCTACGGTGTAATGGGCGTTGCTTTTGCGCCACGCGTGACTTTCGCAGAAGAGTCGAAGGAGCAGATAGACGAGATACTTTCGGGCGGCAAAATCGTAGTTCTTGCCTCAAATCATCTAAGTCTGGCTGATCCCTGCAATATCGCTGCAATGCCGATGCGCGAACGGACTCTGAGGCCGCTTGCGGGTAATAGCTTCATCCCGTCAAAAGCTTCACTATTTGGTAATACTGTCTTGCGCCGCGCGGTTGACGGATTGGGCGCGGTGCCGGTTTTTCGGGAGCAGGATGTCCCAGAGGGCAGTCCTGTTTCCGCGCGTAGAACTATACGGAAGTTCATAGAGATGTGCACGAGCAGGCTTGATAGCGGCCAGCATATGGCAATATTTGCCGAGGGTACACGGAATGATACGGATCCGACAAAGATCCAGAAGCTATCCGGTGGCATTGGGGCAGTAGTGTGCAGGGTCTCCCAGGTCGAGCAGCCGCCGATTATACCGATAGCACTACATTACGACCGCAGTAAACGCTCTCCTTTAGTGTATGTCGGCCAGCCTTCGCCAAAGCCGTTTGATCGGGCGGAGGATGTTATGAATTGGTTGGGTCCAAATTTGCAGAACTGCCTGGATTCCGCTATCGCGGTCAGCGAGCAGACACGGCAGGTTTAATTTATGGCCACGATCGTGCACTAATTGTTGTGATATTTGCAATTATTGCCGTTTATTACCAGTCTTCTCGAGGTCGCAAAATTACACCGTAAAGCTTGACTTTATTTTCAAAGCCTGTAGGATTACAACTTGTGCCTTTTTATGTGAGAGGTGGAGAGGCGCAGGAGCGACATGAAATACTAGCCGTTGCTCCCACGAAAAACGTATTTGAGGAGGGTTAAATACACCATGCGTAAAACCGCATTGGCGGGTCTGTTCGTATGTGCTTTTATTATTGCCGCGAATGGCTCGACCGCAAGCGCCCAGGCGCTAGAACTTTTAGAAACTAATGATTATCAACCGCAGACTGAGCAGTTCGCTGTACTGACTGCATATGTCAAGGGCGAAGACAAGGTTGCTGATTCCGAAGTGTCGAAGCCCGAAAAGGAACACCACGTACATGAGGTGCAGAAGGGTGAGTCTCTCAGTAAAATCGCTACGTTGCATCAGACAACGTGGAGGCGGCTGTATGACAAAAACACGCAGATAGAGCACCCTGATATCATTGCTGTTGGGGAAAAGGTCACCATACCGTTTGATGACGAGACTCTGGCTGAGCGGGAAATTCCGCAGCCAGTTGCTCCGGTTGTCGCACCGGTCCGGCGACAGGCCCCGTCACGCCGCAGCCAGGCCACTTCAAGTCGGCAGAGTGCTTCGGCACCAGCTAAAACTCCTGTCAGGGCCAAAGTCGCTCGAGGATCCTCATCGGGCAACCTCTATGCCCCGGGCTACTGTACCTGGTATGTTAAGAACCGTCGGCCAGACTTGCCGAATAATCTCGGTAATGCCGACACTTGGGTAGCGCGAGCTCGCGCCCAGGGCCTGCCAACCGGATCAACGCCGCGAGTCGGCGCGGTCGGGCAGCAGGGTATGCACGTCGTATACGTGGAGAGCGTAAACGGCGACGGTACGGTTACGATCAGTGAAATGAACTTCAAGGGGCTATACGTCACAGGTACCCGAACAGTTCCGGCAAGCAATTTCCAGTATATCTACTAGAGGTTGTGCGTGCAGGTCGCAATGCAGCTTTAGCAGGCGCGGAATAGCGCCTGCTTTTGTTTTTCGAATATTGAGTGATAGAAATTTACTGTTCTCGCGCACAGGTGTCCCGTAGCATGAGATATATTATTGACAGTCTCTAACGCTCGTTATAACATTCAACCATATGGTTGAATATACTTTTGAACTCGATTCTATTTTCCATTCGCTATCTGATTCAATCCGACGCGATATTTTACGGCGCGTCTCAACTTGCGAGCTATCAGTTGGCGAGCTGGCTCAGCAATACGATGTGAGTTTTGCGGCAATATCTAAGCATATAGGCGTACTGCAGCAAGCCGGTTTAATCCGTAAGAGAAAGGAGGGTAAAAAGCAGATGGTGGCCTTGGTGCCGGGAGCGCTCAAGAGTGCCGATGACTATCTCGAGCAATATCGACAAATGTGGCAAGGCAGGTTTAACAAGCTGGAGCAATTATTAAGCGAAGAGGGGTGATGTTATGGCTGAAGTCAAAGTGAGCAAAGATCTGGAAAGCAAAACGCTGACTATTGAGTGCGTTGTTAACGCGCCAAAAGAAAAAGTCTGGCGTGCGTATAGTGATAAGGAATGGTTTGAGAAGTGGTGGGGTCCGGAAGGTTGGGATACGACTGCGAAAGAGCACGATTTCCGGCCAGGCGGCAGGATCCACTACGGTATGAAATGCGTTGATGAGAGTCAGGGTGAATGGTTTGGCCAGGAGTCTTGGGGGATTATGGAAATCGAATCTATTGATGAGCTGAATGCCTTCAGTGCCAAAGATTACTTCTCTGACTCCGAAGGAGTCATCAATACAGAAATGCCCACCCAGAGGTTTGAGGTTGAGCTGGTGGATGAGGGCGGCAAGACGCGCCTAGTGAACCGGAGTATTCTGGATTCGGCAGAGCAGCTCGAGCAGCTTCTCAAGATGGGTATGGTCGAGGGCTTCTCAAGCCAGCTCAACAAGCTGGAAGAGTTGCTGGCAGAGTAGCCGTATCAGGGTTTAGCGCGGAGCAGCTTAGCGTTGCTCCGCTTCATGTTTAGAAATATACTGCGATTTATGAGAAAATTACCAGTGAGTTTAATGTCGCCCATGATAGAGCGGCTAAGTTGGTCCTCGGCGGATACGAAAGATTATGACTAAGCATCGAATTTATACTGTCAGCTTTGCCAGCGTCTATCCGCATTACATCACGAAGGCGGAGAAAAAAGGCCGCACCAAAGAAGAGGTCCACGAAATTATTCGCTGGCTCACCGGTTATAGTGAAGGTGAATTTGCGGAGCAGCTTGAGCGGCAAGTGGATTTTGAGACATTCTTTGCGGAAGCTCCTTCGCTCAATCCGTCGCGGCGCTTAATTACCGGTGTTATTTGCGGTGTTCGCGTCGAGGATATCAAAGAGCCGACTATGCAAGAGATACGCTACCTGGACAAGCTGATTGATGAGCTGGCTAAGGGCAAACCGATGGAAAAGATACTGCGGGCGTAATGATTTCCGGCTACTTTTGGTGGAGTCGTCCCAGCATATCTCTGGTTGCTGCAAGCGATTTGTTGTCCGGATAAAGCTTGCAAACAGCAACGAACATCGGTAGACACAGTGACAGATAGCGAACCCTGTCGGTGGCTGTCATGATATCGAGAACTGAGGACTCGACTTGCGAACAGGGCGCAACATTCTCGCTTTGACACAACTGCTCGTGCAGCGCCGAAAAGCCTTACATGTCGTCAGACATTTTATCGGTAACATAAATAACACCTTGCTCATTTGGATCTGGACGGCTAAAAATGACACCGGCATCAAGCA
>CAYZZS010000008.1:41468-42939 GCA_964483035.1 uncultured Candidatus Saccharibacteria bacterium
TTGCAGCGCATCATCACGGGCAAGCTGCGTAAAAGAGATACTGCGTTCCGGTATTGGCTTGGCAATTTCCTCATAGATGTGCGAATCATCAAAGCCGATGCCGGCTGCATCGTCGCGGGTGTTTGCATAATGGACGCTTTTGATACGTGCCCAATAGATAGCGCCAAGACACATCGGGCAAGGTTCACAGCTTGCGTAAAGCGTGCAGTCAGATAAGTCGAAGGTACCAAGTTTTTGGCAAGCTTCTTTGATGGCGGTAATCTCCGCATGAGCGGTGGGGTCGTTGGTGCTTGGTACGCGGTTGATACCGGTCGCAATGACTTGATTGTCTCTGACAATGACCGCGCCGAACGGTCCGCCGGCGTTGCTTTCCATGCCTTGTCTTGAAAGCTCTACGGCAAGACCGAGGAACTTTTCATGTTGTTCCATAATTAACTTTCTCCGATATCTTCCGCCCAGACTTCTGGGTAGCGTTCCTGGAATTCCTGCATCATGCCTTTGCAGCGTTCATCATTCAGTACGATAACTTCTACGCCGCGTGAGCGCATAAACTCTATTTCACCTGGGAACGTTTCTGCTTCGCCGACGACAACGAGCGGAATATCGAATTGCACGATGGTGCCGGCACACATGGCGCATGGCGCCAGTGTAGTGTAAAGGACAGTGTCTTTATATGATGACAGGCGGCCGGCGTTTCGCAGGCATGACATTTCACCGTGCGCGATCGGGTCGCCTTTTTGGACACGCTCGTTATGTCCGACGGCGATGAGTCGAGAGTCTTTATCTAATGCCGAGCCGACAGGCACGCCGCCTTCATCTAAGCTTTTTTGAGCCTGAGCAACCGCCTGGTCGAAGCTGCTCTGCTGCCATTTTGTGCTTGTCTCCATGCCATCAGTCTATCATGCCGTAACGTACGGTAGGGACTTGTCGGTATCACACTTTTCTCAAGGCGCGGACTACAGCTGACTAGGTTACTGAGCTCAGTCCTCGGCCGCTACTTTTTCGTAGTAAGCTTCACGGGCCGGCGTATCAATCACAGTCTTTGTGTTGTGCACGGGGACGTCTCTGTATCTCGGTGCATTCCATTGGGCAACCCCGCCATGATGAGAGCACGCACCGCGACCAGTCGCACACGATGGTGAGTATGATCCATCCCGGCATAACGTGCAGTAATCAGAAATTTCTTTCTTGTAGGTAACGATAGTCTCGGTGCGGGTTGTTTCTTGAACGGCTGGGTGATAGATGTACTTGCTATATTTAACTCCGTCAACGGAGCAGTTCGCCGCTATTGTTACGCCATCACATATTAGCTCGGTTTTCTCTGCAGCTACAGCATTCGTTTCAGTCACTGAATCGGTATAGGCAGCCTGATTAACATCAAGGTTAGAGGGTTGAGGATTATCGGTGTATTGAGCGGTGCCAGCCAGCAGCAGGGCAGATACTGACAGAATACCGACGACAACTCTTTTCA
>CAYZZS010000009.1:0-42772 GCA_964483035.1 uncultured Candidatus Saccharibacteria bacterium
AGAAGTTGGAGCCAAGCTTTGCAGGTAATGAGGTTATCGCGGTCGATGGCTGGGTAAATTTTGCCGCCGTGCGCGCAGAGCCGACCACTCCGGACCCTACTGGTCTAGCCAGGGATGGTGGTGCGCCAGCATCGACCGCCCCTGACTGCAGGGGCGAATATCACCCACAATAAAGTATAGATCCATAGGTTTACGGATTATTGACTGGCTCGGCGTCACGCATTGCATCCCAGAGCTTGCGGGAAGCGGTAGCTTCAAGGCTCAGGTCTTCAGGTGTACGGTTCGGGCTACTGGCAACACAGGACTTATAGGTCGTAGTCCACATTACATGAAAGCCGGGGTAGTCGAAGGCGACACTGTGACGGCTGTGGTCTCTCATTACTTTTGAGCTGCCTTCATGCCGTGACATGATGCCGATCCAGTTGTCCAGGCCATTGCAGGTGTCGGGGTATTTTTCGTGAAGCTCTTTTGTTGTGAAGTATATGGCGCGGCCAGGGTTGCCCGGGTCATATTCTCCGAAAGCTCCAAGCAGTCCTTGGTCAGCTAGCTGCTTGTCTATCGTAAATTGTATTCCAAGCTCTGGAATTGAAATCCGACCCTCATCGTCTGGCAGGTATGGTATCAGGGTTGTGGCTTTGGATTGAGGCTCAGTAGTGGCCTGCTGCGTATTTTTCGCGGGTTTATCGGACCGAGAATTGCGCATCAGTGCGTACGTACCGGTCCAACTCACCAGAAGAATGGCGGCAAAAATAATCATTTGAGTCGGTATTTGCCGCTTCGCCTTCACCTTGCGCTTTGCCATAAGCATCATTATCGTGAAATGAGCCTACGGCTGTCAATTGCAGGATGTATTATGGAGGCATGAAAGACGCACCTTACCAGGCACCCAATTTTTCACTAAAAGATTCAGATGACAAAACTCACACGCTAGCCGATTATGCCGGTAAATGGCTAGTACTGTATTTTTATCCAAAGGATGATACGCCGGGCTGTATAGTTGAGGCCTGCAGTATGCGTGATGCTCGGGATGAGCTAATCGCACTCGGCGCGGATGTGGTCGGTGTATCGCAGGACGATGCTGCTAGTCATGAGAAGTTTAAAGAAAAGTATACACTCAACTTCACACTCCTAAGTGATCCAGACCGAACGGCTATTAACGCCTATGGTGCATGGGGTAAAAAGATGTTTGGCAAAGAAGGTGTGCTCAGGAAGACCTTCATTATTGATCCCCAAGGTCAGGTTGCGAAAGTGTTCGGAAGGGTAATACCCGAAGGGCATGGGGGTCAAGTAGTGAAGGTGCTCCGGCAGCTTATTGCCGCCAGTAAGGCATAAGAAATATTTCCAGGTAAGGTACTTTGTTATAATTGCACCGCATGACGGGGTGTGGCGCAGTTGGCTAGCGCGCAGCGTTCGGGACGCTGAGGTCGGAGGTTCAAGTCCTCTCACCCCGACCACACAAAGAGCCTGGCTTTGTGCCGGGCTTTTTGTATGAGCCATGTGACTCGAGGGGGTTTGAGCCGATAGGCGAAAATACTCTCAAAAGATAATATTTAAAATTATTGTCAGTATGATACTGAGAATGATGCTCAATATAATGCTTGGCCAGAGCAAGAATTTGAAGTATATCTTTCCCAATTGATTGACTGGTAATTTTAGCATGTCAGTACCATAGTTTGCGGGCTGGCAGGTGGCAATGAAATATATAACAGGGCAATTTCCCCTAGAGTCGAGACATATTTTCTCTCCAAAATTGTTACCAACTGGAGTACAATACGGCTTATGTATTGGCCTATTGCGGCAAGTGCTTCAGTTCTTTCTGTCTTGCTTATTTCTGAATCACTCTGGCGCAGCAAAAAAGTAAAAGACGAAACAGCGCGCAAATTCGTACATATGACGGTCGGGGCGTTCGTGGCCTTTTGGCCGTTTTTTATGTCCTGGCCGATGATCCAGGTGATGAGTGTGGCGTTTCTGGTTGTCGTCATTCTCTCGCGGAAATTTCAGTTTTTCCGAGCGATTCACAGCGTGGCCAGGAAGACGAACGGCGAGTTGTGGTTCGCAGTTGTGATTGGGTTGCTGGCCACATTTATGCAATCAGAGTGGATATTCTGGGCGGCGATGATGCACTTGGCGCTTGCAGATGGTTTCGCGGCCATTATTGGAACTGCATTGGGTAAAAAGACTCGGTATAGCGTATTTGGGCAAACCAAATCATTAGTTGGCACCCTAATGTTCTGGGTTATTTCCGTCACTGTTATCGTGGTGCTTACCATACTCTCGCCAATTGAATTTATGATTCAGCCGTACTTACTGATTGTGATGCTGCCGCTTGCTGTCACGCTGCTCGAGAATGCTGCGCCGAATGGAGCTGATAATGTAGCAGTGCCGCTTTTTGTGGCATTCGCTCTTAACACGCTAAGCCTAGCGACGTAACAGGGAAGATTTGCTATAATTATAAGTATGAGTGTTTCAAGAAAAGTTAAACAGCATTTCGAGGATTATTTACGTGAATTCGTATACGGCGGTATTGACGGCGCTGTCACGACTTTCGCGGTAGTGGCCGGTGCGACTGGTGCACGTTTTGATACCACCGTGATATTGGTGCTGGGTTTCGCCAACTTGATAGCAGACGGATTTTCAATGGGGGTCGGATCGTATCTTTCTACTAAATCCGAGCAAGAGTTGATGGTGAAGCGCGGCGAGTCTATCAAAGATGAGCCTTCTCCGGTAATAAACGGTGCAACGACGTACTTCTCGTTTATCCTGGTCGGCTTAGTGCCGCTATTGGTCTATACTGCTGAGTCGGCATTTGATCTCGATGGCAGCAATTCATTCAGTTTGGCGATATTAGTAACCGCGTTGGCGTTTGCAGCTATCGGCGTACTCAAGAGCCGAGTTGCGAAAACTTCGATAGTTCGCTCAGTTGCGGAAACATTAGTGCTTGGTGCGATTGCGGCCGGATTTGCCTACTTCTTGGGCGATTTCTTAGAGCGGCTCATAGCCTAAGTCGCTAAATAGCAAGGTCACCTGATTCTGCTACAATACGCTTATGATTATTTGGTTGTGCCTGCGTTGGTGGTACGGCGCGGGTTGGCAATGGGCTTGGCACCGCACGATAAGTGATCAGCTGCGGTGGTGTATCGAGGCATTTTCAATTCCGGCGCTCATACGCACTTGGTTTGCTCCGTTCAAGCAGACGTTTGCGGGAGGAGCTAAAGGTTCAGTTGATATGCAGTTTCATGCGCTTATGGATAATATAATCTCCAGAGTTATCGGCAGCATTGCGCGGTCGACGATTATATTTACCGGGTTGGTCTGTGCGGCCATAATCGTTGTGGTTGGTCTGGTGCTTGTTGTGGCTTGGCCGCTGGTGCCGCTCAGTGTGGTGATTGCGCCTGTTTTATTGCTTTTAGAGGTTGGCGCATGAAAGACGCGCCGCAGCTTTCGCTTAATTCCAAAACAGAACGGGCAGTAAAAGCGCGCTTTTCCAGACTGTTAGATGCTCAGCTGCTGCGATTCCTGCTTCTGTTGATCGCTATTAGCTGCCTGTTTGGGTGGGGCTGGTTGGTTTTTATTGAAGCCGTCTCGGTAGGTCATCTGCTATTGATAGTGCTCAGCATTACGCTCATGTCGTTGCTTTGGTATTACGGTGAGTTGCGAGACTTGAAGCCGTCGGGCGATTTGACTGCTGTTGAAGATGTCAGTGCGGTATTAGATAGAAAGCTACTTATGAATATTAAGGGCGATGAGTCGCCGCAGAGCCTTGCAGTGCTAGTGTCTGCGCAGCCAGGCGGGCGGTTTTTTGCGTCGAGGTTTGCGATAGGTGGTGATTTATTGAAGCAGATGACATCTGATGAAGCAACAGAAACCGCCTTGGTTTGGCGGCAGGCAATATCACTTGCTCAGTTGGTGGGGCGTCATGAAATAGATTCAAGCGCTCTGACTGCTGCTTTGCTTCTTGCTTCGCCGCACGCTGAACCGGTTCTTGCTCGGCTGCAGCTGGATAAAGAGGATGTGGTGGCAGGTGTGAAGTGGTACAGGCATATTGAGCAAACAATCGAGCGGCATCAGAAGAAGCGGCACTATGGGGGTATCGGCCGGGACCTGGCATTTGGCTGGGCGCCGCTGCTCAACCACGTAGGCTTTAATATTACGAATAGTATTCAGAGCGGTGGCTTTCTGCAGAGGCCGGTTGCCAGCCGCATGCAGACCATCGATCACATACTCCATTTGCTCAGTCAATCAGGCAGGCGTAATGCCGCCTTGGTTGGCGGGATCGGGGTTGGCAAGACTACAATTATATATACGTTGGCACAGAAGCTGATCGAGCAGCCTGATCAAGTGCCGGCAGACCTGCGCTACCATCAGGTCGTGTCACTGGATGCTGCGCACTTGATTGCCAATACCAGGGCCCAGGGAGAGCTGGAGCATCTACTGCTTAGGATATTCAATGAGGCGGCGGCCGCGAAGAATGTGATAATTTTTCTTGATGAGGCGCAGCTGTTCTTGAAGCAGGGTACTGGGTCGGTTGATTTGTCGCAGCTGCTTTTGCCAGTTCTGGAAGGCGGCGGATTGCGACTGATTCTGTCGCTCAGTGAGCAAGAATGGCTGGGGCTTAGCCAGGCCAATCCCGGCCTTGCACAACTGTTAAATCGTGTGGTCTTAAAGCCGCTGGAGCAGGAAGAGACGTTGCAAGTGCTCGAAGATCAGACGATACTGCTTGAAGGCAGACACAGAGTAGTCTATATGCACCAGTCGCTGCAGCGGGCTTATGATTTGGCGGATCGTTTTATCCATGAGCTGGCCTTCCCCGGCAAAGCAGTTAAATTGCTGGAGGCGGCAGCGGGCTTTCCCGAGCAGCAGTACTTCATAACGTCCAGTTCTGTGGAGCAGGCGGCCGAGCAATCGTTTGATGTCAAGGTACAGACCGCTAATACGCAGGTTGAAAAAGATACGCTGCTGAATCTCGAGCAGCGGATTCATGAGCGGATGATCAACCAGGGCCGCGCAGTTAAACTAGTCAGTGATGCGCTCAGGAGGGCACGGACGGGTGTGCGTAACGAGCAGAAGCCGATCGGTACCTTCCTGTTTCTCGGTCCCACTGGCGTAGGTAAGACAGAGCTGTCTAAAGCGCTAGCCGATATTTATTTCGGCGGTGAGGACCGATTGGTGCGGGTTGATTTGAATGAATTTTCCGGTGCTGATGATACAAGGCGACTGCTAGCAGCAGGGGCAGATGATCCATATAGTCTTTGTGCGCAGATTTCCAAACAGCCGTTCAGTGTGGTGCTGCTGGATGAAATAGAAAAGGCGCATCCGAACGTGCTGAACTTACTGCTGCAGATGCTCGATGAGGGCGTTCTAAGGGACGCGGCGAATCGGCCAATTAGTTTTCGTGACGCAATCATTATTGCTACCAGCAATGCCGGTGCGGATCAAATCCGTCAGCATATTGATCGCGGTGAGCAGCTGGAGCAGTTTGAGGGACAATTTGTTGACGAGTTGATTGATGCCGCTATATTTCGCCCAGAATTTCTTAATCGGTTCGATGAAATTATCCTATTTAGGCCACTGAGTAAGGAGGAGTTGCTGCAGGTTGTCGATCTATTGATCGCGGGTATAAATAAGTCGCTTGCCGCTCGCAAGGTCCAGGTCTCGCTTACCACTAGTGCCAAGGAGCTGATGGTGGAGCGGGGTTACGACCCCCGACTGGGAGCGCGGCCGCTTCGCAGGGTTGTGCAGCGAGCGGTTGAAAACGTAGTTGCTCAGCGGCTGCTTCGGGATGCCATCATTCCTGGGCAAGCTGTAGAGCTGGATGCCCCGGAGCTACTTGAAGCACTACAGGATCGTCAGTAGGCCCTAGTTGTTGACTAGTCAGCGACAATTGCTTTATTAACAGATATATTCTGGTATAATATGCAGGTCCCGGCAGCCTCCGTGCGGGTGTGGTGAAATGGCTCTCATGCTAGCCTTCCAAGCTGGAGTTGCGAGTTCGATTCTCGCCACCCGCACCAAGTTTTGAATCAATAAACGGTACGCCCCGGTAGCTCAGCGGATTAGAGCAATGGGCTTCTATCCCACAGGTCGGGGGTTCGAATCCCTCCCGGGGTACCATTCTAGACGTAAAGCGTCTAAAAGGTCAGTTTTCATCTGTTGTGACATTGTTCTAACCTCGTTTAATTGTGCTACAAAATGTTTTGTATTATCACGCAAGGGTATCAGCCATTCGTTAGGTGTTATTTGTAGTTTTCCGTCTAAAAGCACTGGGTTCTGACCTATTGCTAAGAGTATCTCCTTTTTATCAGCAATATCACCATTAACGAACTTAGCGTTAGCGTTCATAAATTTACTAATCAGACCTGTCATGTAGTCGTACCAGCTTTCAGTGTTTTCGTTACTGGTAGCCTGTTGTTTATGCAGTTCTTTTAATTCAGCTTTGAGTTTGGCAGATTTTTCAATAAAGGTATCTCGTCTACGAGTTTACGAGTAGACATGTCTAACAGGGTGTCTAATTGGTCTTTTAAGCCCTTAATAGCTTGCTCCTGCATAGTTTCCACACTTTAACGCTCTAATCCTAGGGATTGAAATATTTTATCAAATTCAAATGACCTCTGTTACTATTGGTAAATGGACTTACTACTCGATGACGATATATACACAAACAAAATAGAATATTTCTTCTCACTACACGGTCCCCGTTTTGAATATATGAATAACTCTATGGCCGCCTCTCTATCCAAGCGATTTGGCAAGGAGTTCCGCCCCATACGCATACTCAATGCTTGGCCTAGTCAGCAGTACGATACTGGTAATTACGTCATACTAAATAAAAAGAGCTATAAGCTGTCTAAAGATTTAGGTAAGCCAGTCGTATATCTTCCTGACTACGAGGACGTAAATGTAGAGTTTACGCAGAACAAGACTATTCAAAGTATTGCTAGTAAGTTGCTAAAGAAACAGAAGACCGTGTATGTGTACCCGTTTACGACTTCATTCCTTGACTTGCCACCAGATATTTTCACCGTACTTGGACCCGACAGTAAGTTAGCCAAGAAATATGATGATAAGGTCAATCAGGTAAGGCTATTTGAGCAATTAGATTTACCACGTAACAATGCACGAGTTTATAAAAGCGAGGAAGCCCTCTTAGCGAATGAAGCAGAGGTTATTCCTTGTTACCTGAGTGCAGCCTATACTTCTGGCGGTAACGAAAGCGGTTTGATTTATGATTCTGAAATGCTACACGAGTTTCTGGCCCGCTTACGGCCAGTCAATAAGCGAAGTCATTTCTTAGTTGCTGACATTTTTGAAGACTTGGTTCTGGCACCTAATGTCAATGCCCTCGTAACGGAACAAGGCAATACATATATTCTCGTAATCACAGACCAGATTTTGCAAGGTAACCGTTATCTAGGTAATCTTTACCCGTCTATCGCAGAAGTAAAGCACTTGAAACAGATTCAAGATACGACAAAGATACTTGGTGAACATCTAGCTAAAGAGGGTTATAAAGGATTATTCGGTTGCGACTTCTTGATAAATCGCAAAGGAAATCTGGTTGCTGTGGATTTGAATCCTCGTCATCAGGGTGGATATGCTTGTAATGGATTAGCCTTGCAGCAGAAGAACATAAGTCTTACGGACATTGAATTAGCTACTTATGAGGGTGAGGAAGTCACTATTTCGCAGAAAGAACTTGATAAAGATTTAGATTTTGCATGGTCGCACAGCAAGTTGGTGCCAGCCGAGAAAGGTCAAATTATATATAATGAATACCTACTTAATGATATTGAAAAGCCGTTTCAGACAATCGGCGAATCTTTTGTTGCTGAGTTCTATAAGCAGGGTTCTGTGTTTATTGAAGGCTATATAGGTTATCAGGTACAGACTGCAAAGGATCGTAGTGAGCTTGAGCCAAAAATGCTACATACCAAAGAGCAATATGATTCTCGTGTTCTAGGTTTATAAACAAAACCGTTCTATCACGGCCATTCTTACGTATAGTCCAAACTCATTCTGCTGAAAGTAATGGGCGTTGGGCGTATCATCAACAGCTTCGTCAATTTCATCTATGCGAGGTAAGGCGTCCAGAATAATACAGTCTGGCGAAAGCTGACTAACAGCGTTAAGAGTAACCTTATACTTATTTCGTTCTGTCTGTGAAAATGTACCGCTTGGGTTTTTTGGTGGGAACCCCGTTACATATAAGACCTGTTCGTTACCCCATTCGGGCTTAGTAAATGTATTGAGCGTATTACCATTTACTGCAAACGCCTTTTTATAGCTGGGTTGGATTTGCAACTTTGCGGGTGCAAATTCATTTACTGTAATGTTGCTGAATTTTGATAACAACAAGAATAAGGAATGGACAGCTCTGGCATATTTTAGCTCACCCACCATTGTGATATTTAGACCGTCTAGGCCACCGAACTTTGACCACATAGTATAACCGTCAATAAGAGCTTGTGTAGGGTGCTCTTGATAGCCATTGCCACAGTTAATTACTGGGTGTTTGGTGAACGGTATAACTTCATCAAAAATGTTTTCGTCTGGGTGACGTATACAGAAGAACGATACATAGGGGTCTAAGGTTCGTATGGTATCCCGCATACTTTCCGCTTTACTCATAGTGTCATTCAGCTTCGTTTCTTGCATGACTACAGATTTAACACCCATTTTCCAAGCCGCCACTTCAAAACCAATACGTGTACGTGTAGAAGTTTCAAAAAATAGTAAAGCTCCTAGTTTGGACAGGTCGAGTTCTGTTTGTAGCTGCTCTTTTCGTAGTTCATCAACACGCTTAAAAATTGCCAGTATGTCTTGCTTACTTAGGTTGTCAATAGATAAAAGATTATGTGACATTGAGCGGGGTTTTTATATCTTTATCAAGCGGGATATAAAAGTCACTGCCATCACTGAAAGTAACGGTATTGTGGTGGCAAGGCACACATCGTGGGCCAGGTTTTACGCCCGTTCCTGTCTGTTCACAAATCTCAACAGTTCGCTCCCAAACTACTCGCATTTCTTCTTCGGTAGACGGAGGGTCATTCTCCATAGGAGTACGTGGGTCTGGTCTAAATGGGCTAAGTACAGGTATACAACCTCTATCCACGAGAGCTTGGACACCTTTTAGCGTACTCTCTAACGGCTCAATTGCTTCACCAAATAGGATAAGTGATTGCACACGTCCAACGCCTAGCTCATCTACAGCCCGCTCTATATAGTCTAAGTAGCCCTGTGGACCAAAGCGTTTGTTTTTACTCGGAATAAGTTTTTGTGCTCTCTGCGGGTCGAATACCTCTATGTTAATGGATAAGGCATTTACACCTGCTGCCCCAAGCCTCCTAAGATAGCTGGGATCTTCTCTGGGTGTCATCATTATATCTACGGGCAGCGGTGAGTTTGCGATGACGCTTTCGTAAATCTCATCTTCCCAATCTTCATCTTTTCGTTTTGGTGTTCCCCCACTAATAAGTACGTGCCTCGCTGGTGCTTGCTCATCATCTTTTGCAATTTCAATTACTCGCAACAGTTCTTCTTCTGGTTTTTGACGGTAACGTAGTTCGTAAGGAATGTTACAGAACTTACAGACCATTCCACAGCCTTCAATTGGTGAGATACGAACCCTGTCTGTGTGAGTGACGCCTAGGTTGGTGTACGGATATTCAATACCATTATCTGTATAAGTCTTACTGTGAAAAGCGGGTACAGGTATAACCGTAGCGTCATACTCTACGTCAGCACGTGCGACTACAAATTTACCATTGTAACGTAATCTTGCGTCTGCTCGTTTTGTGAACTCCTGAGTGTAAGGTGCGTTAATCCATACGCCGTCAGCACCGTCTTCTACTTTCAAACAAATGCCACTGGTGGAAGCGTACTCATTCAGGCTAACGGGACCTTGATATTCTTCACGCCATGCTTCTTCGGCTTCAGGGTCAATTCTAATGCCATTGGCAAGTACATGTAGTTTTAAGTCTTGTTCAGGGGAAAGTGTATTCATACTATTTCATTTTAAATGGCCTCTGTTGAAATGCCAAATTAGAATGGTTTTAAGGGGTCAATTATGGGATAATATACAGTAATGAGTGTTGAAGTAAGTCCTAATTTATTGCCAGAACGAGCAGTCGTTCTTGGTTGTGGCATGGCTGGCATTGCAGCTGCTGCCGCACTACGCAATCATTTTGAAGACATAGTGGTCATAGAGCGTGACAACATACCAGAGCAGCCAGAGCCTAGACGTGGTGTTCCGCAACATGCCCAACTCCATAATTTACTTAGCTGTGCTCAGTTTAATCTTGAATACCTCTTGCCAGGTTTCATTGAAAACTTGCGTGAAGCTGGTGCTGGTGACGCAAGTGTTGCCGATGAAACCCATGTTTATGAATTGGGTATTAAAATGCCTGAAAGAAACTTAGGGTTACGACTAATGTCGGCTTGGCGACCTGTTATAGAGCATGTGGCACGCCAACAACTGCAAGAAGAAGATAGGGTTGCCTTTGAGGGCTTAGGTCGTGCAGTTGGTTTACGAAAATCTAATGGTCATATTAGTGGGGTAACTGTTGAAAAGGACGGCAGAGAAAGGACAATCAGTGCCGATATAGTAGTGGACGCAACTGGTTCTGGTTCAAATGCCTTTCGTTGGCTTAGTAACATAGGTGAACAAATACCGCAGACTGATAGTGTAAAGGCTGGTCAGTGGTATGTGAGCACTATATTTGAAAGACCCACTGAGTACGAGGATAGTAATGACTTCTGGCTGACTTTCCCAAACCCGCCAGAAACGAGAGGCGGTTTGATTTCACCCATAGGCAACAACCAGTGGTATGTATCACTGTCTGGCCGTTTGACGGACCAACCACCTAAGACAGTCGAGGAAGTAAAAGCCTATGCTGCTACTTTGGGTGATAATTTGGCTATCGCTTCACTAATAGAAAGAGCTGAATCTCGTACATTGCCAAATTTGTTCCGCAAGACAACAGCCACTATGCGGCGTTACGACCAAGTTAATGAACCACTAACAGGGTTTCTGCCAATTGGTGACGCAGTTGCAAGTCTGAACCCTTTGTTTGGGCAGGGCATGTCTGTAGCTTCCCGACAAGCAAAAGAATTAGATTATTTGCTTACTGAACACAGGCAAGGTTCACTGGATTTATCAGAACTTACTACTAAATATTTAGGCCGTGCAGTGGTAGCCGCTCAGTCAGCGTGGGATTTAGGCAAGATTATTGACCAGACTATTTCTGGTTCGATGGAAGTTGGTGGACTTCGTTTTGAAGCACTGGCAAAGTTAATACAAGATGACCCTGAGCTACACAGATTGTATGTGGGTATATGGCACTTAATTGAGCCTGCTTCAGCTTTGCAAACAGCAGATATTCAAGACCGCTTAGACGCTACGACAGAAGCACTTGCTTCTACACGTAGGTAACTGATTGCTCTAACTATATAGGTCAGTATGGTGGGCAGCTTTCTGCTGCTGATCCATTTGTATAAGTACATCAAAATAGTTTACTAGGTTGTAAATTGCTTCTTGGTATTCCTCGTCAGTATCGTATGTAACGCCTGACTTAGCAAAAGCTATTTTCCAGCTCTCTAAATCTTTGCCAGTAATCGTACGCATAATTTGCTCCCATATTATTGTGATAGGAGTATAGACTATATAGGTAGGCATGGTGGGTGGGTAGTTCATAGGGCGTTTGACCTATTGTAAGCAAGGAACAGTGACCTAACCTGCTCTATAATGCTGTACCAATAGACGAATCATATGGCAGAGAAAGATCTCGCTACCAAAGAGAAGGACCGTCAATTCTGGAAAGGCGTCGCTTTTTTAGGGGCGGTTGTACTTGGCATGGAGCTGCTAGCGTAGCTAAGCTGGATATTTCTATCAAAAACAGGTATAATCGCCGTGTTTATGGCGGGTGTAGCTCAGTTGGCCAAGGCGGAGCCGGTCAGATGACAGTGTGTGCGCTCTAGCCAGCATGAAGTAGAACTTTCACAATCGAGTTTTTTGCTATTCTAGCAGTTAAGCGTGGCGGGTGTAGCTCAGTTGGTTAGAGCGTCAGATTGTGGCTCTGAAGGTCGTGGGTTCGAGACCCATCACTCGCCCCAAGTAAAGAAGGTCAGCTCGGTTGGCCTTTTTTATTTGGATGCGTTTGTGGGATCAATAGTCCGCTGTTTCTAATGCTCCACAGCACTGCTACTATGATGACATGATCAATGAGGAGAATGATAAGCTTCTGCCGATTGAGGACGAGAATATTATTCGTTCGGGCAGGTTGGCGGTAGGGGGTGGTCACGAACTGTATTGGGTCGATTGGGGCAATAAAAATATTGAAAGCCCCATTTTCTACATTCATGGCGGTCCAGGAAGCGGATTTGATGACAAAGACTTTAGTCGGTTTGATCCGAAGAAGCACAGGGTGGTATTTCATGATCAGCGGGGTTCGGGCCGTAGCACTCCTTTCGCTTCAACAAAGAGCAATAAGACACAGGATCTCATAGAGGATATTAATCGGCTTAGGTTGGAGTTAGGTTTTGATAAGATTTCGCTTTATGGTTTTTCCTGGGGCTCTACACTCTCCTTGCTATACGCCATTTCCCATCCTGAGTTTGTGGAGAAGATGCTGATAGGCGGGATATTCCTGGCACGCCAAGCGGATAGTGACTTTTATCTTCGAGGGCGCATAGCAACCCATTTTCCAGAAGCGTGGGAGCGCTTTATAGCTCCTGTTCCGGAATCTGAGCGCAAGAATGTGAGCGAGTACTACCGGCGGAAAATGACCGGTAAGGATGAGGCGGAGCGTAGGCGGTTTGCGCGGGAGTGGATTGCCTATGAATCGTCAATCTTAAAGTTGGATTACGTGCCTGCTAATATTGACCGGAGTCTTAAAGATTTTGCTTCAGAGTCTTTGGCGTACCTCGAGGCTCACTACATACTGAACAGCTGCTTTATCGAAGAAAACTACATCATCAAGAATGCGCATAAGCTCAAAGATATAGAGATTATTATTGTGCATGGTCGGTATGACTTTATCTGCATGCCGTCTGCGGCTTATGAGTTAGGCAAGGCGTTGAATCACGCGATACTACATTTTGTAGCGGCAGGGCACTCGACAAGCGATACGACGCAGCGCGAGGTGGTACGGGCTTACACTACTATGCTATGGCGATAGTGAAAGATTGCTAAGGGCGAATTTCAAGCACGACCTTGCCCTTGACTGTACCGGATTCCCGGGCGGCAAAGGCTTCTTGGACTTGCTCAAGCGGAAAGACCTTGTCAACGTGTGGCGTGATTGCCCCGGATTCCACAAATTCGCGTAGTCGGGAGAGTCGTTCGGTTGTAACCCGGGTACTTTGTGTTACGGCGGTAATGCCTAGCCTCTCTGCTTGCTCTTCGTATCCATGCGCTATCATGGATACTGCTTTTCCCTCTGGATTTAGAATGCTGAAAGATTTGCTGAAATCTTCCCCGCCGACCGTATCGAATACCGCGTCATAGTCGCGCAGCACTTCCGTGAAGCTTTGGGATTGATAGTCGATAACTTCATTTGCGCCGAGCTGTTTGACATAGTCGATGCCGTCATCGGTTGCGGTCGTGGCGATGTAGGCGCCAAGCTGCTTGGCGATCTGAATAGCGATGGTACCGATGCCGCCGGCACCGCCGTGTATGAAGATCTTTTGGCCTGATTGCAGATCAAGATGTTCGACAACTGCCTGAATGGCGCTGACTCCGACAAGCGGCAGTGAGGCTGCCTGGTTGTAGTCCAGCCCTGCCGGCATGCCTGAGATTTGGCTTTCGGCCGTGACGGCGTACTCTGCAAATGCTCCGCTATTACCCGCAACAGCGTTGGCTTGACCGTATACTTTATCACCAACCGCTACTCCCGAAACGTTTTCGCCGACCTCGGTCACTGTGCCTGCGATGTCACCGCCTAGAGTGACGGGTAGGTCAAGGGTAATTGTTTCTTTGTATGCGCCCGAACGAACAGCGGTATCGAAGGGGTTGATACTGGCGGCGTGGACCTCTACGAGCACTTGCCCTGCGCCGACTTTCGGTACGTCAATTTCTTCGATTCTAATAACGGACACCTCTCCATATTCCGAAATTCGTGCTGCTTTCAATTTGTCCCCCTGGCAAGTGCTATATTTTTTGTAGTACTTCAATAATAAGTTACGGGTAGTGGTATCGCAAGCACGGTTTCATACTAGAAAACGATAGCTGTAATATTTGCCATATACCCATGGGGGGTATACAATAATACTTATGATTACCGATATAAAACGCCGCGCCTTGCACCGGTCCAAAATACTTCAGGGGCAATTAAAAGGTCTCGAGAAAATGATTGAGCAGGAGGAGTACTGTATGGAAATTTTGACACAAAGCCTTGCTATACAGAAGTCGCTTAGCTCACTAAATAAATTGATAGTAGAAAATCATATTAGGACTCATGTGGCCGAAAAGCTTGCCGCTGACCCTGGGGATTCATCAAAGATCGTTGGTGAGCTGCTCAGTCTCTATGAATTAAATAACCGGCGAAGCAAGTAGATGCACGGCGATCACCACCATCATGACGAAGGTGAGCATGATGCACATAATGGACATTCTGCCGGAGTATTTCTCAGAAAATTCTGGTTATCGCTAGTTTTGACAGTGCCTGTTTTAGCATATTCGGAGCACGTGCAGGATTGGCTCGGGTTCACGCCGCCTGCTTTTCCTGGATCATCGTATATACCATTAGCTCTCAGTACGGTTATATTTCTTTACGGCGGGTCAGTCTTTATAAAGGGTGCTGTTCATGAGCTTGCTAAGCAGCGCCCCGGTATGATGACGCTGATAAGTCTGGCGATCGTGACGGCCTATAGCTACAGTGTTGCCGTTGCAGTAGGTTTGCCAGGTGAGTCGTTCTTTTGGGAGCTGGCGTCGCTGATTACTATCATGCTGCTCGGTCACTGGGTAGAAATAACTTCGATTGCAAAAGCCGGGAATGCATTAGAGGCAATAAGTCAATTATTGCCTGATACGGCAGAGGTGCTGGAGGGCGGAAAGGTCACGAAGGTTCCGATCGAAAACTTGTCGGTAGGGGAGGAGGTGCTGGTGCGGCCAGGTACGCGAATTCCGGCAGACGGGATAGTGATTGACGGATCATCATCAGTTGACGAATCAGTGATTACAGGAGAATCAGTGCCGGTAGCAGTATCATTGGAAAGTAGGGTCATTGCCGGGACGGTGAACCAGGAGGGTTCGCTGACAGTTCGGGTAAAAGAAGTTGGTGAGGCAACGGCAATTGCCGGCATAGCCAAGCTGGTTGCAGCGGCTCAAAGCTCAAAATCTCATACACAGGTACTGGCGGATCGGACGGCATATATCCTGACCATTGCTGCAATCGTGGCGGCTATTGTGACATTCGTGGCTTGGTTTATGGCAGAGGGCAGTGCGATTGGGCTTGAGCGGGCGGTGACTGTGCTGATTATCGCTTGTCCTCATGCGTTAGGTTTGGCGATTCCGCTGGTTGTTGCGATTGCGACCTCAATTTCAGCAAGGAACGGTCTGCTCGTCAAGGATCGTTTGGCGCTGGAGGCGGCTCGAAAAGTAGACGTCGTATTATTTGATAAAACCGGTACGCTCACTGAGGGTAGGCATGGCGTAGCCGATCTATGGGCCGCACCGGGCTATAAGGACACCGAAATACTACGTATTGCAGCGAGCCTGGAACAGCACAGTGAGCACCTGATAGGTAAGGGTATAGTCAGCGCTGCTCAGGAGAGGGGCTTGCGACTTTTACCGGTTAAGAGCTTCAGTTCGATTGCCGGGCTCGGCGTAAAGGGGATGGTAGGCGGCAGCGCCTACCATGCAGTCAGTCGTCGCTACATTAATGATAAGAAGCTGCAAATTCCGAACGAGATTGCCGAAAGTACCCGGCAGGCAGCTCGGCAAGGTAAGAGCGAAGTTTACCTTGTTAAGGGTGGCGATAAGGTAATCGGTGCACTCACTCTCGCTGATGTGATTCGTAAAGAGTCGAAGGCAGCAATTGCGGCACTGAGGAGCTCCGGAGTTAGCGTAGCAATGGTGACCGGAGATTCTAAGGAAGTGGCTGCACATGTCGCTGGTGAGCTGGGGATTGATAAGTTCTTTGCTGAAGTTCGACCGGAAAGAAAAGCGGAAACAGTGAAAGCTTTGCAGCGACAGGGGCTTACGGTAGCTATGGTTGGTGACGGTGTTAATGATGCGCCTGCGCTGGCGCAGGCAGACGTTGGCCTGGCTATTGGTACTGGTACTGATGTGGCAGTTGCTTCGGCGGATATACTCTTGGTACGCAATGATCCGCGTGACGTCGTGGAAGTATTCCGGCTCTCAAGAGCGACATTTCGCAAGATGGTTCAAAACCTAATTTGGGGTGCCGGCTATAATGTACTAGCTATTCCAGTAGCGGCAGGCGTGCTGTACGGATGGGGTATTCTTCTTTCGCCGGCAGCGGGGGCAATACTGATGTCGCTCTCGACCGTGGTGGTGGCGGTGAATGCTTTGACGCTAAGGCGGCAGTTCAGTTGAGCTGCAGGCAGCTATAATTCTTATGCTTTATTTGGTATCGTATAGCTAGTGATACAAAATAACCTGTGGAGCCATACGGTTTGACTGACTTTCTCGCTCATCCGCTAGTATTTCTTGCATGTGGCGCAATGCTGGCCGGTATGGTTATGGGTTTTTCTTCACGTCATAACGTACTTAATACCAAGAAAGGATCGTCAAAGCAGGGTTCGGCGGGGCAGAGGTTGATGCCGTATATCCGACGAATCGTATTTTGTAGTGCTCTAGCGGTTGCTGTGGGGATTTATTACTACGCTGCCAGCAGGTACGACACTGCAGCACAGTCGATTATGTATATGGCCAGACTGTATGGGCTGGCTGGTATATTTATGCTGTTTGCAACCTTGTCACTGGGGTTGATCAGGGGCTATTTTCCACATTTTCGATTCAACGATCTATTGCTCCGCTCCAGCCGAGGCTTTGGGTTGTCGGCCTTTTTGTTTGTCTCTTTGCACGTGATTGCGGCCTTTACGGCTAATCTAGGTGGTAGATTGGATGCGATTACATTTTTGTCCGGACGACATCAGCTGGCTTTAGTTTTTAGTGTCCTGGCCTTCATTGTCCTGCTGCTGATGGCGGCTACTTCAATTGACCGAGTGATAGCCTGGATGACCTTTCCAAGATGGAAAAAGTTGCATCGATTTGTGTATATTGCAGCACTACTGGCAGTATTTCATGCGTTTCTAATCGGATCGCATTTTGCAGATGTGGCCGCACCACTGCCACTAATTGTGTTTTTACTGGCGTATATTCTGATCCTGCTGGAATCGGGGGCGACGTATCGAAAACTACAGATTAATAAGCAAAAGCATTCCCCGGTCCGATTGCGTGTCTATTCTATCGGGCTTGGGGCGATGGTGTTGCTTGCGGGCGTACTGAGTATATATGGACTCGGAAGTGCGTATGATCCACATGCGGCGCACCGAGGAGACTACATTCTTGATTACTCTATGGATGTTCGAATCAAGCCCGAACAATTAACATTGCATCGTTCGACTGAGCTGTTGCTTACGGTGACTGACAAGCGGAGTGATAGGCGGGTGCAGGACTTCACGATTCTGGATGAGGAGTTGATGCATCTGATCATTATTTCGGAGGATATGAACTACTATTACCACCTGCACCCAGACTATATTGGGAATGGTGAGTTCGTATCTTCTTTTACGCCGCATGTCGGTGGCGACTTCTTCATGTATGCGACTTTTGCTCCGAAGCCGGGCCAGGAGGCTCTAGTGACGGCAATTATTGATTCGCCGCTGCAGGTGCCGTATGAGTACGAAATTACTCCGACGGAACGGACGCGTCACGCCGGCTCATATACTGTAGAGCTTGATGCTCCAGCCGAACTTGCGACAGGCGAAATTTATGATTTCACCTATACCATCACTGACCGAAATACCGGCGAGGCCATTACCGAAATTGAACCGTACCTGGGAGCGTTTGGTCATCTGGCTGCGATTAGCGAAGACAAGCTCAGCTATCTGCATGTTCACCCCACTGAAGCCGCAAGATCCAGCTCCGATCGCGGGGGTCCCGAGCTTGGGTTTGCTGTTGCATTCCCAAAGTCAGGTAAATACAAGATGTACCTTCAGTTCCAGCATAAGGGAATGATGCAATTCGTAGACTTTGTTGTGGAGGTGCGGTAGTGAGACTGCTGATTACGTTACTAGTGGCTTTGGTGCTGCTAATGATTCCTGCGGAGCAGGCAGCGTCCCATGTGCTTAAGACGGATGGGTCGATTGGTGTGACGATACACATTAACCCGGATGATGCTCCAGTTGCCGACGCGCCATCAGCTATTATTCTCACCTTCCAGGATAAGGCGGGGAAGTTGGATGCTGCCCCTTGGGAGTGTGACTGCAGGATTGAGGTTCGAAAGACAGGGGAGCTAATAGAGACTTTGCCGATTTCTCTGTCGAGCACCGTAGCTACAGTCGGCTATATGTTTCCGGATGGAGGATCGTACAATCTGGAGGTAATTGGCGAACCGAGGGCTGCCGAAGCTTTCAGTCCGTTTAAAGTGAGCTTTACGTATCATGTCGCTGATGGTGCTGGTGGAGTGTCGGGGTCAAGGAGTGAGAGGAATGTACTCATGACATATTTCCCCTTCGTTGTTATGGCGGCTGCGTCGTTCACAGTTATTTTATTCCTGTATCCAAACGTAAGTAATAAAAAGGAGAGGTTATGAAGAAGATATTATTCCTGCTTGCAGCAGTTTTAGTGATTGCTGTTCAAGGGGCATCTGCGCATGCACATGTTACCCTTTCGCCAAGAAAAGCAGTCGTCGGCCGACAGGCGTACGATGTGCGTGTGCCGAATGAGAAAAATATCCCGACGGTTAAGTTGCAGCTGCTGGTTCCTGACGGTGTGACTGTGACGGGTGTGCAACAACTGTCCGGGTGGCGGCATACAACTAAAGCTGAGTCTGGTGGGGCTGATGACGGACATGGCGGTACCTTGGATCGCATTACAGAAATTACTTGGGAAGGTGGAGCGGTGCAGCCGGGAGAGTACATGGTTTTTAGCTTCGCCACTAATTACCAAGGTGATCCAACCGAGCTAGCTTGGAAGGCTTATCAAACTTATAGTGACGGGTCGGTGGTGCCATGGGATGATAGTTCTGAAAATGCACCAGCGCCAAAGGTGACAATCGCGGCCGAAAGCGACCTGGACGCAGTGCGTGGTGAGGTTGCTAAGCTGGCTGAGCCAAAAGAGGATGAAGGTTTTACGCCTGATGCTAATACGTGGATAGCCGGATTGGCGTTAATTTTGGGTCTGTCGGGGTTATTGATTGCTCTCCGTCATAAGCAGTAGCGACTCCGTTAGAAAATTTACTACAATACGACCGCAGGAAAAAGCGGTCGTATTGCTTTATATGAATCACAGGTGCTGATCGCTAAAATGCTGTTTAGCATAAGCACATATAAAATAAACTTTACATAATTTCACAATAGTGTTAAATATAGCCTATAGCAAATAAAACTTTGCTGTGGGATAAGTGCCTGACTGCGAATGCAGCGTAAGGCTGAGGTGGGAACTACATTATAAATAACTAATTTGGGAGTTCCTATACAATGTACGACAACAGAGACGTATTAGCTCTTAAGTATCCTGCAATGGCTGGTGCTGGCGCTGCAGTACTGCCAACAACAAGCGGTGACAGTATTTTCCGCTACGCAGCTATCGCTGCTATTGTTATCGGGGGTACGGCGCTTGTGCTTCAACTTGCTGCCATTGCCTACCGGCACTCTTCCCGGAACAAGTAAGTCTACCGGGCGTTCAATGTTTAAGTGGGTAACAAAAGAAAGATCGGCGAGGGTAAACCTCGCCTTTCTATTGTGCAACATCCTGATACTTGTTGGGCTGATTGCGGTAGTGTTTCCTGAGAGTATGCCCTGGAGCTATGGCGGTCATAGTCTGCAGACTCAGGTTTTGTCGGCTAATGCTAATCAGGACTCATGGGCAGAGAATACAAAAAAGCCGTTGGTTGCTGGAATACCGGTGCGGATAGAGATAGAGGCAGCAGAAATTGACCTGGAGGTCGGCAGGGGGGAATACGATGCGAGATCCCAGAAGTGGACGCTGAGTTCAGACAAGGCCTATCACGCAGTAATGACGGCACCGGCAAACAATCGTAATGGAAGCACGTTTATTTACGGGCACAACCGCAGATCGGTATTCGCCCGACTTAATAAATTAACCGTCGGCGATCTCGCAAAAGTACATACTGATAACGGCCATACATTCTACTACTTACTTCGTTCTGTGCAGGATGTAGAGCCAAGTGATGTTGAGGTGCTGACATATCAGGGTCCGCCGGTGCTGACCTTGCAAACATGCTCAGGGACCTGGTATGAGGATAGAAGATTATTTACGTTCGACTTCATTAAGGTAGAAAAATTATGACAATAGAAGCAATATTACTGTGGATTTTCCTGATTGGTGTTTTTGCCGGATTGTTTTTCGGCGCCCTAACTTTGTATGGTGCCGCACTTTATGACATTAGGGAAGTTCGGCGAGCGAATATTTCTCGCACAGCAGGAAAAAGGAAGAGCAAAAAATACAATCCCCTTATCAGTATAGTGATACCGGTCCATAATGAACGATTGGTTATTGTTCGCTGCCTGGAGAGTATTCTAAAAAGTACATATAAGCGTTATGAAATTATTATATCTGACGATAAATCTACCGACGATACCCGGCAGATTGTCAGGAAATTTATCAAAAAACATCCCAAGAAGTCCATCCGCCTGGTCGCTAAGCGGAAGAATGGCGGCCGCGGGGCGGCAATTGACGCCGGACTAAAGCACGTTAAGGGCGAATTAGTAATGGCGCTCGATGCGGATTGCGTTTTGGATGAACGTGCTATTGAGAATATGGTCAAGCAGTTTGCCGATGGTCAGACAGCTGCGGTCGCCGCAAATATCCGGATCATGGACAACGGCAATACATTAAGTCTCCTGCAGCAGTTCGACTACCTAGTCAGCTTCCGTTCAAAGAAATTCAACACTATTGCAAACAGCGAATATATCATTGGCGGAGCAGGTGCGACTTATCGGTACGAGGTCGTTAAAAGCTTGGGCGGCTTTGACCATTCTATGAAGACCGAAGATATTGAAATGAGCCTGCGAATTGCAAAGCTGGTCGGAAATAAGTCGCTCCGGATGAAATACGCGAGCGACGTAGTAATTCACACCGAACCGGTGCCCACATACAAGGGTCTGTTTAAGCAGCGTTACCGCTGGAAGTTTGGCAGTCTTCAAGCTCTGTACAAGCACAGGAGCCTGCTTTTTAGCACGAAACAGGAGCATTCAAAGTTCTTGACGCTGCTTCGCTTGCCGTTTGTTGTATGGTGCGAGCTGCTGCTATTGCTGGAGCCGCTGTATTTCGGCTACTTCATTTACCTAGCGTTGTCATTCCAGAACCCAACCTTATTTATCAGTGCCTGCGCGACCGTTACGGTGCTGCTACTGCTAACGATATGGTCTGATGAGCATTTAAAGCTGAAAACAAAGCTCAAGCTATCGGGATATGCTCCCATGATGTATCCAGTCTTTTATATCATGACTGCGATACAGGTCGGGGCGGCAGTCCAGTCGGCAATTAATATCAAAAGCTTGATAGGAAAGAAGGTTGTCTCCGGCAGCTATGTGTCACCTGATCGGATCGGACAAGATTTCGTTGCGGAGAATTCGTAGTAAGAGATGAAGCAGCAAGCAGTAACGTTATTACAAAAGACCTTATTGCGACGGACTGTTGTTTGGCCGCTGCTGATTATTAGCATTATTTTTGGCTGGCAGTCGTATTTAATGCACATTCGTGCGCTTGATATCCCGTCTGAGAATCTGCTCTATAACGGATCTTTTGAGAAAGTCGATAGTAATGCTGTACCTTCCGGATGGTTGATTCAGGAGCGCGGTGAGATGACGATGACAGTCAGCTCAGTTGAGGGCTATGTGGATGGTAAGGGGTTGCGAGTAGATGTCAGCGACTACGTTAGCGGTAATCTTGAAATCGGTTCGCCATGGGTCGATGTTCAGCCGGGCAAACATTACTTCTTCAAGTCCTATTATCTGACCGATGCGGCGCTTAACGTGCATGTCCGTGTGCAGTATGAGGATGGTAGCGAAAAACTGCTGCTCGCCAAGCATTATCCGGACTATGATTACCCGTGGTCTACGATGAGTGCCGGCATCACCGCGGATAGCTCCATGCAGAGACTTTCATTTGTGGTGTCTGCTGCAAGCAATGGTTTTATCGAGCTTGACGCTGCTTACGTCAACAATAACGACACCGAGGCTGAGGTACGGGAGTGTGCAGGTGGCAGCAATCTTGTTCCGAACCCTGCTTTGACTCTGAGTGCACAGGGAAAGCTTACTGACTGGGAGATAGCCAAGAAGGGGAATAACAGCGCAATACACGAAGTAGTAATGCGGGATAATGACGACAACTATCTTCGTACCACAGTTGCTGACTATATCGATGGTGAGGCTAGATGGGATTTTGCACTCCAGCCTGTAAAACCGCACCAGGCATACTGTTTTGGTGTTGAATACCGGGCTGATACCGTCTCGAGTATTTACGCCGAGTATATTAAGGCTGACGGATCGGTTAGTTACGACTTCATTGCCGACCTATATCCGAGCGCTGATTGGACCAAGGTCGCGTTTGAGAGTGAGACGCCTGAAGGAGCGACGGCTTTTCGGCTTGCCGTAGCAGTCAGTGCTAAAGGTACAGTAGAGACTGGGCGGTATGTACTGCAAACTATATCGGATGATGTATCTACCTTTAGCCGGCCGCTTATTTCAATTACGTTTGATGATGGATGGCTGTCGTCGTATATAAACGGCGCCCGTCTGCTCGATGAGTATGGTATGCGCGGTACGTTCTATATTAATCCAGCCTATATCAATCAACCGCTATTTATGACACGTGATAACTTACAGATGCTCATCAATAACGGGCATCAAATCGCATCGCATGGCCACAGGCATATAGATATGACCTCCTTTAATTCTGGCAAGATAGAAGATGATTTGTCTGACTCCAAAAAATATATCGAAACAGAGCTCGGACTAAGGGATATCGATTTTGCGAGCCCGTATGGTAAGCATGATGCAGTAAGCAACGCATTGTTCCAGAAATATTACGTGAGCCACCGCGGAACAAGTCTAGGAGTTAATACCAAGCGGAATTTCAATCCCTATGACCTAAAGGTGCTATTTGTCCGACAGGATACGCCGACGAGCGAAGTTGTTAAGTATATAGAGAGCGCTCGTTCGAATCGGGCATGGTTGATTCTGGTCTATCACCAGATTGAAGACTTTGATAGTACGTTCATCGTCAGCGAGCAGGTGCTGAGAGAGCACCTTGACGCCATCGTGAGTAGCGGTATTGAAGTCCGCACGGTGAGAGATGCGTTCACTGAGTATAGTGCGCAGCTGTAAGTATTTGTTACTTACAGTTCATTGATGACTGTAATTTGCGCACCTAAGCTGTTGAGGCGTTCGGCTAAGTCTTCGTAGCCACGGTTGATAGTGTAGACATTGCGCAGGATTGAGACGCCGGGGGCAGCTAGCATGCCAATCAATAGCATGACTGCTGGCCGGATACCGCTCGGACATACTAGATCGGCAGCTTTGAATCTGGATGGGCCAGTAATGAATACACGGTGCGGATCCGCTAACTCCAGGTTGACGCCGATCTTTTTCATTTCGGTGTACATCAGTGCCCGGTCTTCGTAAATCCAGTCATGTATCAGCGTTCTGCCCTGCGCGACTGCCGCAACAGGAACGAAGTAGGGGAGGTGGTCGATATTCAGGCCAGGAAATACGTTAGGGTGAATTTTTTCTTTCGGTGCAACAAGCGATTTGTTGTGCTTACGAATAGTGATATCCACGAGATCAGTTTCGCCGTTTTCAGCTTTATAGTACTCGCTTAATCGATATTTCAGACCCATTTTCTCGAGCTTAAGTAGCTCTAGTTCTAGGAATTCTATTGGTGCGCGTCGGATGGTTATCGAGGAATTGGTCGTTACAGCAGCGGCAATGAATGTCATCGCTTCAACAGGGTCTTCGCTCGGAGCGTAGGTGATGTTGCGTTTGACGTTTTTAACGCCACGGACGCGGAGAGTGCTAGTGCCGATGCCGTCAATTTTGACGCCTAGTTTCTGCAGGAAAAAGCATAAATCCTGCACCATGTAATTAGCACTGGCCATTTTAATGACGGTCTCCTCTTCGATGCCGGCAGCAGCGAGCAGGGCATTTTCAGTCGTAGTGTCACCTGATTCATATAAAACCACTGGTCGTTTGGCCGGGTGGACTTTGGCTGAAATGTGATAGTTCCCAGTTTTGGTCAGTACGTCGACGCCAAATTCCTCAAGTGCATAGAGGTGCGGCAGAACGGTGCGGCGCCCAAGTTCACAGCCGCCAGCATAGGGAATTTTGAACTCTTTGAACGTATGGATCAGTGGGCCAATAAACATAAGAACGGAGCGGGTTTTGCGGGCGGCAGCTGCGTTCAGTGATTCCATGCTAAGCTCGGCAGGCGGCCGAATCTCCAGGTCGTTGCCGGGCATCCACTTGACTTGCACACCCATACTTATCAGGACTTCAATTAGCCGGTTGACTTCTTCAATGCGGGCAACGTTTTTCAGCAATGTTTTGCCTTTGTTCAGGAGACTGGCACAGAGGAGGGCGACGGCAGCGTTCTTGCTGGTTTTAAGGGTGATTTCACCACGAAGCTCACGGCCGCCCTCAACCCGTAGATTAATACCACCTTCACCGAGGCTGATAATCTGCTTATTTAACGCGTCACTGATGCGGCCTAAGGTTTCAAGGCTGAGATTTTGCTTGCCGTGTTCTATTCGGTTGACAGCTGACTGACTGGTGCCGAGTTTGCGGGCAAATTCTGCTTGAGTAAGTCCTCTCTCTTGTCTAATTTGATAAATTAATCGTCCAATTTTTTCATTCGTCGAAGACATAGCAGTCTGATTATATCGGTTGAGGTATAGAAAGCAAGCACTATGTTTGCGTCTTGTCGGCTGCTACAATGACACTCATGATATGAGTAGTGCAGACTTGCGGTAATGGGTGAAAATGCGATGAACGGAGCGAGACATGAAGGATAAGGTATTACAAAAACTGTTATTTGCTGAGGAGAAGCGCCAAAGGGAGGGGCTGGAGCTGATCCCAAGTGAAAATTACGTCAGCAGGGATGTGCTGACGGCTCTTGGTAGTGTATTTACGAATAAGTATTCCGAAGGTTATCCCGGGCGTCGCTATTATGGCGGTCAAGAAAATACCGATCAGGTTGAAACTATTGCGATTGAGCGGGCCAAGCAGTTGTTTGGTGCAGATCATGCCAATGTACAGCCGCATTCGGGGGCACAGGCAAATGAGGCGGTGTATCATGCCTGGCTGGAGCCGGGTGACACGGTGCTGGCAATGAATTTGAGTCATGGCGGCCATTTAACTCATGGCCATCCGGTTACGGTGCTTGCTCGTCAGTATAATTTTATCCGCTACGGCATGAAGGATGTCGAGACTGGAGAGATAGACTACGACGAGCTACGGAAGCTCGCGCGCAAGCATAGGCCGAAAATTATTTTAGCCGGCTTTAGTGCCTACCCGAGAGAGCTCGATTATGCAAAGTTTGCGGAAATTGGTAATGAAGTCGGAGCATTGTTGATGGCGGATATGGCCCATATCGCGGGACTGATTGCCGGTGGTGCTGCCAAAAACCCGTTTGATTACGGCTTTCATGTCATAACGACGACCACGCACAAAACACTGCGCGGTCCGCGAGGCGGACTTATTTTGTCGCGTGGCACGGTCAGTAATCCGCTGAAGCAAGTCGAAAAAACCATCGACAACATTCCTACGCTCATTGATCGCACGGTGTTTCCCGGAGTTCAGGGCGGCCCGCATATGCATAGCATCTTAGCGAAGGCGGTTGCATTCGGGGAAGCGCTTGAGCCAAAGTTCCGGGACTATGCTCGGCAAATCCTGACTAACTCCAAGCGGCTCGGCGAAGAGTTGCTTAAGCGCGATTTCCGGCTTATCACCGGAGGCACTGACAACCATTTGCTTCTTGCCGATGTATATAAATCATTTGACATCAATGGCAAGGAGGCGGAAGAGGCGCTCGATAAAATACGGCTGACTCTGAACAAAAACGCTGTTCCAGATGATCCGCTCCCGCCGTTCCGTCCAAGCGGTATCCGGCTAGGTACTCCAGCGATAACTACCAGGGGGCTCAAAGAAGGGCATATGGTGCAGATTGCCGAGTGGATGAAGCAGGCTATTGAAAATCGGAAAGATGAGAAAATGCTTAGCGTGTTAAGTAAAGAGGTTCAGGAGTTCGCCTTGCAGTTTCCGTTGCCAAGCGACGAGGACTAACCCTTAACATGTAAAGTTATTTTTGAATCTTCTCGACTACTTTTGTTTTCAGTAATTGAAGCGGAAGCTACTATGGCCGTAGGATTTGATCTGCCAGCTGTTTATAGCCCGCCTCTAGTTCATCAGCAAAGACATCTCTCGAAAGCTGTACATAAATATGGTGCGGCGGTGTTGTGCCCTGCGGATTTTGGTAGCCGTACCAGTCTTTCATTTTTCTCTCGATTACCCGGGGCGACGTTGGGGTGACGACTGGCAGATTTGATTCTTGTGAGCTGGAGGTGTCTGTGCGAGACAGGAAGCGGCGGATAGAGCGGAACGGGTTTATTGCTGGCTCAGGCCTAGGAGGGATCGCTTCAGCATTTCCCCACAACGCATAGAGTTCGGCCGCAACACCGTGTGAGTAGTCAGTGAAGTACGGCTCCCTATCTTTGCTGAGGCTTTGGATGAGTGTTAGTTCACATGATTTTTGCATATAGTGATGCAATTTGTCAGCGTAGCGATTCATGACCGTGTGCGGCAACTGCCGATACTCTTTCATAAGGCAGTGTCGGAGTAGTAGGCGGGTATCACTGCGGTACAGCTCGAGCGCGGTATGCAGCTCATCTATCCGCTCATTAAATGAGCGCTCAACTATCGTTACTGCCTGAGGCAGGTGTATTTCTTTCATAGGCGACCTCCCTATGGAAGTAGTTCGGGTTCTTGACGGAGTGTTATGCCGAATTTATTCTGAACGGCATTGATAATCTTCTCTCTAAAAGTTATGAGATCGTCTGTTGATGTAGCGTGCTCGTTGATGATTACAATTGGCTGTTCAGGCCAAGTGGCGAAGCCGGTTGTATTGTCACGGTAGTCTTTGAAGCCAGTTTGTTCTAGCAGCCAGGCTGCAGGAATTTTGGCGAAATCATCACCGACTGGCCAGTGGGGTATAGCGGGATGATTTGCTTTGATGTGTGCGAATTGACGGCTGGGAATGATCGGATTCTGAAAGAACGAGCCATTATTGGCGACCTGTTTAGGATCGGGCAGTTTGGATGAGCGTATGGCAATGACCGCGTCTCGTATGACTGCCGGCGTATATTCGGTTATGCGGCGATCGTCCAGGTAGGTCTGCAGAGACGCGTAGAATGGCGGCATCGGTGCGATAGTAGTCAGATGCAGAGTAATGGCGGTAATGAAGAAACGCCCCCGGTCTTGGGATTTAAAGCGACTGTCCCGGTATCCGAAATAGCATTCACTGCCCCGCAGCATGACAATTCTGTTGACAATTGTATCGAAAGCTTCAACCGTTACCAGTACGTCGGCTATTTCTTTGCCATAAGCGCCGACATTCTGGACTGGTGTGGCACCGGCAGTACCGGGTATGAGAGAGAGTTGCTCAATGCCGCTCAGTCCCATATCTACTGTCCGCTTGACGACCTCGTCCCAGTTTTCACCGGCACCTACGGTGATATAGGTGTTGATATCATCTTGTTTGTACGTCTCAAACCCTTTAATTTTGTTGACTAAAATTAGTCCGTCAAACCCTTCGTCCCGCCAGAAGATATTACTACCAACGCCAATCATAATGACAGGCAGGCCGCGCTCTTTAGCCCACGCAAGCGCCTCAGGCACCTCCTCTTTTGTGGTTATTTCGACGAGATGGGCCGCTTCCCCTCCCAGGCGCATAGCTGAGTAATCAGCAAGCGGTACGTTGTCATGTATTTTCATTAGCACTTATTATACCCCGCTTACTAAGAATTGGATTTGAACCTTATGATTTAGGGCGGCCGGGGATAGTTTCAGTGCCTCTTCGCTAATTTGAATCGAGGGTTGCCAGCAGTATGTTCAAGGGGTAACATAGTAAGACGTATGAGTGATAAGAGTTCGCCAAAATACCCATATCGAGCATTAGGGAGTCGTATAAAGACGCTTCGGGAGAAGCTCCGTGAGAGTCTGGCAGAAGTTTCTGGTGCAGTGGAGATCGACATGGAGGCGCTCCGGCAAATAGAGCAGGGGTCGAGTCGCCCCAGCGAAGATATTCTGATGCTGCTCATCAGCCACTTCAAGGTAAAAGATGAAGAAGCGGTAAGGCTGTGGGAGATGGCAGGATACACGCAAAGTAGCAGCGGGAAAGGAAGTTCCATGCAGCAAGATGATATGAGGGGTCAGCAGATGCTTATGATTATGCCTATGGACGCGAGAGTTGTGTACACCGATACGGTCCAGATATCCGTTAATAAGTACGGCGTGGTAATGAATTTTATGCAGAACAATGGTTCAAACAATCAGCCAATGGCTATATCCCGCGTGGGTATGAGCCGGGAGCATGCCCAGAGTATGCTGGAGCTACTGAAGGAAAGCTTATATCAGGCTGACCAGGCACAGCGCCCAAAGCGCCTTCCCTCCCAGGCGCAGGATAAGACAAAAAAGAACCCAGAGAAGTAGCTCGCATAATTAAAGCGTTAGCATAAAAATATATTTGCAATAACCACAACACCATGATAATATTTGCTTAATTATCTGTAAGCATTCGTCGTGATGCTCGGGCTCTTAGGTGTCTAACGAAGGCTGATACAGGATTAAGTAAATATGAGTAATAGAATTACGACAGGCAAGACCGTTGGCCGCATTAAGCAGTTTATTACTGGTGTTGTCGTGCTATGTCTGCTCGTAGCTTACGGACTTCCCGCCTCCAGCGTGAGTGCTGCCTCCTTCACTAAGGGAGTAAAGGTGAGCTTTACCTTTGATGATGGATTCGCGAGCACCTTGCTAGCCGCGGATGTGCTGGCTGAATTTGGATATACAGGCACTGCCTATGTCACGACAGACTGCATTGGCAAAGGCAGGGTAGCTAACTGCGCTGCATCAAAAGAATATGAATATCTCACTTGGGAGAGTGTTGCGACACTCCAGGATCAGTATGGCTGGGAAATCGGCTCACACACTGTAACGCATGCCAGCTTACCGGATGTACCGTATCAAGATATGGCAGCCGAGCTTCGCGATAGTAAGGCGGCGCTCGTGGCGCGAGGTTACGCGGCAGAGAGCTTTGCCCTGCCATATGGCCATTACAATAACGAAGTGCTTGCTGAGGGTGCAAAGTACTATTCTTCTATCCGCCGCTTTGAGGACACCGAAAACAATGTCTACCCATATAATGGCCGACTTGTCATGATTCGCGGCGTGCAGGCAGGAATCAGTGTTGAGAAAGTTAAGGGCTATATCGATCAGGCCACAGCAAACGGCTACTGGCTTGTGCTGGTATTTCACGAAATAAGCGAAACAGCAAGCCGAGAGCCAGATGATTATGAGTATACTCCTGCGGAGCTCAGGGAGATTGCTGCCTATATTCAAAGCAAGAATGTGCCGGTCGTAAATATGACCGAGGGGTTGGTTGACGGTAGTGAGTTTAATCTGTTGTCAAACAGTAGCTTTGATAACGGTATTGCCGATGGATGGACTACCGACGATCCTGATAACATCGTTGCTGATAGCGGAAATAACGGCAGCTACCCAAGTTCTATCAACAGTGTGCTGTTGCAATCATCTGCGGAAAACAAGAATACCCACTTGTTCTCTCCGCAAATTACGATTAATCCAGCAGAACGCTACATTATTAAGACTTATTTGAATGTGCAGCAGATTAGCTCCGGAGAGGTCTCCTTCTATATTGACGAATATGATGCCGCTGGCGAATGGATTTCAGGCAGCTACGCTCCTGGCGTGGCGAGTAGCGATGCAGTGCGGGCCAGGGATGTTAACTTTATCTATACCCCTTCTTCTGCGGATGTCGTAACGGCTCGACTTGAGGTAATTTTGAAAGCTAACTCAGGAGTCAAAGCCTATATTGATAACATCCAGTGGATTCCGGAAAGCGCGCTGCTTGGAACCGCTCCTCCGCAGCCGCAAGAGCCAGAAGAGCCACAGCAGCCACCTGTGGATCTCAAGCAGGGTGATGTGAATGGTGACGGCAAGATTGATGGCTTTGATCTAGATTTTGTATTGCGTAACTGGGGACAGGCAGGTAAAACGCGAGCAGAAGGTGACTTGAATGGCGACACGATGATTGATGGCTTTGATCTAGATCTAGTACTAAGAAATTGGAGTTTGGAGTAAAGATATGTTAAATGGGCTAAAATCTCTCATCATATTGTCAGCACTGACCAGTATCGTCTTTTTTGGAAATACAGCAGCTGCGGCTGGTGCATCTCGGGTAGCTATAACTGGTCCATCCCAAGATATTATTGTCGGAGATGCACTTACCGTTAATTTTTGGATTTCAGGTAACGAGCTGACAAATGTTACGTTTCACATGCAGTATGATGACTCGAAGCTTTCTTGCAGTGCTTCAAGCTTCAGCGGTTCCGGACAGTATCCTATAACGGTGAGTGCTAGCTGTGGTGGTGGCTCGGCAGTTATAACTCGTTTTGTTACTCCCGGCACTTTGGTGAGTGGAAATCAATTTTTCGTTGCGCTCAACTTTACGACCAAAGCAACGGGTGCTGCTAATGTTTCTGTGGTCAAAGCAATTGTTCCAAAGAACAACGTGGACGACTGGGACGGGATAACAGCAAGTCGGACGTTTAATGTAGTTGCCGCTCCGCAGCCAGCTCCACAGCCGAGCCCTGCTCCAGCTCCCGCACCTGTTCAACCTTCTGGCCGGTCCGAGGCTCCATCTTCGCCCGACTCAGACCAGAATCAGCCAGAACAAGAACAGGATACTGTATCTGACGAAGCTGCCGATGAAGTATCGCAGTCTGAAGTTCTGCCATACGGCGTTACGACTGATAGCGGTAGTGATGCTGACACCAATAACGCCGAGTACGGTATGGTGCTAAGCGACAGCAAGCGGAGCAAAGTACTGATTTCCAGTGGCGTGTTGGCGGCAATCGCAGGGGTTGCTATAGCGGTCTGGATGAAGGTCAAGGCTAAGCCTGAGCCTGCGCCAGTTGTGTACACCGCTAAGCCAAAAGCGAAAGCCAAGAAGAAGCCAGCTCGAAAGACTGCGCCTACTAAAAAAACCACGGCAAAGACAAAGAAGACTACCAAAAAGTCCGCGAAAAAATAAGGACTTATATACCTTGTCGTGCCACACTGCTGATTAGCCGGCTGATGATATTCTTGATAAACTCGTCATCTATCGGCTCGCCACTGATAAGATGGCGATAGTAAAGGGGCGCAACACAGAGTTCAATAGCCTCTTTGGGATCAGTGGTTTTTGGCAGCTCTCCTCGCTCAATCGCCCGCTCAATGATTGGCTCCATGGAGCGTCGTCTGGTTTCTATGTATGCTCGGGCTTCAGTGACAAGCTCCGCGTTGCCCATGCTGGCTCCAACAAGTGTCGGAATGATCGTGCCGATTGGTGTAGATTCGAATAATTTCCGGAGGCCATAGAGCATGGCCCGTAGATCTGATTCAAGCGAGCCGGTGTCAGGCGCTAGAGGGGCGCCGGCGGCATAGTGCCGCAGCAGGCCTATCGTTAATTCTATCGGTGAACTGTATCGTATGTAGAGCGTGTTTTTAGAGATTCCAGCTCTTGTGGCAACGGTATCCATTTTTAGCCCGGAGTAGCCCTTTTCCTCTAAGATTTCCAGCACCGCATCGAATATATATCGATCCTTCGATTCATCCCGCGGCCGTCCTACTGGATTTGACATTGGCTACTCCTTGGTGACGGTTATGTCTCTATCATATAGCAGCTGCTCGGCTTAGGTAAATAGTATACGATTGTGTTCACAAAGTAATCTACTTTAACTATACTAATATGGACGTAATTATGCAGGATCAAACATGACTAACCTTATCCGTGCGGAGAAGATTTATAAAACCTACGGCAAGGGCCAGGCCGCTTATACGGCACTATCGGATTTGTCGCTGAAAATAGACGAGGGAGAAGTGATTGCTATTGTCGGCAAGAGCGGTTCCGGCAAGTCCACGCTGATGCATCTAATGGCACTACTAGACACGCCAACTTCAGGTAGGGTTATTTATAGAGGCCAAGATACATCGCAGCTGAAGCAGGCTGAGATTGATCGACTGAGAAACCGGGAATTTGGCTTTGTATTCCAGCAATTCTTTTTAAATGCTAATGATAGCGTGCTAAATAACGTTACGCTTCCACTGAAGATTGCCGGAGTGCCGGCCGGTGAGCGCAATAGACGTGGATTAGCTGCTCTTGAGGCGGTCGACATGCTCAGCAAGGTAAAAAACAAAGCGACCGATCTGTCTGGAGGTCAGAAGCAGCGGGTATGTATCGCGCGGGCACTTGTCACCGATCCGAAGGTGATTTTTGCCGATGAGCCAACCGGTAATTTGGATAGTGCAACCGGAAAGAAGATAGAAGATATTATGTTCAAGCTGAATAAGGAGCTGGGAATTACGGTGATTTTCGTGACGCATGACCAAGACTTGGCAGACCGCTGCCAGCGCCGCATATACATCAAGGATGGAAAAGTTGTGAAAGGCGAGAACTAATGAATGCCAAAGATATCCTGAAGACCGCAAACGCGAACTTACTCCGCAGTAAGGTGAGAACCTTCTTCACAGTCTCTGCAATCTTTATGGGTGCGTTGACTTTAATGCTGACCACTGGCGTGGGGTACGGCCTGCGTTCGTACGTCGATGAACAGGTGGCGGGCGTAGGTGCGGAAGATGCACTGGTGATTACAGTGGCGTCAGAGAACGGCAGCTCTATTGGTAATGAGCCAAAAGAATATAACCCTGATAAGAAGAGCGCCTCTGGTGGATTCATGTTTGCGAATTTGAATCGTCAAGACTTGGAAAAGATTCTAGCGCATGAGGGTATAGTAAGTGTCACGCCATCGTATCCAGTGGAAACAGATTACGTTACCAATGGCGATAAACGGTATACGACCATATTGGCGCAAGGCATCGAAGGGTTGAATCAACCGCTGAAGGCAGGGCGACTGGTCAATTCAAATACGGATGAACCAGAGGTGACGCTGCCGCCTGCTTTCGTTAGTGTGTTGGGCTTTCGTGATGAGCAGGATGCGTTGGATAAGCACGTAACCTTTGCCTTTACGGATGCTGCCGGCAATCAGTTTACTCAGGAGGCGAAGGTTGTAGGGGTTCAGGAAAAGACGATTATCAATAACAATGCCATGACTGCGAATCCTAAGTTTCTCGAACGGGTGCATGACCGCATGACCGAAGGTCTGCCTTCTTTCCAAAAGGAGCAGTACTTCATAGCATTTGCTAAGTTCGATGCGAATATGAGTGATGAGCAGCTTGTTGCGCTCAAGGAAGATTTACGAGATCAGGGCTATAATGCTGAGACACTTGAAGATCAACTGGGAACTATCAAGAGCGTAATTAACGGCATCATTACATTTCTGAATATCTTTGCAGCCATTACTTTACTGGCGGCAAGCTTTGGCATAGTTAATACCTTGTTGATGGCTGTGCAGGAGCGAACCAGGGAGATTGGGCTCATGAAGGCGCTTGGGATGGGTCGGCGTCGGATTTTCACCCTCTTTAGCCTAGAGGCAGTGATGTTAGGGGTTTGGGGGAGTGTTATCGCCTTGCTGGCGGCGAACCTCATTGGCCGTATAGGTAATAGAGTTGCCAGAAACACGGTTCTCAAGGACTTTGAGGGCTTGGAGCTTATGTCCTTTCCGCTAACGCCGATGTTGCTGATCATAGCACTGATAATGACGATTGCATTTATCGCATCGACACTGCCAGCAAGACGGGCCAGCAAGCTCGATCCGATCGAGGCCTTGCGTTACGAATAGCGGATAGGATGATGAGTCGCGGTCAAGCTGGTATGCCCTAGAGGATTCGAACCTCTGACCTTTGGTTCCGGAAACCAACGCTCTATCCAGCTGAGCTAAGGGCACACAGGCCAAAGCGCGAAGCATGCCTATCCGACCACTCCTGATGCTTGAAATGATATTATATCATTTTCTCAGAGTACATCTACTCTGCTGGCTGCAGTGTTTTGATGAAGGTGCTCATGGAGTTGCCGTATTCTTGCCATGCTAGAGCTGCTGCTTCTTGTTTACTGTCGACGAGGGGATTCGGAAAAATGCCTGCATCTGGCGTGTGTTGATAGAAGTAGTAAGTGCCATCATAGCCGTAGTCGCCATTTTCTACAGCTTCTTCTACCCGGGCCCTAGGCAGCTCTTCCCCGTTAATATCTACCATCTGGGTCGTTCTTGCTATAGAGCTAAACGGGTAAGTGGGCCCATCTAGCCACGGTGAGTTGCTGGGGTTGCAGAATTCAACGCAGCCTAATGCTGCAATTGTCTCTAGTTGTTTTTTGGAGGTAAGCCAAAGTCTGCTGTCATCTTCGTAGCTGTTTTGGGAGTAGGAATATGCTTCTACATCGCTAAACTTATGCGGCCATTCTCCCCGGATTCCCCATTCGTGTATTGTCAGTGTGCCATTTTTGTATGTGGTGGTAAGTTTTTATACCGATCCTGTATTTGCATCAACATCTCTCGTATTCTCCGAGCTGGACTGGCTTGTACTAGTGCTGTTAGATTGCCAAACATACCAACCTGCGCCAATAACTAAGCCTATAATGAGGATAATAATGATACTTTCGATCGCCCCTAGGCCGCTTTGATGTTTCACGTATTTATTCTAACAGTAATTAAGCTTTAGCGGTACTACGCTTCGATAATCGGTTCCAGAACTTCATCATCTTCGCCGTCTTTATGACGATGCGGCAGCCATAAGGCGGCAGCTATTGCTGCGATTGCAACGATACCGGCGGCAATCAACGTGGCTTGAGACATGCCATCCATCCAGGCTGCTTTGGCGGCATCTATGAGGGTTTGGCCGGCTGGACCGATGTGCTCTGCGACAGCCAGTGCTCCAGCCAGTGAGTTGCTGGCTGCTTCCTTGGCCTGGTCGGGTAGTTGCTGCAGGGTGTCAGTAATTTTGCGTGAGTAAACAGAGCCAAGCACGCCGCCAAGCACGGCTATGCCAAGCGAGCCGCCAAGCTCTCGAGTGGTATCGTTCATGGCCGACCCCATGCCGGCGCGGTTGCGAGGGATGGCAGACATCAGCATGTTAGTTGAGGGTGTCATGGTCAGGGCTGTGCCGGTCATCATGATGAGCATACTGCCGAGCACATACCAGTACGATGGTACTGTCGGCCACTGCGACATGATGACAAATGACCCGGAAAGCAGAATTAGCCCAGTAGTCACGGTCTTTCTTGTGCCGAATCGCTTTACAATGTTTGGCACAAAGGGCGAAATGAACATCATCAATAGCATGATGGGCAGCATGCGGAATGAGGACTGCAAGGGGCTATAGCCAATAATCATCTGGAATAGCTGACTCATAGAGAAGAAGATTCCCATGAGCGCGAAGAAAGCCAGCGTCACGGAAAGGGCGGCGATTGAAAAGGCGGGGTTCTTAAATAGACGCATATCCAGCATCGGGTGCTTGCTGCGGAGCTGCCATAGAACAAAGGCAACTAGGCTGACAAGTCCGACAGCAAGCGCTCCGAGTACGGCTGTGTTCGACAGGCCGTGAGTTGGTGCCTCGATGATTCCGTAAACTAGACCGAACAAGCCGACAGCAGATAATGCACCGCCCAGCCAGTCAATCGGCGTCTGATGTTCATCGCGTGAGTTGGGTGTTAGCAGCTGGTTGAAGATTAAGCCAAGCACCCCAATGACCGCGCTAAAGATAAAGACTGATTGCCACGAATAATGCTCGATCAAGAAGCCGGTGATAATTGAGCCAAGCGCGATGCCGCCGCCTGCAACTCCGCTCCAAATGGCGATAGCGCGCGGTCGCTCTTTACGTGGGAATACATTTTCAATAATGGATAACGTGACTGGCATAACCATTGCAGCTCCTACGCCCATGACGCCCCGCGCCGCGATAACTTCAATGCCTGAGTTAGCAAAAAAGGCAGCGTAAAGGGTTGCTGCTAGAAATATCAAAAGTCCGGATTGCATGATTAATTTTCGGCCGTAGCGGTCTGCTACCGAGCTGGTAGTGAACAGCAGACTAGCAAATACTAGGACATACAAGTCTACCATCCAGGTTAGCTGATTGGAGGTTAGCTGTAATTCTCGGGCTATTGTCGGAAGCGCCAGGTTGAGGCTGCTGTTGCCAAGGCTGACGAGCAGCAAGCAGCTACAGAGTGTAGCAAGAATTTTCCACCGGCGTTGGTATATTTCCGGCTCAATACCGTTCAGGTCTGACTTCTTGTTTGATTGCTTCTGCTTCATGTATGTCCTTTAGGTAATATTACAAAGTAAAGAGCGGCGATGACCCGCAGCAGCCCGCCGACTCGTATATCTACGATCAGGTTGAATTATGTAAGAAGTGTTGGTTTTGCGGGCACACTAGAAAAACAGCTATAGCTGATGATGTGTCCAAAAACAGATAAGGTGTAGTTGAGCTTTGCCCGTGTTGTTATCGTAGGATTTTTTGAGCCTGTAGTATTATGCAGAAAATTTCCTACTTCGTAAAGGCATAAAACAGGCCTACAGGGTTTAATGGCAATAATTGCAGAGGCAGCTATTAGGTATGACTAGGTGGCTGAGCATGGATAGCAAGATTGGCACCATCTGCTGTCGTTTGCCGGTGATTCAGAATGTCATATAAGGAGTCCGCCAGGAGTAGCGAGGGGGTGAGTATGCCAAGGGATATTATTGAAGAGTGGAGCTCCGGCCGCTAGGGTTATAGCAGCTCACGCCTTTGAACGCCTGATGTATTAGCGGGTCTGTTTTGAACTCTGAGCAATCTGGTGTGTTGTCGAACGATCTGAAGTATGTCCAATTTATGTCATTTTTATTTTTGAATAGGTAATATCCACCTGACTGGCCGTAGTAAAGCTCTGTCCATTGATAGTCTTGTGAATCATTAATTTTGGGAGGTCTGTCAAAATAAACAAATTGTACTATCTCGTCTGGATCTTTGTTGTGAATAGCATTCACATACGGAGACATAACGGAGTGGGCAGCCTCGAAGTCGCTATAAGGATTGCAGTAGCCGTAGGACATGCTGCTGCCAGCCGCGTTGCTTGTGAGTCGTACATAGCACTGGTAGCTTCCCCATCGAAAATCAAACTGCCGATAAGGCAGGCTGGATATCGAGCTTGTATCAATAAATTCTCTAGATGCTGTAATGTCTCTTTGTTTCAAGCTGTCAATCAGTCTACTGTAATATGCCTGCGCCTCATTATTCGAAGCAGTGCTCTCAGCTCTAGTTAAATAAACTAACGGGACTGTATTCTTGTCGACTGAGATAAGATAAGATACATTGCCGCTCTCTGGGCTGGCGTCAAAATAGTGATCCTAGCATCTAGGTCTATGGCTAGACTTTTATATTCTGCGCCGTGGAGGTCCTTGGCAAAATTACGAAAGCCATTTATTTTATCCAGGTCAGTTAAATCCGTAGGTATATTTCCGACTGTATTGCTGGCGCTAGGATTTGCTCCTGACTGTTTTTACCATACGTAGAACCCAACTGCACCTATAAGCACCAACACTGCAAGTACGATAAGTGCTTCAACAGCGCTAAAGCCATTTTGATTTTTTCTCATGAAAAAATTCTAACATAAGCATGATTGAAGTGGAGTGTCACTATACAGACTAAATAAGGCCGAGGTTTAGATTTGATGGCTGTTTTGTTCAAGCTGCACGACAGTATTTGAATGCTGTTTCTGGTACTGTAGACTAAGTAGTAACCTTGTTTTTTGTGCGATAAATCAATGATTTGGTGAGTGGGGGTTGAGGTTTGAAGCAGCCAGCTTGGCTCCATCGGCATGTAAGCCGACAGAACGGATTGGTGATTGCGATTATTATTTTTGCTGCCGCTGGAGCATGTTTGCAGCTGTTTTCGCGGGCGGCTGTATCAACTGCCACTATAGAGGCCGAGGGCGGGCAGCTTAGCGGGAATTTACGGTTAGGCACCGAGCCGGGGAGTGCTTACGTTGTATTCGGCAAAGACTCAAGCACTGGTCCGGTTCCTGTGACGTTTACGACATACAAAAAGAGTCTCCTTGACAGAATGACAGGATTCGCTAAGCATGCGGGAGCCACTGGCGGTGACGCGGCACTTGCTCCAACTGTAGTTACTAATACCAATGACAGTGGCGCCGGCTCACTCCGGGATGCGCTAAGCCATGGGGGTCGCTGGATTATATTTGATAAAAACGTTTTCCCACCCAACCAGGAGAAGACTATCACGCTCTCGAGCGTTATACAGATACCGGATAACATCACCATTGATGGGCGCGGTTCTCAGGTGAGAGTTACTACAACGAGCGCATTTATCTTCAATATTGGACGCTACGATGGTTCAGGCTGCAACAGTCCAGCGTCTAATATAATTATCCATAACATCAAAGCCGGTCCGTCAATAGGTGGCAGCCAACAAGGTGATATTATCACCATCAATCCACGCTCGGATCGAATCTGGATTGATCACGTTGAATTCATAACTCCAGTCACTGATGAAGCTCTGTCTCTGGTCAGCTGTTCGACACAATGGGATGGTAAGCCAAAAACGCCAATGAGGGCGACCTTCTCTTATCTCAAGTTCGATAACTTTTCTTGTAGCTTTAACCCGCACAACTATCCAGTCATGATTGGTGATGGTACATTTGTGCCAGGTTCAAGCCCTACCATGACAGCCGAGCATGACGGCATTTGGGAGCGGCAATCTAATCCGGATCAGCCAAACAAAGTGTCTTTCCACGACTCATACCTCAGTAATGTTTGCTACCGCGGCCCGCTAATTTATGATTCACGTGTACATATTTGGAATAACTACGTCAATGGCTACACCGGAACAGCGCTAGACATAACTAATGTCTCTAATGTAAGGTATGAAAACTCGGTCATCAACAAGGCTGGCAGCAGCACAAGCGAGCCCGCTATCAAGGTAAGGCGCTGGAGTTCAGCGCTCAACTATTTGCCTGCCCCGCGCTATACGAATGTCGGAAGTATATTGCTGGGTGGGGCTAATGAAGCTGTTTCTGCCAAAGATTCAGCCCCCGCCTTCACACCACCGTACGCCTATACCATCACCAACACAGTTCAAAATGATAATGGGGCGGCACTCCTTAATAGACTCAATAGCTCCGACACCTCAAATACTGGCCGTGCTGGCTGGATCAACACACCGGGTTATTAGACTCAGTGCATCCTTGTGTCGACCAATGAAAAAGCCAGCCTTTCGGCCGGCACTTTCATTGGTACACCGGAGGGATTCGACCGACATCCTGCCGGCCCGCAACTTCTCGATGGCCAAGCTAGTTGGCCTCGGAAGATTGCCTTGCGACATGCCACCGGCATGTCTCACCCCGACCCTTGGGCGTCGGGGATTCGAGCCCCAGGGAGAGCACGAAAAAACCCCGGCAAAAAGCCGAGGCGTTTTCGTGGTACACCGGGAGGGATTCGAACCCCCGACCCTCTGTTCCGAAGACAGATGCTCTAATCCACTGAGCTACCGGTGCGGATACTAAAGAAATTCAGGACCCTAACAGATTACCACATCTGTTAGAAGATTGGAATTGCAACAATTTAGCTGTAGGCTACCTTGCCGGACACCTTCTTTTGTTTGGTGTTTTTGGTGGCTTTTGCGGCATACGCTTCTGCAGGTGAATGCGGCTCTTCATCATATGTCGGTTCTGGCGGCTCGTTATTGAGACTGGCGATGGTCATCGCAAGCCCGAGTTCGAGCATGAGTATGAAATCGAAAATTTTAAACACAGCATCAAGTGCGGGGCTCAGTAGGCCGATGATACCAACTCCTAGCAGGGTTATGCCAAGTGCCGCAAATAGCAGGCGGATATATATATGTTCAAAATACTCTTGTACACCCAGCATAATTACTATTGCGAGGGCAACTATATGCAGCAAGGTTGCAAGGCTGTTGATGGAAACGAGTTCAAAAATGGCATTGGTGCTATCCATGGCGAGGAGGGTGTACAGGGCGATAAATGTTACGGCTATTCCGGCGGTCAGCAATCGGTACATCACGCTTCTCCTTCTCTATGTGGAAACTTAGCAAGAAGGAGCATCCGTCGTCTGTTATATATTTTGCTTTTGGTTGCTGCTGCTATTGCTACTTCAGTACAATGAGTGTCTATGATCAAGCTGAGAGATTTTGATGATGTGAGCAGGGCATTGGCTGCGTTTGTGCCACCAGTTAAGCAGCCCGGTGCTGCCAGGCGCTCTTTGGCACAGATGAGTCAATTAATGGCTGTGCTTGACAATCCTCAGGATCGCCAGCAGGTCATACATGTTGCGGGGACGTCAGGCAAGACTTCTACTTGCTACTATTTAGCAGCTTTGCTCAATGCGGCTGGGAGAAAAGCCGGACTTACGGTGTCTCCGCATGTCGATGAAGTTAACGAGCGTGTTCAGGTTGACCTTACACCATTGCCGGAGCAGGATTTTTGCCGCGAGCTTTCGGAGTTTCTAAGTATTATTGAGAATCACGCGTACAAGCCTTCTTACTTTGAGATGTTGGTGGCATTTGCCTATTGGGAATTTGCACGTCAGAACGTTGAATTTGCAGTCGTAGAGGCGGGGATGGGCGGACTGCTGGATGCGACGAACGTAGTGCATCGAGCGGGTAAGGTGTGCGTCATTACGGATATAGGGCTGGATCATACTGAGTATTTGGGTAGTGACCTGGGGGATGTAGCGGCACAGAAGGCAGGAATCATCCAGCCGGGCAATACGGTATATATGTATGAGCAAGCCGAGTCAGTCATGCGTTCTGTTAGCGCGCGCTGCCAGCAGGTAGGCGCGGAGTTGGTTCTGGTTTCGCCCGCGAATTTAACTGCCGCTACTGAATTACCGTTGTTTCAGCAGCACAACTGGCATTTAGCACAGAGTGTTGTTACTCATATGGCGCAGCGGGCTGGCAATGCTTTTCTGCTTAATGATGCAGTGATGCGGAGTGCGCAGAGTGTGTATGTGCCGGCGCGGATGGAGGTCTTTAGGTATGAGGGAAAGACGATCATCGTAGATGGCTCACATAACGAACAGAAGCTTCGTGCGCTCATGAGTAGTATTAGGCAGAAGTACCCTAATCAGTCAGTGGCGGTCCTGGCCAGCTTTGGCAAGGGGGATGAGGCGAGAGTTCATGGTGGCATTGGGGTGCTGAGAGAGCTAGCGGGTAGCTTTATCTTTACCGGGTTTGATGTCGGGCAGGATACGCCTAAAGCGCCGGTTGACCCTGAGACTTTAGCAGAAGTGGCCAGAAGCCAGGGGGTGAATTCTGTAATCTCAGAGCCGGATCCCGAAAAAGCGTTTAAGGTGCTGCTTGCCAGGCCGGAGCCGATATTGCTGGTGACTGGTTCGTTCTACCTGCTAAACCACATCCGGCCGCCACTTTGGGAATTAACCAGAGGCAGACAGTGATCAGGTTTATTGTTGCAATTGACCAGCAGCAGGGGCTGGCAAATGACGAAGGCATGCCTTGGGATTTGCCGACCGACAGGCGCTACTTTCGCGATCAGACCATGGGCGACATCGTGCTTATGGGTTATGGCACATATATTACTTTTACGAAGCCACTGGAGGGGCGCTGCAATCTGGTTGCGACCACTAGAGATGAGAAGTTGCGCGCTGGCTTTGATTGGATCAGCAACGCCCGTACTTACTTAGCGGACGTAAAGCAGGATGTTTGGGTAATTGGTGGGGCGGAATTATACGCTTCGACTTTTAGCATGGCCGATGAACTGTATATTACGCAACTAGAAGGGGAGTTTGGCTGTACTAAGTTTTTTCCGGAGTACCGCAGTGAATTTGTTTGCAGCAGCCAAAGTAAGCCATTAAGCGAAAACGGTATTATATTCAGATACGAGAAATGGGAGCGGGTAGTCAAAAAAGAGAGGAGGTAAATCCTCCTCTCTGGTGAGTATAGATAAGTGTTGTCGCTTGGTTAGCTGGCTTTCTTCCGGCCGCCTCCGTGACTTGCTTTACCGCCTGCGCGGGCTACTCGTTTACGTGTTTCCGGACTTGCGCTAGCTAGACCTCGCTTGGATGAATTGCTTGCCATTGGGTCACCCTCCTTTACCTTAGCAGCTACAGCATACAAGGCGATTGTTGTGCCTGCTGCGATATATTTAATATTGCTTTTGTGTTTATAAAACCACAGTGCCATTAGTGAATCTTTGTACTTGCAAAAACAGAGGTAATCTGCTAAAGTTTCTCTGTTGTTTTCTGAATGGCAAGCAATATCGACTTCAGATTGACACGGGCCATTAGCTCAGCCGGTTAGAGCACCTGCCTCTTAAGCAGGGTGTCCTGGGTTCGAGTCCCAGATGGCCCTCCAAGCAAAAAGATCTGCCATCGGT
>CAYZZS010000010.1:0-37379 GCA_964483035.1 uncultured Candidatus Saccharibacteria bacterium
CCTTCGACCTCACGGTCCCAAACCGCGCGCGCTAGCCAACTGCGCCACACCCCGAAAATGCCTTATACTGGATTAGCCTGCTCTGACTAGCAGACCGTCTCAGACCGAACCATTATACCGGATGGAACTATTTTTTCCTACAAAATATAATAGCATACAACTCTTAATCATGGCATAATATATTAGAATGAAGTACGCCTCCATCTTCTTTACTATTCTCCTGATCTGGATAGCCGTCATACTGATGGCTCTTACCCGCTCAAGCGCAGATGAGGTATTTCAGTTATACATAGCTGTCATCATATCGACCGGAGTTCTATTTTTAATTGGCTTTACCGGAAAGCAGTAGCGTAAGCATGGCAAAGGACACCCTCGCATCCATCAAGCGCCAGCGAGCCAAGCGGATTGCAAACCTAGCAGCCAGAGCATGGTATCTGCACCGCAAAAAACGCGACGCCGAAATGTACGATCTGATTTGCAGCGAGTTCGTTGCACTTGGCGGCGTCTATGTCAAATTCTTGCAAGGCGGCCTGCTTCACTCCAAGGCCATATCAAAATGGCGCAGTCCCGGCAGGTTCAATGTCTTTGAAAATCTAGATAGCGAACCGGTTAATATCGTGCGCCTGCTGCAGCATGAATTACCGGATGATCGGCTGCGACAAATTCAGGGAGTGCAACCAGAGCCATTTGCTGCCGGCAGCTTCGGCCAGGTGTATTACGGTCAACACATAAATGGTAAGCCCATCATTATCAAAGTGCTCCGGCCAATGGTCCGTGAACTACTGCAGTTTGACCTGAAGCTGCTCAGCGCGTTCTCTAAGAAATTCCTCGCAAAACTGTATAAGAACATGGATCTCCAGCTTGACCAAGCCATTAGAGATTTTCGCCACGCCACACTTAGGGAAACAGACTACATCCATGAAGCGGCCTTCGCGGCGGAACTGCATCGCTCCTACAAGGACCATCCTTCAATTGTCATTCCCGAAACTTTTACCGACTTATGCACTAGGAATATCATAGTCCAAGAATATATTGGCGGCATTTCCATCGCACAGCTACTGAAACTGAAGGAGCAAGGCGTGGACCCAACATCCTATGTTAAAGAGCAGCTGGGGTCTGATCTCGATAGCCAGCTGGAGTCATATGGCTACGAGTCCATCATGGACATCTTCCGACTGGAGCGCGTGCAGGGTGACCCGCATCCGGGTAATATCCGCCTGCTCCCAGACAACAAGATCGGCGCAATAGACTTCGGCATCAGCGCCACCGTGCCAAAAGAAAAAGCCGCTTTCTTCGGACTACTGGAGTCATACGACAAAATATTTAAAGGCTCGCAATCCGCCCTGGATCTCTTTGAGCATAGTCTCCGCTTCTTCGTTGGTGACTTGTACCGGTCCCTTAAAAAACTCGGCGGCGCCATGAGCCGTGATCAAACTGGCGACTACGTTAAAGAGGTAAGCCGAATCGCGCACGAAGCATTTGTACAGGCGACTGGCTCGGATATTGTTAATACCGATTTTTCCCAAGACCAAAGCCTGCTGGTACTCGTCAATAAAGTAGTTAACAATGGCAACCGATTTGGCCTAGTCATGAAGCTGGAGGCGACAGAAATCCTGCGCGCCGTCCAAACCTACACGACACTCATTTCACGCCTCGGCAGATACGAGCAAGTCGTACCAAAGATTATGCACCATGCCGTAAATGACATTCGGCAGAGCTACCCTGAGGTAACGGCAAAATATGAGGACAATATCGGCATGGGCGAAGCGATTGAAGTTATCACCAGATGGCTGGAGCGAGTCGCTAACCGCGATCCCGCACTTTTCCAGCAATTAATGCATCGACTAAGGGCTAGTCAGCAGCCAGTCGCTGAAGCAACAGAAAGTTCATAAGGAGCGCGTCATGTTTAAGGAATTCATGCTTTTTATCAAATATCCCTATACTGCCGGAGTCATCGCGACCATCTGGATCGGCAGCGCCTTTCTCATGGCTATCAATAGGGATTTGCCAGGAACCAAGATCGTTATTATCAATATGCTGGTCAGCGTCGTTATCGCATTCATCGGATTCTCTGGCCGACATGATCGCTAAGCTGGCTTATATGCTTGTTAGATAAATCTGCTCAATCGCTTCGGCAAGGCCGTCGTCTTTGACCGTTACCAAAACTGCACTAAACTGCAGCGGGCCCTCAGTTTCCAATTCGTTCTTGTTCACGGCATTGTCACGCCACCGGCTGATAATAGTCTCTGCCTTAACCCCCAAGCTGGAGTGCAGCACACCGCACATACCGACATCCGTGATATGCGCTGTCCCTTTCGGCAACACCATAGCATCGGCAGTCGGTACATGCCAATGGTCACCAATAACAGCTGATACTTTACCATCGAGGTAGTAGCCGAGGACCACTTTCTCGCTACTGTAGTCGCCATGAATATTGACGACGGTCGCAACTCGCTGAACGCTCTCATTAAGCTCCAAGATCTCGTCGATACACCGCAAGGGATTAGCAGTCTCAATCTTACCGCCGACCGTATCACCCAGAATTGAGATAATCAGAATATTGCCCAGAGCAGTCTGCACCACCTTCCAGCCTTTGCCGGGCGCACCTGCAAGATTGGCTGGCGCGATAACTGGCTGATCATTCGCCTCAAGTAGTGGCCGGAGCTCCTCACGTCGTGGCGTATGATTGCCGCCGGTGAAAAAATCCACACCAATCTCCTGCAGTATCCGCATATCATCCGGCGTCATACTCTTGCCATCAGATACGTTCTCGCCTTGCGCAATAACAAAATCTACCTGTCGCTCACGCTTCACCTCCGGCAGCACCCGCCGCACCGCCTCGATCCCAGGGGCCGCCATGATATCACCAATGTATAAAACTTTCACTTCATAATCTCTGTTACGACTCTATAGAAAATGTGAGTGACTTGCTCATTCTGCGACGGCGTTAGATGAACTCCATCAACCGAATCAGGCTTATCGAGCTTTGAGAATAAATCTACGAAATAAAGACCTTCCTCGTTCGCCAAGTCATTATACAGCTTACACAATTTTTCCAGTTTTTCCGTTGCACCAGCAAATGTTTCTTTGCAGTAGTCATTGGACTCGTCAATTGGCGGAGGTGCAACCAGCAACACCTTCGTATCACTACATCGTTGCTGCGCTATTTCTTTTACTCGCCTCACGACCGTCCTCATGGAGTCCGCAATCATTTCCGGCGAGCGCTCAAACACCACTTTGGCATCATTCGTACCAAGCCACAAAATGATTACATCAAGAGGCAGGTGCGATTCTATGCAGGGATATAGATATACACTTCCGTTCCGCCCCTCCTTGCCCGGCGCCGGATAATCTAAATCAATCGTCCTACTGGGCAACCCCTCTTCAATGACAAGCACTCCGTCACCTAGCAATGCCTGGAGCCGTGACGTCCATCGTGTACCTTCATCATACCTTTGCGTTTCTGACCCTGAGGTTCCAGGCACCTGGCCATAGGTCAGGCTATCGCCGAAACACAGCACTCTCAACATGTCTTTATTGTAGCCTACTTAGCAAACTCAATTGCCCGGGTTTCGCGGATGACATTTACCTTGATGGTGCCAGGGTACTGCATAGTCGATTCAATTTTTGTCGCGATATCCCGTGCTAATCTGATTGATCCAAGATCATCCAAATCAGTCGGCTTTACGAACACTCGCACTTCACGGCCGGCACTTATAGCGTAGGCCTTTTCCACACCACCAAAACCGGTTGCAACATTCTCAAGCTCACGCATCCGCTCGGCAAAGTTCTCGGCACTGATATTACGAGCACCAGGACGTGCCGCACTAATCGCGTCAACAACCCGTACAATAACGGCTTCAACGGTCGTGGCTTCCATATCGTCATGATGTGCCTCTGCGGCATGAGCAACCTCTTCCGGTGCACCGTATTTACGCAGCATTTCACCGCTGATATGGTGGTGCTTGCCCTCCATCTTATGGGTTAATGCCTTGCCCAGGTCATGCACTAGAGCAGCGTACTTGGCGGTCTTGACATTGGCACCTAGCTCTTCAGCAATAATGCCGGCAATGTGCGCCATCTCAGTGCTGTGCTTCAACACATTCTGGCCGTAGCTGGTACGGAATTTCAGCTCCCCGAGCAATTCCAAAATTTCGCGAGGTATGCCTATGACGCCAACCTCGCGCGCGGCATCCTCGCCGGCTCTGATGACTTCTTTGCGAACGTTCTTCTGAGCCTTCTCGACAACTTCTTCGATCCGTCCCGGATGCACCCGGCCATCCTTGAGCAACATTTCCAGTGCCTGCCGAGCGACCTCACGACGGACCGGATCAAACGAACTGAGGACAATCATGCCTGGTGTATCATCAACCATGATATCCACGCCGGTGGCCCGTTGCAGTGCCTGGATGTTTCGGCCTTCTTTACCAATAATCCGCCCCTTCATCTCCTCGTCATCCAGTCGCACTGCCGTCACGGTCCGCTCGGCCGTCACTTCGCTGGCCATCCGCTCCATGGCAGCCGTAATAATGTATGAAGCCTTCTCTTCAGCAAGGTCCTTTGCCTCGTCCTGCAGCTTCGCAACCAGTCCAGTTAGGTCATTCTTAATGTCGCGCTCGGTCATCTTCAGCAGCTTCTCCGCCGCTTCAGCCTTGGTCAATTTGGCAACCTTCTCAAGCTTCTCCTGCTGCTTTGTGCGAATCTGACGTATTTCATCCTTCAGCTGCTCGACTTCATCCTCCGCCTTCCTGAGCGCCTCACTTCGCTTGTCCAATTGATCAAGCTTCTTATCAAGCGAAACTTCACGGTCAAGCAGCCGCTGCTCAATCTCTTTCATCTCTTTGCGGCGTGCCTGTTCATCCTTTCGGGCGGCTTCGGCTAGCACTGCAGCCTCTTCCTTGGCTTGTGCTATCTGTTTTTCTGCTTCTTTTTTAGCCTTAGCAAGCTCTTTGGCAGCCGCTTCCTCCGCCGAGCCAAGTTTTCTTTTTGTTAGTACCGAATTCGCGCCAAAGCCAGCAGCCAATCCAGCCACAGCTAATACTATGGTAATTGGATCCATTTTTATTCCTTTCCACTGCAGACAAGTCCAACCCAGACATCACTATCACTTCATTAGCCTGTGAACTCATCCGTATTCGTCTTACGTTTAAAAATAATTAAGTTAAGAGTAGGACTTTGCTCCCAAAACAGCTTGCCGCGCTCCTCCCTGTTATCAAGCAGATACGCAGGCGAAAAATCCTACAAAAATTATACAACACCGGTTTTATAAAACCAGTTTTACTTTCGCGGGGCAGTGACAAAAGCCTCCGCCCCGTACTGCGGTACGGCGAATTTGTCGTCCTCGCCTTGCAGCAACTTACTGCTGCCGACACCAATCCATTCCGTACCCTCAGCCGCAACAACTGGAACAGAAAGCCCGTAAGCCAGCGCATTCCCTACGCTGAGCCCGATTCGCAACCCCGTAAAGCTGCCTGGACCTTTAAAGCAAATAATACCTTGTATATCTGGGAGCTTTTTTTCGTTACGACTTAGCAATTCATCAATTTTATGATGCAAGGTCGTCGAAAGTTCGCGGTGCGCTTGCCAGGTTATGTAGTCCAGCTGGCTCGTGGCTTCAAACAGACCGATCTCAGCCTCGGGCTTATCGGTACGGATTGTCAGTATCAGCATGCTTCAGATTATAAGCTAGCATCCTGCCCACTGCACGCAAATGAGGGAACAATCTTAAAGACAACTACCCGACTTGTACGCTGATCAACATCATCGTACGATCCGTCCAGATCCTTAAGAACTGTTCTGGCAGGCTTCATTACCATCTTGTCTGCTGGCGCTCCATTTGCAATAAAAATATCTCGCACCTTAGCTGCTCTTTGCTCAGCAAAATCTATGTCGGCCTGCGAATCGGTTCCCACACTGCCGTAATACTCTATCGTAAAATCCTTATCACTATACCTTTGGGCAAAGTGAGCGTACGGCTTAATAGTGCCTTCACTTGCACCTACGGCAAATTCCAATGAATCCGGCTGAAAGTGAACGTTGCCGGTTGTACCAATCTTGCTCAGGTCATGACGCATGGCATCATTACCGCTGCCAAACATCTCCTCATACAGACTTATAAAGTCCGAAGCAACCAGGCAATTCCCAGGAGTCTCCGCAGTAGATTCAGTTGTGACGACAGCTTCCGCATCAGCATCATCCTGGATTTCGCGTGGTGTTAAGACCAATGCCTGGCTGCTCCAAACAAAGGAGCTCACCTTCCAGCCCCCGTCATTCACGACAATTGTCCGGGCATACTTATTCTTCTCATTCGTAAGACTATAGAGATAGTAGCCCTTACCTCCCGAAAAGGTGCTCTCCAGCAATGCATAGCTACCGGACACGCCATCGGCAGCTGATGCAAAAAACATTTTGTCATCCGTATCGTCTGGATCACCAATCGACATACCGATAGCTGCATCCACCTGCTTGGATGTAATGTACTCCATGAACTTATGAGACACTCGCCTGGCTTGTGCCTGTGGGCTCAACATAAACCAGTAAGCCGCCAGTCCGCTGACAAGCAAGACGATGACAATAAATATCACGAGTCCGATAAGTAACCCGTTTCCACCCCCGCGCGTCTCCGTTGGCATAACTCCCTGACCTGCTATTGGCTGCGGGGGAGTCAACGGTGGTGAAACAGGGGTCTGTGGTGGTGTTGCTGGCTGGTGATTAACAGAGATTGGGTGCGGACTAGGTGGCGCTACCGGTTGTGGTGCAGCTGGAGCTTCCTGGTTATTTGGCAAATTTTGAGCATTAGGATTCACAATTAAATATCCTGCTTATGGTTACTCTTGGAATTAATTGTAGTATCAAGCAGCAACACCAACAAGTAAATAGCTGTATGTTTCTGGAAAACTAAAGGTGATTTGCCGACTCTCCTCGCCGGTACGTTTAATCTCTATCTTCATATGCGAAGGTAGTGCGTCTTGGACAATTTCACCCCATTCAATCACTGAAATAACGTCAGGTGCTCCAATATCCTCGCGCAGCTCGGCACCAACAATGCCTGCCTCTTGCAGGCGATAGAAATCATAGTGATGTATTTCTTTATTGCCAGCTTTGTACACCTGACTGATGGTAAAAGTCGGACTACTTACCCTGTCCTGACTGCCGAAGCCGCGGGCCAGACCCCTAACGAATGTGGTCTTGCCGCCGCCAAGATCACTGACAAGCTCTAGTATCTCGCCGCCACGTAAATTCCTGCCAATTATCTCAGCTAGTGATTCGGTTTCCGCCGCACTGTAAGTATGTCGTTTGCATATCTTTGCCACTAGTGATAATAGTACCCTTTTCAGGGGTCATCGGGCAAGAATACGAAAATGACAACATAAGCTATACTGGAACTATCATGTTGCAACTCAGTGCATCACTGCTCAATCAGCCAGTCATGAGCCTCCGAACCGGTGGTCAAGTTGCGACCACGCTTGCACCTATTATCAACCCCAATAATCTCAAGATTGAGGGCTTTTACTGCCAGGATCGCTTCGACAAGAAACAGCAACTTATTCTGCTCTATCAGGATATTCGTGACTTCATTAAACAAGGTTTTGTGGTAAATGATCACGAGTCGCTAACTCCGCCGGATGAACTGATTAGACTCAAAGACATCATGGAGCTCGAGTTTGACCTCATCGGCAAACAGGTCGTGACTACTGCCAAAGAAAGGCTGGGCAAAGTCAATGACTATGCCACAGAAACGCAAACGATGTACATCCAAAAGCTGTACGTTTCCCAAACTCTACTCAAAAGCCTTAGCACCGGCAGCCTGAGTGTCGACCGCTCTAATATCGTTGAGATTACGAATAAGAAAATTGTGATTAACGAAATACTGCGCCCAACACCGGCCGGCGCACCGGCGACCGCCTAACCCTCTTCCGACTCTCGCAGCACCGACCTAACGTCTTCGTAGCTAAAGCCCTGACGAATGAGATACTGCATGAGTTTTTGCTCATCTTGATAGCGACTTAGCCGCCGCTTTTTTGCCACTAACCCCCTAAGTACTGCGCGCTCATCTGTTTCGTCATCCGCAAGCACCTGGTCTATGACCGACCGGTCAATATGCTTTTGCTGCAGCTCCAGACGCAGCTTCCGCTTGCTAATTGGTTTGAGCATCCTGCGGCTCTCGGTCCACGACCGGGCAAAAGCCGCATCATCAATCAGCTTTTTTTCATTGAGCCTAGCAACAATCTTTTCAGCCAGCTCTGAGGCGTAATCTTTCCGTCTCAGATACTCACGAACTTCCCACTCACTCCGCTGCCTAAGCGCTAAGTAGTTTAATGCACGGTCATACGCCTTGTCTTCACTGGCCCGCTCTTTCAGCTCCTCGAGCTCTTGTGGGGTTACCTCGCGGCCGACACGCACACCGGAATTCATCAGCTCCAGCTCGCTGAAACTGAACACATACTTACCGTCTACATAAATAGAGTACCTGTCCTGTCGCTTCTGCTGCTGCTTTATCTCAGTTATCTTCATAACATGTTCTGTGAAGCGGTCAGCTCATCAATTCTCTTCCCAGCGCGCTGATAGGTAAGACGCATCTCGGCTGCCAGCGCTAAAAATGCGCCAGCACCAGCAATTCCAGGAAGCTTTAACCCCCATTCGGTGACTGACTCAACTATTTCGATCGCCTGATTACCCTCTGCGGCTTCTATATTTACATCCAGCTTCGTTCCTTCAATAAGTAAAGATGATCCCGCAACTAACGAAACATATCCTATGAGCTTCGAAACCGAGCGGACACCGCTGAGTTCATGCTCAGAGCAATTCTGGAGTATTACGTCCTTTAGCTCCTTGCCCTCTAACTTATGGTAAAGGTACCCGATAGGACCGCGCATAGATCATCTAGGCCTCTTTGGCCGCCGCTTCAGCAACCTTTTTGGCGACCTCTTCCATTACTTTTGGATTTTCCTTGAGGTACTTCTTAGCCGCTTCACGGCCCTGGGCTATTTTGGCGTCTTTATAGGAGAACCAGGCCCCGGATTTCTCGACAATGCCATACTTGGCCGCCAGATCAATCACATCACCAGCCCGTGATATACCCTCGTTGTACATGATGTCGAATTCCGCTTCTCTAAACGGCGGTGCGATTTTGTTCTTTACCACCTTGATACGGGTGCGGTTGCCGATAACCTCATCGCCCTGCTTAATCTGAGAGATGCGGCGAATATCCATCCGGACCGAAGCATAGAACTTCAGGGCGTTACCACCAGTTGTCGTTTCCGGATTACCAAACATGACACCGATCTTCATCCGAATCTGGTTAATAAATATAACGGTAACCTTGGAGCGTGACACAACACCCGTCAACTTGCGCAGTGCCTGGCTCATGAGCCGCGCCTGCAGCCCCATATGTGCATCACCCATCTCGCCTTCGATTTCCGCGCGCGGAACCAATGCTGCTACGGAGTCCACCACAATGAGGTCTACCGCATTACTGCGCACCAATGTCTCTACAATTTCAAGTGCCTGCTCACCGTTGTCCGGTTGAGAAAGGAGTAAGTTTTCAACATTTACACCAATCCGCTTGGCGTACGAAGGGTCCAGCGCATGCTCGGCATCAATAAACGCCGCCGTGCCACCTTGCTTTTGCGCTTCGGCAATCGCATGGAGAGTAACGGTTGTCTTACCGCTTGATTCCGGACCATAAATTTCGATAATACGGCCCTTTGGGATGCCGCCGCCCAAGGCCAGATCCAGCGAAAGACTGCCGGTCGGAATACATTCCACCTGCACTCGATGCGCTTCGCCAAGCCGCATAATCGATCCCTTACCAAACTGCTTTTCAATCTGATCGAGCGCCAGCCCGAGTGCTTTTTGTTTACCGTCTTCTTTCGCCGTTTTTTCCTCAGCCATAGACTGTCCCTCCATTAGTCACTACATCGTACTACCAGTATAGCAATCCCTGTCTAATTATTGCGATGCATATTGATTTTAGGTTTGGCACTTATATTGCTTACGGCTTATAATAGCCATAACGATTATGCGTGTATCCGACATTTTAGTTGAGAAGCTATTGCGTGACAGCGGTAAGGTCACCGAGGAGCAGATTAAGGCGCTCCATGAGCAAGAAGTAGCTGAGAAAAAGCCGCTGCAAGATTTGGCTATCAAAGGCGGCATAATCTCTGAAAAAGAATTAACCAAGCTTTATGCCGAGGAAATCGATATACCCTTCATTGAGCTCAACGCCAAAGAGATCAAGCGCGAAGTCCTCAAGCTGATACCTGAACGCAACGCCCGCCAATACAAAGTAGTTCTCTTCGGTGTCGATGAAAAAGGCACAAAGCTGCTTGCAATGGAAGACCCTGATGACATCCAGGCAATTAACTTCCTGAAGAAGCAGCTGGGTAACGATGTCAAAGTCCACGTTGCCACCTCATCTCAAATCCAAGCGGCACTCGACCAATACCGGGGCAACATCAGCACAGAGCTAACTAAAGTTATGTCCCCTGAGGCCCAGATTGACGAAGATGAAGAGGAAATTACCGAAGAAGATGTAGCTGAAGACTCGCCGATAGCTCAAACGGTTAATTTAATCATCGAGTACGCCATTAAATCCGGTGCCAGTGATGTCCATATCGAGCCGCGCGAAGGCTTCGTGGTTGTCCGCTACCGTGTAGACGGCATCCTGCGCGAAGCCAACAAACTTCCCAAGAAAGTACTCAGTGCGCTTGTTTCGCGAATCAAAATCTTATCGAACCTGAAAATTGATGAGCGACGTGCGCCGCAAGACGGACGATTCAAGATTCAAGTCAGCGGCCAAACTTACGCTCTGCGCGTCTCTACGCTACCCGTCGTGAATGGTGAGAAAGTCGTCATGCGAGTCTTGAGCGAAGGCACGAAGGCCTTGACACTAGAGGAATTGGGCTACTGGGGTCGGGCTCTCCAGGTTATTAAGCACTCGATCATCCAGCCGCACGGCATGATTCTCGTAACTGGACCGACCGGATCAGGAAAGTCCACCAGCCTTTTTAGTGTGCTGAGCATGCTGAACAGTCCAAGCGTTAACATCTCAACCATTGAAGATCCGGTTGAATATCGGATACCGGGCACGAACCAGACCCAAGTCAACCCGCTTGCCGGCATGACCTTCGCACATGGACTTAGGGCGCTACTGAGACAGGACCCGAATATCATCATGGTCGGTGAAATTCGCGACGGTGAAACTGCCGGACTTGCTGTGCAAGCCGCCCTGACCGGCCACCTAGTCTTCTCCACGCTACATACGAACAACGCCGCCACTTGCTTACCGCGACTACTGGATATGGGCATCGAGCCGTTCCTCATCGCCTCTACGGTCCGATCGGTCGTCGGCCAGCGCTTGGTCCGCCGCCTCTGTGTCGACTGCCGTGAACCCTATGCTCCTGATGAGGCAGACCTGAAGCAGCTGGCAGAAATATTCAAAACCAACGACAGCGCCACCATGAAGCAGGTGCATGAACTGGAAAAACAGGCATTGGCCGGCGGCATCGGCAAGGGAAATAATGACAAAACTTCAAAAGCCACAGCCGAACTAAGCACAACGGAAAGCAAGATCATAAAACTCTGGAAAGCACATGATGAAGGTTGCGACAGCTGTAACCACACCGGCTACAAAGGTCGGGTGGGCATTTATGAAGTCCTAGAAAACACTCCAGCAGTCCAGAAGCTGATCGTCGCCAACGCCACCAGCGAAGCCCTGCAGTCACAGTCAACAAGCGACGGCATGGTCACAATGCAGGTGGACGGATTCATCAAGGCACTGCGCGGCCAAACCAGTGTCGAAGAAATCTTGCGCGTAACTTCTGAGGCATAAGGCATGCGATTTACCTATACGGCACGAAAAGATGGCAAGGTCATAAACGGTGCAGTTGATGCCCCCAGCAAAGAGGCGGTTATTCAATTACTCTCCAAACAAGGTGCTATCCCGCTGGTTATCAAAGCCGGCTCAAAAGGAGGCGGACTAAAGCTCGGTGCAATCGGTGGACATAAAAAGGTTAAGCACAAGGATATGGTAATGTTCACCCGTCAGCTCTCCACTATGCTCTCGGCTGGCGTTCCGCTGACCCGCGCACTCACGACAGTTCAAACTCAGGCGGACAATCCCTACTTCAAGACAATCATCGCCAGCATCACCAAAGATGTAGAGGGCGGCATTGCGCTGGGCACAGCATTTGCCAAGCATCCAAATGTATTTACAGATGTATTCGTCAATATGGTACGAGCCGGCGAGGCTGGCGGCATCCTAGACGATATACTAAAACGTCTGGCGGTTCAGGTGGAGCAGGATGCTAGCATGCGCAAGAAGATTAAGAGCGCCATGACCTACCCGATAGTTATTCTATCTATCACTGTACTGGCATTCTTCGGCATTATGCTGTTTGTAATCCCTAAGCTCGGCGTTATCCTGAAAGATCTTGGCGGCGAGGATGCCGAACTGCCAATCTACACACAGGCCATGCTTACTATCAGTGATTTTATGCAGCAAAACATTGTGCTGATTGTCATTGTGCTGGCCATATCCCTCTTCTTCCTTCGGCGCTACATCAAAACACCGGGCGGCAAATACAAATTTCATGCCCTGTTGCTGAGAATTCCCGTACTTAAGACTATCATCGTTAAAATTGCTATCGCCCGATTTGCCCGCACTTTCGCTTCGCTGATGGCAGCTGGCGTTGGCGTATTGGAGTCGCTCAGTGTCACTGGTGGCGCAATTGGCAACAAGGTGATTGAAAAGGAGCTGATTGACGCAGCCAAAGCTGTCAAGAACGGTAAGCAGCTGTCTGAACCGCTCGCCTCCAGCAAACATTTTCCTCCGATTGTCAGCCAAATGATCGCTGTCGGCGAAGAAACCGGACAAATCGATGTCATCCTGGTCAAAGTTGCTGATTTTTACGAGGAGGAAGTGAAGGCCGTGATTGATGGACTGAGCTCGCTCATCGAGCCACTTATGATTATCGTACTGGGTGGCATGGTCGGCCTGATAGCAGCCAGTGTCATGGGACCGATTGCCTCACTCAGCCAGAATATCGGCGGCTAGACATCTTAAAACTTGACCTCTTCCCGCTTATGTTTATAATCAGTTTCGTAGATTATCACAAGTAATTTTTAATACTTGTGTTATCTTTCAATAACAATAAAAAGGAGGGTGGATCCTTATGATCTCACTTAAGCAAAGTAACAAAGGCTTCACGATTGTGGAGCTTTTGATCGTCATTGTCGTCATCGGCATCTTGGCGCTGTTGGTCGTTACCACGTTTAGCGGCATTCAGAAGAAAGCCCGAGACACCGAACGGCAGACGGACATCAAAGCAATCCATACGGCAATCGAGGCCTACTATGGACAAAATAGCAAGTATCCATCACTGGCCCAGCTGAACGACTCCGCTTGGCGCAGCACTAACCTGAAGGGTCTTGACTCTGATGCACTAAAAGATCCTCACGGCACTGACTCAACAGTCGCCCAGAACGCATCAGACGGCACCTACGGCTACGATGTTACGCCAGTCGGCTGTGACAACGAAGACGTCGACGGCACAGACTGTACAGAGTACAAGCTGATTGCCAACCTCGAAGGCGGTGGTACTTTCGAAAAAGCAGCCTTGCAATAGCAATCAGCTTTCGGAAGCAGTAAAACAGTCCGGTCATCCGGACTGTTTTCTTTCAGCCATAATGGTTCGTCATCCACCGGTATAGTGCTATACTGTCCTTAAGCTTATGCTTTGATGGGCAGCATATAATCAATGAGTGCTAATTTTTATCACGATAAACCGATATTTGGCTTGGATATTGGGTTCAGTTCCCTGAAAGCCATGCAAATCGATTGGAGCAAGAAAGCGCCGTCGGTCAAAGGCTATGGCGTAGTTCGATTCGATTCGGATGCCGTAAAAGACGGTGTCATAATCAAGCCCGAACTCATAGCCAAATCAGCATACGAGCTGTTTGACAAGCGCATCATTGGAGACATCGACACCCGACGAGTCTCGCTAGCCATACCGGCATCACGCACCTTTAGTCGAGCACTTACCCTCCCAAAGCTGGACAGCAAGGATATCTCAGAAGCTGTGCGTCTCGAAGCTGAACAGTATATACCCATGCCGATTGATGAGCTGTACCTGGACTATTCCATTGTCAGTAAAACTGACAAAGAAATTGAAGTATACGCAGTGGCGGTACCGAAAAAAATCATCGACTCCTACATGGAATTTGCACGGATTGTCGATCTTGAAGTCATCATGATGGAGACAACGATTGGTGCGGCAGCAAGATTATTTGTCCAATCGGAGCAAAGTGACATCCCGACCATCCTTATCGACTTCGGCTCTATCTCAACCGACCTGACCATCTATGATGAAACGTTAGTGGTTACCGGAAACGTCCAAGGCGGCGGCGATGACTTTACTAGTCTCATCGCCAAAGAGCTGGGAGTGAGCAAAGAAGAAGCTCATATCATCAAGACCAAGTACGGAATCGGCGTAAGCAAAAAACAATCTCAGATCACGCAAAGCATGGCGCCGATACTTAACGCCATGGCCAAAGAAGTCCGCCGCATGATCCGCTACTATGAAGAGCGCAGCAACGATAAAAAAATTAGCCAGATTGTCACCATGGGCGGCGGGGCGAACATGCCCGGTCTTAGCGAGTATTTGACCAATGTCCTGAGGCTACCAGTGCGCATGTATGATCCATGGATTCAGCTTAGTTTTAATAAATTGCAGCCGCCATCCGTCAGCGAAAAATCAATGTATGTGACTGTTGCCGGACTGGCAGTCGTCAATCCGAAGGAGATATTCGCATGATCAATCTCCTGCCACCGCATACCAAGGAAGAGTATCTGTATGCGCGGCGCAACACCAAGCTTGCTAAATGGAGCCTGGCACTGCTCTTTGCCTTCTTCGGTGTAGCCGCGATTGTAATCTTCGGGCTGTTTTATATCAATCAATCCGTCAACAACTACTCGCAATCTATCGATGCCACCAAAGCACAGCTCAAAGAGCAGCGCATGGAAGAAACCGAAGAACAAATAAAGAGCATCTCCGGCAGTGTCAAGCTTGTCGCAGACGTGCTCTCGCGCCAGATCATCTTCTCCAAGCTCATTAAACAAATTGGTGCCGCCATGCCGCCAGACACGGCACTGACTGATCTAGCCCTGGGAGAAGTCCAGGGCGGCTTTGATCTGACAGCAATTGCTTCGGACTACACTACAGCAACACAGGTGCAGCTAAACCTCCAGGACCCTGCTAATCAGATCTTTGAGAAGGCAGACATTATAAATGTATCGTGCAGCAGCAACGATACCGCTGACCCTGACTATCCCTGCACTGTTAGGATCCGCGCCTTGTTTGCGAAAAATAATTCGTACCGACTCCTGGCTCCCAACGGAGGTTCATCACAATGACCAGTAAAAAAACATTCTTTGCCATGATAGGAGTCCTGGTGCTGCTAGCGGTACTTATTGCTGGCGGCACTTATTACGGTCACGCCCTACTGCAGAAAGAGTCGCAGCAGCTAGTTGATCTAAAGCTGGAAAACCACCTACTCGAAGAACAACAGGTATCGCTGGCTAAAGCCAAGAAGGACATTGAGCAGTACGCCGAGCTAGAGGGTATTGCAAAAAGCATCGTACCGCAGGATAAAGATCAGGCGAAAGCAGTACGGGAACTCGTGATTATCGCCAACGAACTGGGCATCACCTTCTCCTCTATCGGCTTTCCCGAGTCCAGCCTAGGCCAGAAAGCCCCGCCTAAACCATCGTCTGACTCGGACGACCCTTCTGCCGCTCCCAAGGCACCTCCGGTCACACAAGTAACCCCGGTTAAAGGCATAGAGGGAGTATACCTTATGGAGCTCTCACTGCAGCAAAGCGGCTCCGTTCCGTACGATACCTTTATTCGTTTCCTGGAGCGACTGGAGCAAAATCGCCGAACAGCTCAAGTCAGCAACATCACCCTTCGCCCCGATCCCGAAAACCGCTCCCAGGTCGCCTTCGGATTAACAATTAACCTCTACATCAAGCCATGAATTTAGAAGTCAAAGACCTATCAGCCAAACTACTACCAATCCTACATAAGGCAAAAAAATATACGGCGCTTGCCTTTTTTCTAGCTATTTTCGGCTTGTACGGATTCCTGGTGTACCGCATCAACGTCCTGACAAGCATGGAGCCAAGCGAAGATGCAATATTAGAGCAAATGGTTAAAACCCGTACGCCCAAGATCGATCAACAGGCAGTCGACACTATGCTGCAACTGGAAGAAACTAACGTTGAAGTTAAGTCAATTTTTGACGAAGCACGAAACAATCCATTCCAAGAGTAGACCTAATTAATCTGAATCTGCCGGACTGCTGATGAATTAATTACCGTGAAGCTTGAGGTTTGCCTCGTGAGCACTAACGATAGCCTTAGCGCTTTCGTATGGATTCGGTACATAGGTAAAATGATAATTCTGCTGCTCGCCAGCCGTCTCCACCACCAGCGTGCCGAAGTTGAAAATCCGGGAAAAAATGCCAGTTTGCGATACAGTCACGTCTTGCACGTCACCAATACTTAGCTGCGAAATCTTGCGGTCGATAATGTTCTTATAGAGTACCTGTGCCAACTTATCGGTTGTCACGTATATGACATTACTCTGGTAGATCAGACCGCTGATGAAGGTCATGACCAAGCCTAGAATGCCCAAGAACACCCCCGAACCAATCAAGAAATTCCGGATACCTGAAATATTCATGCCGGGGCCAATGTTCAATGCATTCAAATTCATGGCCAGCAATATGAACGCCATCATCACGACTGCCGAAATCGCACTGCCCACCACTTCAATTACCAGTAGCCCGAACGGGTGCTTGCGGATTTCAGCCACCAATTCTTCATCGTCATCAAACTCAATCAATTCAAAGTAGCGCCGGCCAACGGAGCTTAATCGGGACTTTGCCTCCTGTCTGTGTTTTTGACTGTATTTTTGACGCATTACCGACATTATAGCAGCTGTGGCTGGTCAGAAGCTGTTCCTGGCTGCTTGCCGAGGTGACGGAACGCCTTAGGCGTAACTTTCCTTCCCCTTGGGGTACGCTCTAGTAGCCCAGTCTGCAGCAGATACGGCTCAAAGAAGTCCTCAATAGTCGTCACCTCATCGCCAGTTAAGGCCGCGATAGTCGTAAGGCCAACTGGACCGCCGTTGAAGTTTTCGATAATTGCCTCTAGTATCCGCCGATCAGCCGGATCCAGTCCGATATCATCAATCTCAAGCAGCGCAAGCGCGGCTTGACTGGTGGGCGCGTCAATAATCCCATCGCCGTTCACGTCCGCGTAATCTCGCACACGCTTCAGGAGCCGGTTTGCGATTCGAGGCGTTAACCGCGCCCTAGAAGCGAGCAGCACCGCTGCCTCATCATGAATTTCTGACTTCAAGATACCGGCTGCCCGTTTGATAATTCGAGATATTTCTTCTGGTGAATAAAACTCGAGCCGATGCATATGCCCGAAGCGGTCCCGAAGCGGCGCTGCTAACGCCCCGGTTCTGGTCGTTGCTCCGATGATTGTAAACTTCGGCAAATCAAGCCGTAAGCTGCGGGCACTCGGACCTTTGCCGAGCATGATATCCAACTTGAAGTCCTCCATGGCACTATAGAGCACTTCCTCAACTGAACGATGCAGACGATGAATCTCATCAATGAATAAAACATCCCCATCCTGGAGGTTGGTCAACAGACTGGCCAAATCCCCAGCTCGCTCAACCGCCGGCCCAGACGTAATCCTAATCTGTGCGCCCATTTCGTTCGCGATCACGCTTGCCATAGTCGTCTTGCCAAGCCCCGGCGGGCCGTACAGCAAAATATGGTCTAGCGGCTCACCCCGCTTCTTGGCGGCCGCTATAGCTAACTGCAGAGTCTGCTTTAGGCGCTCCTGACCAATATAGCTGCTGAAATCCTGCGGACGAAGAGTTGCCTCCAGCTCAACCTCAATCGGGTCATCCTGCTGAGCAGCCTGCGCCAAGCGTTCAATCATGCCTTACCCCCCTTCAGCGCCACTCGGATACGGTCTTCAAGTGGCAAGGAGTCATCAATGCCGTGCAACGCTTTAGCAGCATCCTGCGGTGAATACCCTAGCGTAATAAGTGCCTCAACCGCCTCATCGCCCGAGAACGAAGCAGACTGCAGCAGCCCGCTCGCCTCCAGATCAATCCCCTCAAGTCCAACTTTGTCTTTCAAATCTACCACTACCCGCTCGGCCAGCCGCTTACCGACACCGACTGCCTGTTGGATGAACTTAGTATCTCCGCTCGCGATTGCCTGGCGCACCTCACTACTACTACCGACACTGAGAATACTCAGCGCCATCCTTGGCCCGACACCATTGACAGTGAGCAGCTGCTCAAACAGTGACTTCGTATCAAGACTAACAAAGCCGTATAAATCATGGCTGTTTTCACGTATATGTTCATAAACATACACTTTAGCCACCTCATCAACCATAAGCCGTCCGTAATCCTCCGTCGTGACAAGCAGGCCATACCCTACTCCGCCGACGTCCAAAATAACGAGTTCCCTCACTTTTTCGGCAATCACGCCACGTAATGTTGCAATCATTTCCCACCCATTATGCCATATTAGGCAATTCTCTGCCGGTAAACCCCCATTAACACGCCGTGACTGAATCCGATGCTCATCATCTTAAACGGCATGCTGTCATAAAACCGTGCTGCTTCTGGTATTTGCACTTCATCGAGTACTACTCGTTTCAAGCGCTCGGAAACAACGCTCAATAGATCCCTTTCTGCTAATTCCGACTCCACATCAGTGAACACACGGTCAGCAATAAAAACCGCGAAGGCATCAAGCTCCGGATCACTAAGACCATAATCCACCTGCAGCTCCGCCTCAGATGACCGTGATCCATCCTGTAGCGCCTCTAACCCTTTCAGTAGTGCGGCACCTTGGGTAAAGCCACCGACGAAGTCACCTCCTTCCACTGACAATCCCAGCATCGTTCCACTGCGAACCTCATCAATCAGCTCACTGCTTATCACAGCACTGCCCCCTAGAGCTGTGATCAAATCCTTCTCACGCTCATCCGAAACCTCGGCTTCGTACTTTTCATACTTAGGGCCAGTGCCCACTGCTCGCTCAGCCGCTGCAATACGCGTAAAATCCTGCTGCTGTTGTTCGATAAAGTCCATCACCTTCGGATAGTGCTGCTGTATTTCACGCAAAGTCGGCTCGTGAATATCTTTGGCGCCTAACGTCACAAATGATATTTCTTCGTACAAGCTTTCTAACTTCTTTGATGGCTTCTGTTCCATAATTAATAAAACTCCAGCGTACCATCCTAGCCCACTTTGCCTTATATTGCAATTAAATATTCATACTGTGACATATTGCCGCTGCTAAGGCATCGGCGCAATCGTCCGGCTTGGGTGCGTCTTTGAGCTGCAGCAAGACTCGGACCATTTCTTGAATCTGCTTTTTATCTGCTCGTCCATAGCCAGTCAGCGCCTGCTTGATCTGCAGGGGCGTGTACTCCGCCAACCTCAGTTTGTGCAGTTCGCCGAGCAATAATACTACGCCGCGCGCTTGTGACACTGACATTGCCGTCGTCACATTTTGGGAGAAAAACAGCTTCTCAACAGCGATATCATCCGGCTTGAGCTCACGAATTAACTGGTCGAGTTCTTGGTAGATGGTGAGTAACCGCTCAGAGTCGGGCTGCCTGACTGGCGTACGAATCACTCCCGCGTCAATGAGCTTCGGCTGTCGCCGTTCATTGATTTCTATTACGCCAAAGCCGAGAATTCCAGTTCCCGGGTCGATACCTAATATGCGCATTATGCGCTCATTATAGCTTCTGGAATATCGAAATTGGTGTGAGTTGCTGTTACGTCGTCGACATCATCGAGTGCGTCCATCAATTGCATAATCTTCCCTGCGGTATCTTTGTCCGTCACCTCAACCGTATTGTTCGGGACATAGGTCAGCTCAGCCTCCAGCACCTCAGTACCCGCATCCCGAAGCCCATCACGCACCTTCGCCAGCTCCTTCGGATCGGTGTAGACTATCGACTCCTCGCCCTCCTCCTGCACGTCCTCGGCCCCGGCCTCCAGCGCTGCCATCATTACATCATCACCTGCGCCTTTTATCCGGATCATACCTTTTCGGTCAAACTGGAAGGCGACCGACCCCTTCTCGCCCAGACTGCCGCCATGCTTAGAGAACGCCAGACGCACCTCTGGAAAAGTACGGTTCACATTATCAGTAGCGCACTCCACCAGAATTGCCACGCCGCCCGGCCCGTACCCTTCGTACATAACCTCTTGCAGCTGCGCGGCATTTTTGTCACTGACTCGCTGGATGGCCCGCTCAATATTGCTCATCGGCATATTTGCGGCCTTGGCCTTTTCAATCGCCATCGCAAGCGACGGATTCATATCAGGATCGGTGCCGGAACGCGCTGCAATCGCGATCATATTGCCTAAGCGAGTAAACAACGCGCCGCGCTTAGCATCGTTAACGCCTTTCTGCCGCTTAATCTGAGCCCATTTCGAATGACCAGCCACTAGCCTCCATCCTTCCCGTCTAGTTTATCTCTGTTAATTATAGCAAATGCCAGAACCGGCAGCAGCATGAGACAAGCTATTGCGGCTAAATCACTCGATCACCAAGGACAGTTAACTGCTTCACTTCCGGCTGAACTTCCTGATCTCCCCAAGCTAGTGCATGCTTTGCCCAGAACTCTTTGCTTTCAGCAGTTTCCCGTTCTGTACCTGGGAAGGAAGGTGAATCGCTTGGACCTACCCATGCACTCACCAGTTCACATGTTCCGTCTTCTTGCATTTCAAGGGCAACCGTAACTATTGAGCTAGGCTGTGCACTTTTGGTCTTATTAAAAGCAGCGTACTCATTACGGTTCAAACGTTTCGTATATACAATCTCATCACCTGGACTATTTTCTGCCGAATCAGAAGTTCCGACTGTACGACCAAAGTCTATATGAAACTGCATATATGGCTCGTTAATTTCAGATTGCCTGACTACTTCGGCAGCTAGTATATCTAGGCTTGGCGTGTCCTTGATGTGTGTGACAGCATGTGAGCAAATGGGGTCATACCATACGGTTATATTATTTTTTGAAACCGCCACTGGCAGCCCCCCATGACACCTGGATTCAAGGCGCAAATTGAACTACCAAAATAAAAACTCCCCTAAAGGGAGTGCTTATTCTGGAGGGCCCACTGGGACTTGAACCCAGGACACCCTGCTTAAAAGGCAGGTGCTCTAACCGGCTGAGCTATGGGCCCGCGAAACGGACAATCCTGAAAATTAACTCCTTATATTATCCTTATTTTCTCTAAAAAGTCAACGAAAGCACTTGGGCTTAGTGACCTTTTTTGCCGCCTTTGGCCTCACCCTTCTTGCGGCTCATACCCCAGAGCGTGCCGAGTGACACCAAGCAGGTAATACCGATAATCAGCTCCTGGTATGACTTGTATGACTGCCAGGTCGTACCTTCAGCCAGCGCCTGTGCCATGCCCTGAGGCAGGTAAGGAGCAACCAGCAGGATTGCACTCGCCCCCATACCGATAGCCGGCAATATGTTCAAAAGCAACTTGCCACTACTCATAGTTCTCCTGAGCAGTATTACTGTAGCTAGCGCCGGTCCGAGTAGCAAAGCAAGCTGGGCCGCCGTTGCCGGATCAGCGCCCGGCACCATCGCGTCAGCAGCTAAAATAGCATTATCACCAACGAAATGCAGTAACACCATACCGGCGCACAGAGTCAGGAAGACAATTGCGGCATTAACCCGCAGCAGCAGGACCGCAAGCGCCGGCACTCCAACTGCAATTCCAAGCAGTATCGTTGACATATAGCTCATCATACCATGAGCCATTACATGAAACCGGTACGTTTATGATTGATTAGAAGTCGACCTGATCACCTAGTGATAGCTTTAGATCGTCCGCCGCTCCGTTTGCCACCTCGATCACATACTGAGCCTGCCCAGGGGAGCAGAAAGACGAGGGAAATGTCTCCGGAGCAACTTCCCGTTCGATATGCACAATACGCTTTTCCTGATCTAGCCAAATCATATCAAGCGCATACCGCATGTCTTTCATCCAAAAACAGAGGCTTTCGGGCTGGTCGTACACAAAAAGCATCCCCTCGCGCTCTCCAAGCGGCTCTGCTCCAGAGAGCCCGCGCTGATGCTCGACTGGCTCATCAGCAACTTGCATAGTATATGCAAAACCGCCAAGCAGCACCTTGCGCGTATCAGAGCTCTGTGATGAGCGAAGCGTAAGAAAAGCGTAGACTGCCACAATCAGCAGCACTAGCCCAATCAACCACCAGGACCTAAGCGCCGACCCGGTCTTTGCGTCGTCTGGCTTTGGCATTGTGTTCGACATATTCGATAATCTTTTCTGCGACGTTGCGGCCAGTCACTTTCTCGATAGCAAATCCCGGGCTGGAATTCACTTCAAGTACCAGCGGTCCGCGATCAGAGCGCATCATGTCCACACCGCAGATAGTTAGACCCATTGCCTTGGCAGCCTTAAGTGCAGTCTTGCGCTCCTCGTCAGTCAACTTCACAGCAGTGCCCTCGCCACCTTGATGGATATTTGATCGGAAGTCATCATCCAGACTTTGCCGCTTCATGCTGGCCACCACTTTTCCTGCCACTACAAACGCTCGGATATCCTCTCCGGCTGACTCCTTAACGAATTCCTGCAGCAAGATGTTCGTACCGTCATCATCCATCAGATAGAACGCCTGCATAACTGATTTGGCAGCTTTTTTAGTCTCTGCCAACACTACGCCGTTGCCATGCGTACCGCGCGCCAGCTTGATGATAACCGGTAATTCACCCATCTCTTCGATCAGATAATCAATATCACCGGTGTTGCGGGTAAAGACTGTCTTCGGTATTCCGACACCTGCCCGCGCCAACAGCTGGATTGAACGCAGCTTATCGCGAGAGCGTGCAATCGCAATAGAAGTGGCCGTCGTAAAGATGCCTTGCATCTCGAACTGCCGAAGTATAGCTGTCCCGTACCGTGTCATATTGCTGGCAATCCGAGGAATGATGGCATCAAAATCTTTCAAGACCCGACCCTCGTAGCGCACATCAGGATTACTTTGCTCAATAGCCGCAAAACAGTTCTTATACTTGATTATCTCCACCTCATGCCCGCGCTTTTCAGCCTCTTCTTTGAGGCGCTTGGTAGAGTAATTCCCTGGGCCATTAGATAATACGGCAATCTTCATAGTGGAACCTTACTTATTTCTTATCTTTACGTCAACCAAAAAGTTATTCGCCCGCAGGAAGCGACGGCCGATCAAAACCGGCCACTTCATCTCACTTCTGTCCGCCAGACTGAGTGTAATTGGATACACCTCGCCATGCAGAGTAATGTGGGTTTTAATAAAGTAGCGTTTTTGGCGCTCACCATTAGAGCTCTTCACCTCTCGCACGCGGTAATCAAAGGTCGTGATAGCCATTTCTGGGTGGTCAAATGGCGAGAAATTGAGCGCAGTACCTTTCTTGGTCACTTCTTCCTGGATTTTAGTGCAGTGCAACGCCCCGGTATAGGCGCCGGTATCAATCTTGGCAACGATGTCATTGATTCCGAATTGCGGAAAACTGACTTTCTCAAATGCTCCGACAACTCGTCGTTCCTGCTCACTCACTGGTCACCACCTCCTCAAACACCTTTGCCATACCTTCTTCAGCATCGAGATAGCCAGCAAGACCCATGCCGCCTAGCAACGGGTCATCAAGCTCATCACCCCGCATGCGCCGCTCAACATGCACACCGGACCCATGAAGCAGTAGCGCAGCCGCCTCATCATCACTCACGCCGAAATAAGCATAGGTTTCAAAGGTTGATACCGGATTTTCCCGATACGTTTCCAGTAGATTGACTAGCTCTTGTTCTGCAAATTCGGGTTGCCGGAGCATTTCTTTGCTCATAAAGTCTATTATAACATCTTTTGTATTAGTTTTCAATATCTATATGCTTCTGCTTACTGTGTCGAGCGAGACGGCCACGCGACATGAGCCGAAAGATCTTCACTAGGCTGCTCGCTACTTACAGCCCGCTCTAGCCAGTCAAGAAACAACTTGGCAACCGGTCGTGGCTTACCGACAGCCGGCATTTCATGCAAGCCCAAGGAGGGGTTGCCGTTCACCTCCAGCAATACGAAATCATCATCACTGCCCATAAAGTCAACCCCCCCGATGGTCATGCCTAGGTGGCGCAGAATCCGCTCGCCAGCCTCCCGCATCGCCGGACCAACACGATCAGTAATATCAACCGATTCACCGCCGGTACCAATGTTTGCTGTACCGACAACTGTCACCTCTTCACCTACCTGAGGAACTTGCCGTATCACATCGCCCAAATATCGCTTGGCGGCATCCATGTCGATATAATTCTTCGGCCGCGTGTAGTCCGGGCCACGATCATCAGATCGGTTTTCAATACGAATTAATTCTTTGACAGTGTGCTCACCATCACCAACTACATATGCCGGCTTACGGATACTGGCTGCAGCCATCTTTCCGTCTATATAGAGCAAGCGGTAATCCTCACCCGATACAAACCGTTGCGCTAGCACTCGACCGGAAAACCGACGGGCAAGCCGATAGGCTTTTTTCAACGACTCCGGCGAGACTACGTTAGTAGTCACCCCATAGCCATGCGCAGAGTTGGCCGGTTTTACTACAATTTTGCCGTATACTGCCAATAGCTCCAGCCCATCCCGATAGCTCGTCATTTCAACTGTTTCAGGAACAGGTATGCCAATCTCTGAAGCGATGCGGTGCAGGACCGGCTTATTGTTTACGATCCGGCTTGCAATTACAGGGGTGAAGGCAGAATGAAGACTGTGGAGATAATAGGATGCACCATTCGGCCTGGTGTAACGCAGGATATTTGCAGCCTTGTCTATAATATCGACTTTGTAGCCGCGACGTTCTGCTTCCTCTTTAAGTAAACGGGTAGATAACTTGAGCACCTATTGATTTTACTCCAAAATATTGAATAAGTTAATACTACTATTGCAAGGAAGGCAAAAAACTATCGTCATGTGCATTTACTGCTCGAGGGTGGCTCTGCAAAATCTGCCGACATTCAGCCTGGCGATACTAGGGCATTAACTCGTTCGGACTGCAGGAAAACACATGACAAGCTTTATGCCATTGCAGTTCCATCTTATAACTTAGAGTAATATATTACCAATGGGGCACTGCTTAGAATAGGCGGCGCTTGGATTTTCCCTGGAATTCTTCGAGCAGCTCTTTTTGCCGCTTGGTAAGCTTTGTTGGTGTCTCAACTATAACTGTTACGATATGCGCACCACGTGTCTCGCGCTTCATGTGCGGCACACCGTGACCGCTTAGCTTGAAGTCGGTGCCGCTCTGTGTGCCGGGCGGTATCTTCATGCGCACCGGACCGTCCACTGTCTCGACATCTATTTCCGTACCAAGCGCTGCCTCTACCATACTTACCCGCTCTTCGCTTAAGATGAGGTCGCCTTCCCGAGTGAACCGTTTGTGTGGCTTAACCCGGATACTGACGTATAAATCACCCTTCGGTCCGTTGGCCACTGCTTCGCCATGCTCCCGGAGTCGGATGGCTGCACCATCATCAATGCCAGCTGGAATTTTGATGGTTATTACCTGATTCTTAGCCTTAGTGCCCTTACCTCGGCAAACTGAGCAAACCTTTTCCGGCACCTTGCCAGTACCTTTACAAGTGGGGCAGGTCGAGGCCTGCTGAATATTGCCAAAGATTGTCCGAGTAACGTTAACCACCTGGCCCGAGCCGCCACAGGTATCACACTTTTTTAGCTCATACCCCGGCTCGACCGTCTTACCCTTACAGTGGTCACAGGTATCCTCAAGAGTTAAATTCAGGTCGGTTTCTGTTCCGAAGACCGCCTGCTCAAAGGTTAACTCAACCGTTGTCTCAACATCTCGACCTCGCTGCTGTCGCTGCCGTCGACCACTCGCAGCGCCGCCGCCAAAGAAGCTACTGAAGATATCCCCTAAGCCGAGATCCCCGAAGTCAAAGTGCATTTCTTGACCCTGGCCGAAACCGCCAAAGCCTTCAAAGCCGCTAAATCCGCCGCCTGCCGCCCCGCCAACACCAGCATGACCAAATTGATCGTAGCGCTTCCGCTTGGCCTCATCCTTCAGCACCTCATAGGCCTCGTTAACCTCCTTGAACTTAGCCTCATCACCACCCTTATCGGGATGATGCTCTATAGCCTTCCGGCGGAACGCCTTCTTTATCTCGTCCGGGCTGGCATTCTTGCCAACCCCTAAAACTTCGTAATAATCTCGCTTAGCCATATATCAGCACCTGTACTACTACAATCATTTGTAGAATAAACCATAATATCTGAGTCACGATTACCGGCCGTAGACCATGAACCATACCGTACCACAAAAATACCAAGCCCGTCACCGCACATAATAGCCACGTTAACAGTGATACGCCTGCCGCGCTTTGTGTCTGTGCGAGCAGTATAATTTGCGGCACTGTCGTAAGTGGCTGAATAACGCCCACCGCTACCGCCGACTGCTCGGATAGCTGCCGCAAATCTCGCCTGGCTAGTGACACATTCTTACTGCGACTCATCCTGCTCTGAGCCGCTAGCCGGAAACTGCAACATTACGACAGAACCCCAAGCCTCGGATATGAACGGCAATCTCTTTACGACTTCATCAGCATTCGGCACAGCACGGATATACTCGTTGACGAATGCCTTCGCCTCCCGATACTCCTCGTCGCTGAGCATCTGAAATACCGAGTCATGGTGCATTTTATCAATTGCCTTTTCCAGATCCGCAACAGTACTAATCTCACCAGGAACATCAATCATGAGTGGTCTATTTTCGGTTAGGTCTTCGGCACAGCTGTAAATGTCTTGGTTCGCTGTAACCATTTCCTGCCAAAGCCTTTCCTGGTTCTCGTGCAGTGCCATGCTACTATTCTACCTCTTGCACTCCCGTATCCAAATCCAGCGGGAGGGGAAACCGATGCAGCATCTCGTCAGGATCAATCCTTCCGGTAGCTGGGTCGGCTTCAATATAGTCCGCTAAGTCAGCGTGACGGAAACGGGGAAAGACTCTCGACTCTTCCTGTGGCACACCCTCTCCGCCCATGGCAGCTACTTCTCGTCCTTGTCGTCGACGACCTCGCCTTCAATTGGGTCGTCACCATCTTTTTTACCACCCTCGCCTGACTTAGCAGATTCGGACCCCTCAGAGCCTGAGCTGTCGCCCGCCCCTTCGTACATCTTTGCACCGATAGGCATAATTTTGTCGTTCAGCTCTTTAGCAGCCTCAGTCAGCTGCTCCTTATCAGCCTTCTCATCCTTCATGACCTTCTGTGCCACCTCGACAGCCTCATCTAGCGCCTTCTTATCCTCATCTGTCAGCTTATCCTTGTACTCGGACTTCATCTTTTCAGCCTGGTAGATTGCACTATCTAGCACGTTCCGGGCCTCAATAGCTTCCCGCTTCTTCTTATCCTCTTCCGCGTGGACCTCAGCCTCCTTGGCCATCTTCTCAACCTCATCCTTGTCCAGGTTGCCGCTGTTCTGGATGGTAATACTCTGTTCCTTGCCGGAGCCCTTGTCTTTGGCAGTGACATTCAAGATACCATTGGCATCAATATTAAACGTAACCTCAATCTGCGGCACACCGCGCGGCGCGGGCGGAATACCATCCAAGATAAATCGGCCTAAACTCTTGTTGTCCGCCACCATCTCTCGCTCACCTTGCACAACGTGGATTTCGACCTGCGGCTGATTATCAGCAGCCGTAGAGAAAACCTCGCTTTTGCTGGTCGGAATGGTAGTGTTACGCTCAATCAGCTTGGTAGCTACGCCGCCCAGCGTCTCGATACCAAGGCTCAAAGGAGTCACATCCAGCAGCAGCACATCCTTAACGTCACCCTGGAGCACGCCGCCCTGGATGGCCGCGCCGATAGCCACGACCTCATCAGGGTTTACACCTTTCATCGGATCTTTTCCGAAGATCTCCTTAACCTTTTTCTGCACTGCCGGCATACGAGTCATTCCACCCACCAGCACCACAGCATCAATATCACTGGCCTTGAACCCGGCATCCTTAAGCGCCTTCTCACACGGTACAGCCGTCTTATCGATCAGTTCGCCGACTAATTGCTCGAGTTTTGATCGAGTAAGCTTGTGCTCGAAGTGCTTCGGGCCGCTAGCATCTGCTGTCAAAAACGGCAGGTTAATATCAACCTCATTAGCCGTCGAGAGCTCAATCTTAGCTTTCTCGGCCTCATCACGCAGACGCTGCATAGCTGCCTTATCGTCGGCTATGTCTATACCGTGCTCTTTTTTAAACTCATCAGCAAAGTAATTGACGATGACGCGGTCGAAGTCGGCGCCGCCAAGGTGTGTATCGCCATTGGTGCTCTTTACCTCGAACACACCATCACCAAGCTCTAGAATAGAGATATCAAACGTGCCGCCGCCGAGATCATACACCGCAATCTTTTCATCCTTCTTCTCGGCCTTATCCAGTCCGTAGGCCAGTGCAGCTGCTGTTGGCTCGTTAATAATACGCTTAACCTCTAATCCGGCAATCTTGCCAGCATCTTTGGTCGCTTGGCGCTGACTGTCATCGAAATAGGCCGGCACGGTAATAACCGCCTCGGTTACCGGGCTGCCCAGGAACGCTTCGGCATCCGCTTTGAGCTTACCGAGTATCATAGCGCTGATTTCTTCCGGACTGTACTCTTTGTCAGCCATCTTCACCTTGACACCGCCGTTGCTTTTGACGATTTCATACCCCATCAACTTGAGGTCGCGCTGCACTTCTTTATCTTCCCAACGGCGCCCAATCAGGCGCTTTACTTCATAAATCGTGTTCTTCGGATTAGTGACCTGCTGGCGACGAGCAACTTGACCGACTAACCGTTCGCCGTTCTTATTAACAGCGACAACTGACGGTGTCGTGCGCTGACCTTCGGAGTTTGTGATAATTTCCGGCTTTCCGGACTGCATGGCGGCCATTGCAGAGTTGGTCGTACCGAGGTCGATCCCAATGATTTTTCCCATATTTATTTCTCCTCTCCTTGGTTAAATGAGCCTGACTTGACAGGTAGTGCAGTACATTTTCGACATACTCGCTATACCTGAAAACTCAGTTGCATACCGTTTTAGCAATTTACCTGCCAGTGTCGTATTCCCTTGAATACTGGACTATCAGGCTGGTATTTCATACTGAATCCACTCCTTGTTGGCAATGTGATAACCTGAGTGCTAAAACAATTGTAGCATAAAAAATTAGCACTCAAGTGTCAAGAGTGCTAACCGGACAGCGGGTGCACATTATTGCACCCTATCTATAGAGCCAGAAAGCCCAGCCACCATACACAAGCTAATCCAATGGCGGCCGCATATCCTTAGCCTGCATCTCTTCGGCAGCCCGGGCAGCTTCCAGCCTTGATAGAATTATGCCAGCTCCAATCATAGACCGCTCATAGTTGCGGTACCAATTCTCAACAAGCCCTTTGCGTGCTTCATAATTTTCCGGTGTTAGCGGACCGCGTAATTCACTCATGAATCCTCCTGACTATTTATGCAATAAAGTATACTGCCTGCCAGTGAAGAGCTGTGAATCCACGGCAGCACCGTAGGCCACCGCAACAGCTCAAGCCGGCTCATCGGCATCTGCTACCTCCGCCCTAATTGTCTCCGCCTCTGCCTTGGTGAGGCTGATTTTTGATTTGTCCCAGGCTTGGAGTATTTTATCCACCGCCGGATCAGTGACAAACAGCGACTGTAGCAAACGAAACCGTCCACGATACCGGATCGCTATCTCTGCCTGCTCTCGGGTTTCCGCTTCTGACATATGTTGTAAATCCTTAATATTCGACTTACAGCATACAAATTTCAGGCATTGGGAAATAGGAAATATTTCACAATTTGTTATTTATTTTACATAAATATTGAGCCGGGTGCTTTATTTTCGTCCGACACGCACCATTGCATGCCGTACCACCAAGTCATCAAGCTTATAACCTGACTGCAGTTCTTCAGTCACCACCTCTTCTTTGCCCTCACCATCATCCATACTGACTGCTTCGTGATACTTCGGGTCAAATGCTTCGCCGACTGTTTTGATGCGCTCAACACCAATGTCACTGAGCGTTTTCTCAAACTGTCGGGCAATACCATTAACCCCTTTAACGTAATCGTTACCCTCAAGCTCTGAGGGGACATGCTTCAGCGCCCGCTCAAAGTTATCAATAACCGGCAGCAAATCACTGACAACCTCTGCCCGGATTACCTTCTTGAGGCTGGCGAGCTGCTCATCATAGCGGCGCCGCAAATTAACTGCGTCGGCCCGTTCACGCTGCAATGCTTCGGTGAGCTCGGTAATTTGTTTTTCAAGATCTTTTTTGGTCTTTCGAGCCTTAGCGCTCTTCGCTTTATCACTCATGCAAAGCCTCCTCTAATGCCTCGCCCGTCCGTCTAACCAACAGCATAACATCCCGATAGCTTTGGCGGGTGGGACCCAGGGTGCCTACATAACTCCTGTCACTGTACGGACTGCGAAACCGGCTGATGATCAAACTACAGCCCGCCCCGCGGCCAATAGGGTTCTCGCGGCCGATATAGACGCTCAATGGCTCGTTCGGGGCCGCCTCATGCAGCCACGGCTCCAGATTATCAAGCAACCGCGCCACCTCCTTGACTTGCCCGGCGTTCATGAACTCCGGTTGTCCGAATAAGTTAGACAGCCCGCTCATATACAGCTGATTGCCGATAGTCGCCAACCCGAGGTTATGAGTCAACTCAACCAATGTGTCCACTGCATTACGGATCGTTCGCTCCGGAACACCTTGGCTCTCAACCCGAGCAGCTAATGCACGCTCTGCACGCCTTGGCACCGGACTTTCCAGTTGCTCAGTCATGCTATTTACATAGAACCGATACCCTTTATCGGTCGGAATCCGTCCGGCGCTGGTGTGTGGCTGGGTAATAAAGCCCATATCCTCCAGCTGTGACATTTCCGAGCGGATAGTAGCAGATGATACGCCAAACAATTTGGCTAGCAGATTAGATCCGACCGGACTAGCAACTTCAGCGTACTGCTCAATAATAGCGGTTAGGATATTCTTTTGTCGCTCAGTCATACTGCTGCCATTATCCAATATTGGCACTCAATATGCAAGAGTGCCAATATTACCTATTGCCTGCCTGGGCTAGATTCGTATCTTAATATCTTAATAATATACATCGAATCAAAGATGTGGCGGCAGATAGCTAGGGTAGCTGCTGCAATAAATTCATTGCCAACTCACGACGCTTCGTTTGCGTATCTGCGCTTGTATCGATTCCGTCTATAATTTCCCGCACTACAGGCTCAATATCACGGTTTATAACAAGTGAGAAAGACGGATTGTCGATTGCCGTCTGCAGCTCCATTTTTGCACTCACCAATCGGCGCTGCCGCTCGCTCTCAGTCATTACGCCCCTGGTTCCGAGCCGCTCCATCCAAACATCAAAGCTCGGAGGCAAAATAAACACCGGCCGCAGCTGCGGCATGGCATTGGCAAACTCCAGCGCCCCCTGCACATCCACCTCTGTTACTGGATGCCTGCCCCCCTTCATTGCACGCTCAATCGATGCGATGCTGGTGCCATAAAACGTATCTCCATGCACCGCCTTAACTTCAACAAATGCCTGACTGGTTACCAAATCTAACATTTCTCGATTGTCAACAAACCAATATTCGACACCGTTCTGCTCTAGTTTACCGTGATTCTCACGGGGTGGCCTTGTCGTATGCGAAACGACATATTCATAATCCGCGTGGCCAATTAGGTGATGGACAATCGTATTTTTACCAGCAGCTGTCACGCCACACACCATCACTAAGTCACTTTTTGTCACAATTTCTTTTGCCCGAGCAGGCATGCGGTATTCGCTCACCGCAGACTTCAGCTTAGTCAGTACTGGATCTAACATGCAAATACTATACCAACACCTTTGAATTTATGCCAAGAAGTATCCTGATATAGAAAATGTGAGCTACCCGTCAACTTCTTCGTACACCCGAACATAGTCAACGAGCATCGATTGCGGAAAAACAGTCTGAGCATCAGGCGTCCCAGCCCAGCCCCCAATTGCAAGATTGAGGAAAAGCGCCATTTTATCTTTGTAAATGTCCGCGACTTGCGCGAATCGCCTAACCTGCACGCCATCAACATACCAGATAATTTCATTTGGTCGCCACAAGACACCGTATGTGTGCCAGCCGTCACGAGCGTCACTCAAATGACTTTGGTGTGTGCCGCCGCTCTGGCCGCCATCATACGCCGAGCAAATACCACTATGCGACCAGTGATACGTATGGTGCGTAAACGCCTCGTGGCCTAGGTGCTCCATAATATCGATTTCGGCCGGAGAGCAGCCGGGCAGCAGCCAAAATGCCGGCCAAAAGCCCTTACCCGCCGGGAGATCGATTCTGGCTTCGAAATAACCATAGGTGAAATAACGATTGGGCGCCTGAGAACTATTGTAATCTCTGACGGTTGAGATAACACCGGACTTATACCCGGCACCACCACATCCGCCGCTGCAGCGGTCTGCAGTCAATCGCAGCGCCCCATCAGCCACCGTCACTTGACTCGCCAGATATACTTGAAGTTCGTTATTTATATCAATATTGCAGCCCTGACCACCCCATGGATAGCAGGTATGCCATTTGCTGCTATCGAGCGAAGTGCTGTTAAATTCATCCTGAAATGTTATCTGCCACTTCTTGCCGGTAAGCGGCTGCACTGGCGGCCCGTTCGACCCCACCATCTCCCTACCAAACTGCACGTACTGACCCGCCGACGCTGTAGCATCGGTTTTCTTAGTTACATTTGCCGTTAAATTACCCTGCTCCGACTCAAGCACAGCAGTTACAATTGCCGCCCGCGTGACTAGCAGATACGCCACACCGATCAGTGCGAACACACCGATGAACGCTAGCATTTTATACCGGCCAAACTGTGTACGTACCCGCATAGATCTCACCTTGCCATGCTTATGCTTGCACTGATTGTATCATCTTCAAACACGAACATAATTTCTGTCGTAGCCAGTAGATTATGGTCGCCCACTAAGACCTCGTCTCGCCCACCCCGAGCCAGCAAATAGTGGCTGTTAACTGGGTCGGCTTAGCAACAGAGTGTCAACTGCCATACTGCTGCTTCAGGAGCAGGAAGTCCAGTAGATTTACTTTTCCATCACCGTTAATATCTGTTCGACCAAGATTTTGCCCTGACTGGCCATACTTTTGCTTTAGTAGTAAGAAATCCAGTAGATTTACTTTTCCATCCTGATTTATATCCTCTGGCCTTGTCTCAGCATTTCGAATCATTGCCGTAACCGTGGGTGTCGTTCGCTGGTTGCCTGCCGCATCGACAGCCCTTGCGACAAAACCATGATTTCCATCAGTCAGTGCTGTCGTATCAAAATCTAGCCTAAATGGTGCGCTGGTGCGTCGTCCAACCTCTTGACCGTCGACCAAAAAGACCACTTCTTTTACTCCGACGTTATCACTCGCTACCGCACTCAGCGTGACCGTTCCAGAAAGTATCGCATCGGAGGAAGGCACCGTCAGAGCCACGATAGGCGGGGCCGTATCGGCGGGCGGCGACGGCGGATTATTAATTGAGATCGTGACCTCAGCAGAGGCAGAATTATTAGCTGCGTCAAAAGATTTAGCTGAGAATTTGTGCGATCCGTTAGGCAGCTTGGTCGTGTCTATCGAGTAGCTAAATGGCGGTGAAGTAATGGTCTGATCTAGCGCATCGTCAACGTAGAACTCAACCTTGGCGACTCCGACATTATCACTAGTGTCTACCGCAAATATGATCGTACCGCTCACGTTTGTTGCCCCATTTTTTGGCTCTGTGATAGTAACGCTAGGCTTCTGTGTGTCACCGACAATGATGGTGCGTGTCGCACTGCTTGTGGCATTACCGGCACCATCATACGCCCTGGCTCGAATCGTGTGCGAACCTGGCGCTAGGCCCAGTTGCTCGGTATTGAACGAGTAGCGGTACGGACTTGTCGTTGTCGTATGCCGAACTACGCTATCAATTATAAACTCTACCTTGGAGATGCCCGTCTCCGTGTCAGAAGCAACTGCAGAGATGGTAACATCACCTGAAACCACCGCATCCTGAGCTGGCGCAGTAATCGCTACTATCGGCGGAGTCGTATCTGGAGGATTGGCACAATTGTCACCTGTTCCAATGGGCTGACATGACAGGTCGGCCGTAAAGATCACCCGGTCGACCGCTACATCCGGCTCCCGCCCGATTAACTTTATGGTGTGCATTCCAGCTGATAAATTAACGGTAATCTTTGAGTTACTATTACCATCACGGTAGTCAATCCACTGCCAATTAAGCGGGGTGGACATTCCCGGACTTGCTGGAATTGACGAGCTATCACCAACCACATAACAATTATTCTCATCAATTTCTAAGAAGTATGAATTATTGGAACTATCCGGCACTGCCATCCTACTCCATACCCGATACTGCCCTGTAGCCGGAATAGACACCTGGATATTACTCACTGTACCGTAGTCTTGCTCGGGAGCGCAGACCGCCGCCGAAGCGGTCCGAGCCTGATACTGCACTAACCCTATGACCGCGAACATCTGGAGCAAGAGTGTCAATCCAATAATACTGCGCTTCGTAAGACGTACCGTCACACTACACTCCTTGTCCGGCATCCTCTTGCCTTTGCTCAGTTGGACGAATAACTGTACCCGGAGCTATTGAATCGCCAACAGAGGTTGGTGAAGCGGCAGGAGCAGGAGATTGCGGCGATGGAGTAATGGGCGGTGGCGTAGCGGATACAGCTGCGGGCCGCGTGGCGACCGGTTCACTTGGTACAGGACGAGCCTCAACCGGTCTTATGTCTGGATGAATAGTTGCTTCCGGCTGCACTGACGGGGAAGGTGCCGGCATGGGGCCACCAGTATTACCCTGGACAATGCCGCTCGGAGACGAAGCGGGCGCCAATCCCTTAGTCTGCTTCATCATTCTCAGTACGAGCAAGCCGCCAATAACGGCCAGGACCACGACTGTAGCGACAATTATCGGAGCTACGGAGAAGCTGTCAGTCTCTAGATCCTCAAATACCACTGCCACATTTTGTGCGTCTGCAATCTGGAACCCGCTCTCATCAGTAATCTTAGCGTCATCAACAGTTATTTTCTTGGAGTACTTCTTGCCGCCCTCGTCATACTCCAAAGTGTGCTCCCCTGGTGGCACATCGTTAAATATCGCAACGCCGTTACGATCAGTCTTTGCAGTTAGCGGATCTGAATACAGTGTTACCTGCTTACCTTTTAATGGCCGGCTGTCCCTGTCTACAATCTTGACCTTGATGGTATACCCCTTGGTTCTAAATGACATTGGATCGGACTCTTGCACAGTGCCACCTTCATCCTCAGTGACAACAATATAGTCATAGTTAGTACCGGCAATGAGATGTGCTTCGTCCAAATGTATCTCATGATTGACACCAAATCCAGTCTGGCTGGTCTCAAACGGCAGATCACCGTTCATGCCGTATTTGACAAGCGCCTTGATTGGTACATTACTTTTAACCAGGATGGCTGCCTTGGTGAACTCAATGCTCCCAGCTTCGATTGTAATGCCAGAATCGCCACTCTTATCATCAGAAGAGTCACCTGTCTTGTCCGTACCGCCTCCCCCATTTGAGCTTGGTGGAGCAGGAGGAGGTGACCCGCCACCACCTGATGACGGTGGAGGCGTAGGAGAGCTTGGTGGGGCAGGAGGAGGTGAGCCCCCGCCACCTGATGGTGGTGAAGTAAAGTTTACTGTTGCACTTGCACCAGCTGGATCAGTGTACCCAGATTCTCCTCCAGCTTGGCCCGAAACCTGCAAAGTTGTGCTGCCGGTGCCAGCCAACCCCTTAAACGTCAGTTTCATAATAAGGGAGTCGCTCGATGCCGCCGCTCCAAATGTAGCTCTGCTCACTTTGACAGAACCTGCCGTTACGCTAGGAGCAGCCAATTCGACATCGAACGGTGATCCCGCAAAGCTTGGCCCGGAAACCAGCTGAAGCTTACTCTCATCAAAAGTAACCGTGACATCCTCAACTCCTCCAACCGGAACCCCAGGATCGATTCGCACCTCTAGTGTAATATTACTGCCGTTTTGTACGCTCGACGATGCGGGCGACAAGTAGATCCTACCGGTAGCCGCAGATGCCAAGAAATGTGTGGTTACGAAAACTCCTGCTACCAAAATTGGAAACGCTACCCAAAGTCTCTTTATTTTTGTCCACGCATGCGGCATGCTTGTTCCCTACACATATAATACTTACGCTAATTATACGCATTGTATACCAGTCTGAAGGCTATGCAAACAATAAATTAGCAATAACGCTTACGGCTACCATAGTACAATAGGCGCATGCGCCACCTTCGATATGCGAAACACCTGCTTACGCCGTCACTTGGCAGTCTTACGATTGTAATTATTGCCGCTACTTTAATACTGGGTGTCGCAAACTGGGCCTACGGCGCACGCAGTGGCATTATTTATAACTACATGCTGGGACCGAACAGTGCCCCGGATCTCATTGAAAGTTCGAAGTCCACCATTGCGGCTATCGACGAAACTGTTTTTGGCAACCCCTTACTTAATAAGGCTCTGTTCTTTGCCTTTTGGCTATTGATCGGCATTATAGTGTATATTCTGGTAACCGGAATCGGCCGGTACTTCGGCGGACTAGTTGAGTACTGGCAGCAGCAAAGTTACGTGCATAGCAACAAAGAAGACATCAAACGACAATTCATTGTACGTGCATTACTGCGTACGGTCGCACTGTTGTCACTGTTCTTTTACAGTGTGTTCTTCTTTAATGTATTCCTCCCGTTCAGTATTCTTGCCAGCCGGATTGGATTCAGCAGTCTGGACGAGCTAGGCGGCTGGGTATATGGCGGTATAGCGCTTTTGGAGCTGCTACTGTGCATGCACTTTTTTGTCATACTCCTGCGCTTTGCCGCCCTCAGGCCGCGGCTATTCGGCTCCCTTGAAGCCGACGAGAAAATGGAGCGCTAATCACGCTTCAGCATGACGGTGAAGGCCTCAGCAGGTATATCCACCTTGCCGAAACGCTTCATGCGAACTAACCATGAGACACCCCTTCGGGGTTTCTCATCGCGCCGGGCAGTCGAATAAATCGCCTGCGCGGGCTGCTCTTCCCGATGCATTCCTAATCCCGCTTCAGCATGACGGTGAAGGCCTCAGCAGGTATATCCACCTTGCCGAAACGCT
>CAYZZS010000011.1:0-8835 GCA_964483035.1 uncultured Candidatus Saccharibacteria bacterium
GTGGCAGCCGCTGCTTGTATGGATTGCACTGGTATGGTGGCTGACGATCCTGCCCTTCGCATTCTATGTTAACTGGCGCAACGGATTTCGTGACCTGGCGATTATTTGCTCGATCACTAGTCTACTTTTACTAGTTAGTGACTAGTTGGCTGCCCTGATTCGGAATTAGAACAAATGCGCTATAATACCGGTTAAGTCTAGTTTGAGTAAAATAAAATGAGAAAAATCAAAAAAGCCTTTACGTTGCCTAAGATTACCCCCACTGTTCAAGTTTATTTGGCAGTGGGATTATTCGCGCTCGCGGTTGCTGCCACCGAAGGTAAGCCGATGACCGAGTGGGAGATCGCGGTTTTTGAAGCAATTTATAACTTGCCGGATTTCCTATTGCCGCTGTTTTTTGTAGTGACGCAGCTCGGCAGTGTCTATATGCTGGCGCTCCTGCTCGGGATTTACCTGGTTCGCCGTAAGATCCATATATTACTGAGATTGTTGATGACTGGCACGACGGCATATCTCGTCTCCGGTTTTGCTAAAGATTTATGGGGCAGGACGCGGCCGCATGACTTACTGGTAGATGTGATGAGCCGCGACCATCTGGTGCGAGGGCCAGGCTTTCCGTCCGGACACACTGCGCTCGCGGTCGCTCTGGCATTTACTGTCGCTCACTATGCGCCGAAGCGCTATAAGTGGGTGGCGCCTGCCTGGATTATCGGGGTTGGATTATCGCGGGTGTACTTGGGGATTCACGCGCCGCTCGATATTATTGGTGGATTTGCTATCGGTTGGTTCTGCTATGCTTTGTTCCGCCACGTGCGCTTACAAGATTTGACGATTCCCCGAAGGAGTCCTACGGCTAAGCGTAAGCATTCCGCCCGTGCCCGCGGTACGCTATAATTAACAGCAATCATGCTACTCCATATCTTACTCATGGTTGCGGGGCTGGTGATTTTGATAGCCGGTGCTGAGGGCTTGGTGCGCGGTGCGGCGTCCCTGGCAATCAAGCTGCGGATTTCGCCGCTTATTATCGGGCTCACGATTGTTTCCTTCGGCACTTCCGCTCCTGAGCTGGCAGTAAATATTATCTCTGCACTGAATGGCTCCCCGGACCTGGCTATCGGCAATGTTGTCGGCAGCAATATCGCGAATATCCTACTTGTCTTAGGTATGACTGCAGTTATCGTGCCGCTTGAGGTTAAGCACTCTACGGTTTGGAAGGAAATCCCACTGGCGCTTATGGGAGTATGCTTGTTGTTTGTGATGGGTAACGACCGGTTTTTTGACAGGGTAGATTACGATGCAGTGACTAGGACAGATGGCATTGTACTGATGTCGCTGTTGGCAATTTTCATGTACTACATCTTTTCTATGGCCAAGGCCGACCGTGCTAATGAAACCGCTGCTGATATCAAGGAAGAGAAGCAAGAAGCTGAGGAGATTAAGCAATACTCAGTTCTCGTTTCTGCTGGGTTAATAGTCGTCGGGCTTGCTGGTTTAGTGCTAGGCGGGAGGGTGCTTGTGGACGCGGCAGTCGAACTGGCTCGGTTGGCGGGTCTATCCGAGTCGCTCATCGGCCTGACTATCGTAGGTGTTGGTACGTCCATGCCTGAGCTGGCGACCTCAGTTGTGGCTGCGATTCGCAGGCATGCTGATATTGCGGTCGGTAACATCATCGGGTCGAACATCTTCAATGTCTTCTGGATACTCGGTCTTACCGGCACTATGCTCCAGCTGCCGTTCAATAGTGCGATCAATGTAGATGTGTTGGTGTCTATCGGTGCTACACTGCTGCTGTTCGGCGCATTATTCTTTGGACGGAAGCATATACTCTCCCGCGTGGAAGGGTCGGTGTTTTTAGCTGCCTACGCGGGATACCTCATTTACCTGATATACCGCGGCTAAATTATTTGTACAAAATAGCACAAGGTTTATAATTGCTGACAATAACAGCAATTAGAGTGAGAGTACAATGGGATTACACTATTTGTCACAGCTAAGCACGGGCACTGAGTTCACGACTCCAGGCTCAGGGGTTGCAGAGATATTTGCCGGAATGATGTTGTTCGCGATAGTTATCGGTATTGCGGCATATATATTCACTGCGATATGCATGGCTAAAATTTTCCAAAAAGCAGGTGTCGAGGGATGGAAAGCTTGGGTACCGGTATATAACAACTATGTTACCGCAGAGTTAGCAGGTAAGCCTGGCTGGTGGGGGCTGGTGACATTGACAGCTGGTATCCCGGTTTTAGGGTACTTAGGCGGATTTATCGGAATGATACTTATGATAATTGTACTAATTGAGCTGGTAAAGCGATTTGGCAAGGATAGTGGCTTTGCAGTGCTGATGATACTGCTTCCGGTGGTAGGGTATCCGATGCTCGCGTTTGGTGACGCGACGTACACTGCCTCGGCTGGCAGTAATTCGAGCGGCCCTGCTCCGGCGCCAGCTACACCCGAGCAGGTTTCACCGGCTCCGGCGCCGACCGCGCCAGCTGCTGCAGTCACTGATCAGGACGATAACAGTCCAGCTGGACAAGTGTAATATTTGCCAGTCAAAATCAAAAGAGCGGACTATCGTACTGCCCGCTCTTTTGATTGCAGTTTAATATACTATAATTAAGCATAAGTATGATACGGGAACAGTCTGGCTATACACTTGTTGAGGCAATGGTAGCTATCGTGGTGCTCGGCTTAGTGATTGGCGGCATCAGCAACCTCTTCATCACGATACTGCGTACGCAGTATATGACTAGTAATCTTGAGGCTGCCACTCGCGCGGCACAGCGCGAAATCGAATCGCTACGGAACAATAACTACAACACGCTTGAGCCCGGAACTAATATTGATTTTACCGATCGTCTGCCCGATAACCTGCCTTCCGGCAAACAGGGGACGGTCGCGATCAGCGAACCGGTGCCCGGCCTTCGGCGGGTGGATGTCAATGTAACCTACACCGATAATGGCGCAGAGCGTCAGGTTAACCTGAGCTCGCTTATCGGAGTGATAGGTATTGCGCAATGAAGCGACATACTGAAAAGGGCTTTACCTTAACAGAAGTGACCGTCACGTTGACGGTGGTAAGTATTTTAATCATGCTCTTTATGAATTTCGTAGTCAACAGCTTGGTGCGGCATACTGTCGATTCAGCTAAGGCTGATTTGCTTGCGGAGGCGCATATTGCACTAGATATCGTGAGTAATGATATTCGTCTGTCGGGTAATGCAGAAGTCAATAACCGCTGGCCGGATGACTATGCGCCAGATGCACCGGCAGATCGATTTAGCTGGTCATCCGGAGCTGATACATTGGTGCTGGCAACGGCAGTCGAAGACTCAAGTGGCACAATCGTATTTGCCGATCCGTCAAAATATATCAGTGAAAAGAACAATATCGTGTATTTCGTTGAAGATGGTGTTTTGCGTAAGCGGGTCATTGCCGCACCGGTTGCTGACAATAAGTTATCGTCTACTTGCCCACAGCCGATTGCTGATGGGGCATGTCCAGCGGATCGGTCGCTGCTGCATAAAGTGTCTGACTTTAGTGTCCGGTACCTGGATGGATCTGACCAGGAGGTGACCCCGCCGGACGCCCGTTCGGTAGAGCTAAGCGTAAGGTTGAGCGATCAAAAATACGGTCAGGAAATTTCGGCCGCCTACACAACAAGGATGGTATTTCGTAATGATTAAAAGCCCAATTTCCAGCAGACGAAGCCAGCGGGGTACATTAATAGCAAGTGTGCTGATAATGATGTTCGTGCTGTTGATTGTCGGAATCTCACTGATGAGCTATTCGGTCGGACAATTTATTAGGGTTAGTGATAGCGTTTTTGAGGCGAACGCTATGCAAGTGGCCGAAGCTGGCATCGAACAATCATTGTATGAACTAAATCTGGATGATGACTTTGCAGGTTATCCGGTTGAGCAAGTGTTTTTCGATAATGATTCGCAAGGTCGCGGTGTGTTTACGGTCACGGTGAGCGATATACCTGATTCCGAAGCCAAAGAAATAGTTTCTACCGGTAAAGTATACCGGCGCAGCGGGGATAGCGAGCCACTGAGTACGCGAGCAATCAAGGTCACAGTCGTAGGAACGGAGTCGTCAGGCTACTCAGTGCATACGGGAGTCGGTGGCTTGATATTGGGCGGTAGTGCAAATATTACAAATACCGAAGTCTATGTAAACGGCACCATTACCATGACTGGATCCGCGAAGATCGGTACCTATAATCAGCCGGCACATGTCGAAGTCGCGCATATGTCTTGCCCGCCGGGGAATAATCCGGGAGCGTCCTATCCGAAGGTTTGTTCTCAAAATGAATCCGGCCAGCCGATTTCTATGGCTCATAGTACAAATATATTCGGAACGGTATGTGCCACCAATCAGACAAGCGTGGGGCCGAATAATAATATCCAGCCGGGGAATGGCGGAGAAGGCTTAAAGCTTGGTTGCGTAGCCAATCCGGTATCGACGCCGACATATGATAGGGCTGGACATCTGGCGCGAGTGGCTACTTCAGCTCCCGGAAACAGCGGTGCATATGTTTGTGGACCGTGGCCGTTTGATCGGGAATGGCCAGCGAACTTGCAATTGACAGGCAACGTTACCGTAAACGGAAGCTGCGACATTGTTCTAAAGGGCGATGTTCATATTACTGGAAATTTGACTTTAGGCGGTGCTTCAAGAATTAGAGTTGATGACAGCTTAGGGGATGTCCGACCTGTCATTATGGTCGACGGAACGATTAATGTTGGTGGCTCAGCGGCGCTTATCGCGAATAGCTCGGGAACCGGCATTCATTTTGTCAGCTTTAAAAGCTCCGCGTCCTGCTCTCCAAACTGTACATCCTTGACCGGTAATGATTTGAAGGCCAGCCAGAATACTGAAACCGTTTTCATAGGCGGTGGTGTCAATGTGCCGGGTATGGTGTTTGGGGCGTACTGGGGTAAGCTGCGACTGGGCGGCAGCGGTACAATTGGTGCGGCATACGGACAGACGGTCGATATGAGCGGTGCCGGTACAGTCGTGTTTGGGACCACGATTGCGTCCGGATCGAAAACCTGGGCTATTACAAGCTATCAGCAAATATTCCCAGACTAATACGAATAGCGTAGGTTTTGGTTCAATTTTACGACTGTTTACTGCTAGAATACAGGGGTATGAAATTACTTAGTGGCTCAGAGCTGGCTGGCTACATCAAGGAGCGCCAGGCCAAGCAGGTGCGTGGCTTGCGTCAGGCGCACCAAATATTTCCGAAGCTGGCAATCGTGCAGTGCAAGGATGATCCGGTTATCAACCTGTATGTGCGGCTAAAGCAGCAGTACGGTGCAGATATCTTAATCGATGTCGACGTACATATGGTGGAGCAGTCGGAAATATCTGATTTGCTGAAGCAGCTGAATGAAGACGAGGCGGTGCACGGCATAATTGTACAGCTGCCGCTTGCTGACACCTCGCAAACCGACGAGATAGTAAACATGGTTGCTCCCGAGAAGGATGTTGATGCGCTTGGCGAGAATGCGATATTTGATCCGGCGACACCGATGGCCATCATGTGGCTGCTAAGCGGCTACAATATTGACCTGGCAGATAAGCAGATTTTGCTGATCGGTAGGGGGAAGTTAGTGGGTGCACCGCTGGAAAAGATGCTAAAAGACTCCAACTACCAGGTAGCGGTAGTTGATAGAGGAACCAGTGATCTCGCTGCGCACACCAAAGAAGCCGATATCATAATTACCGCCACTGGCAGCCCAGCAGTGCTGTTTCCAGATATGATCAAGCAAGGCGCGGTGGTGGTCGATGCAGGTGTAGCCAGCGAGGACGGCAAGACGGTAGGTGACGTAGCGCCGGAGGTTTATGAGCGTAGTGATTTGACAATCACTCCTGTCAAAGGCGGGGTGGGTCCGCTGACAGTCTGTGCGCTATTTGATAATGTCATCCGAGCCGCCAGGAGAGTTGCGGAGAGCGAAGCTTAAATACCCGCGAGAGCGGCTGTGAGAATTGCGTAAACCTCTTCCGGCATGCTATGCGCGGAGAGTGATTGATAATTATAGTCTTCCGGAATCTCAAACTGGTACTTTGCAAGTTCGGAATACTGGCTTTGCGCCATTTGCATGGCGGTTCGGCTTTCCTTGATCTCGCCCACACACTCCAGGGGTTTGTCACCTTCAATACCGAGCAGCTGACGATAGGTTGGTTCCAGTTGTGGATCGAGCAGTAAATTCTTCCCGCCCCAGAGTGCTTCTAATTTTTCGCGCTCGATAAACGGCGTCAGTGCCAAAAAGACAAAGGCGCATTTCGGGCATTCGCCGCACCAAGATATGCGGTCGCTCGAGCGCGTGAAGGCCCTGTTGCAGGAGCTAAAGACATCCTTATATGTCTCAAAACCCTGCTTTGCGAATATTTCAGCAATACGGATTTCAGAAAGCGGCCGCAGGAACGAGTAGTAGCGAACTGCATCACCTACTGTGTGTTGCAGGTGCTTTTGAAAATCGGCTTCAAATTCAGAGGTTTTTGAGTACTGGTGATTGATTGGTTCGCCCTGATACTCCAATGTTGACTCATTAGCGGAGCTTTCATTGGACACGACGACGTCCCGAAAGTCCGTCAATACGGCGACTACGCTCCCCACTGCGGCTAGGATCGCGGAAATCGGAACGTGGCCGTTGTATGCTCCCTGGTCATTTAGCTCGAGCAGCTTCGGATCCCATTGCCGCTCTACCCAGAAATGTTCTAGCCCAATCCGCTCCACCAAAGGTGTGAGCTGTGCGCGGTGCCCGACGCTCCAGGTTGCTAATCGCAAATTCGGATGTTGCTTTAAGATTTCGACACTAACCAACGAGTCTTTGCCGCCACCGATACCGATGAGCATGCCAGGCTGAAGTTCGCCTTCAGATGTTGGTGTAGCTTCCTCATGAGCAGGAAATGGTATAGCGGTGCGAGGATCTAAGCTGTTGGTGTAGAAGAATTCACCCAGGCCTTTTTGGTATGCCTTACTGAAGAACTCGGCGCTTGTTTTATCGAGCTGACCTTTTTCGATAACGATTTCCGGCGGCAGGTAGGTTTTGTAGTATGAGACGCCGGTCATAATAAACAGCGTCTGTATTGCCTGATCCAACAGCTGATGGTTTAAATTATCGGTGAACGGGAAGTCAAAGGTGTAGGTTTCGGTAAAGTCTATCGCATCATCGATCGAGTAGTGCAGAGCCAGCTGTTTGGTGTGCCGGTCGAACACCCAGTCTTTAAAAATGAATTTCTGATAGGCAGTCATAGTGAAGCCACAATTTCCTTATATTGCTGACCACGGTCCTCAAAATTCTTAAACATATCAAAACTCGGAAAGCCGGGCGAGAGCACGACGGCATCACCGGGTTTGGCAGCTGTCTTGGCTGCCTGGACAATCGATGCCATATCTTTGGCGCTTACAGGCTCATAATTTTTGATGCCAGACTTGCTGAGCGTATCTGCTATCCGCTGACTGGCAGCACCAATAATTACAATTTTCCGCAGGTCATCTGAATTGCTCTGTAAAGCCTGGACGAGACTGCTTAAGTCCAGCTGCCTGTCAAAACCGCCTATGATCATAACCTTTTTGCCCGGGATTGCTTCTATTGCCGCAGCAGCAGCCTCAGGTGTTGCGGCAAAGGAGTCGTTATAGAAAAGTACGCCATCATGCTCTCGAACTAATTCCAGCCGGTGCTCCAGTCCGCTAAATGATATTGCGACCTGGCGCATTGCATCGGTATCTTTGGTAATCTGCCACGCGACTGTGACGGCTGCGCAGATATTCTGCCAGTTGTGTTTTCCAATCAGTTTCAGCTCGTCTGTTTTGCAGATTTCTTGCCCGGCAATAGTCACTGACCCGTTATCGATGTAGGCTCCCGGCGGATAGTAGTATGGGATTTTTACGCCGTTGCCCGATTCGGCAATTTTCGTGCTCATATCATTGTCCGCAAAAAACACGGCAATGTCGTCACTGGTTTGATGGGCGAACAGTTGGTGCTTGGCTGTTAAGTACTCGTCCATGTCCTTATGCCAATCCATGTGTTCCGGTACGACCATTAGACACACGGCAATATACGGTGAGCGCTGGAGGTCGATCAGCTGGAAGTTAGCAAGTTCCAATACGACCCAGTCATCAGGCCGGATGTTATTTTTAAGCATGTCAAGCGGTGGAATGCCGATATTGCCACCCAGATGGACCCGTTTGCCGCTAGCTTTTAGCATTTTAGCAATCAGCGTTGAGGTTGTGCCCTTGCCCTTGGTTCCGGTTACGCCGATGATGTTCTTCGTCGGGCAGACACGCAGAAACTCGTTGGTGACGGTTGTAACTTTACTCAAGATATCCGGCACCTGAGGGTTGGCGGCAGTAATTTCCTTCGGATGCAGGGCGGGCGTGCGGATCAGTAGGTCAAAGCCGTCCAGATTTTTCAGATAGTCCGGTCCCAGCTGCGTTTTTACCTGCTCTGGAGTGTCTACCGTCTCGTTCCGGTCGCAAATAGTCAGCTCGTTGCCGTCCCGGCTCCAGTATTCGTAAGCGGCTACCCCTTGACCGGCGTAGCCCAATATAGCAATTTTCATAAGAGTATTATCTATTACCTGACGCGTATCGCGCAACTACATGCCGAGCACTTCTTTGGCAAGTTCAATAACTTGCCTTGGTGACATATCTGCCTTCAGGGCAACGGCTGACACACCATTCTGTCTGACTGATTCCGGCACCTCGCTCTCGCTGAGATTGGTTAACACCACGACCTTTATGTCTTTACCCCAATCAGTCTGTCTCAGTTGCTCTAGCATCACATCGCCTGGCATCTCCGGCATCATCAGATCCAGGAG
>CAYZZS010000011.1:8935-19284 GCA_964483035.1 uncultured Candidatus Saccharibacteria bacterium
TCAGTTGCTCTAGCATCACATCGCCTGGCATCTCCGGCATCATCAGATCCAGGAGAACCAAATCCGGCCTTGTTGTTTCTATCAGGCTCAGGCCCAGCTTGCCGTTTTCGGCCGTGTCTACTTCAAACCCTTCAGCCTCAAACTTGAAGCGGTACATTTGGCTTAGCGTGACATCATCCTCAACTATAACTATCTTCGCTGCCACTAAGCGCTCCTATTTTTTGTCTAATACAGATTTGGTCAGCTGGACGACTTGCCGAGGGGTCATATCCGCCTTTAGTATGACGGCGCTGACTTCGAGTCGCTTAACGTTGTCGGGAACTTCCTGCTCACCGACGTTGGTCAGAATTATAACCTTTGTGTACTTGCCCCAGCTGGTTGCACGGAGCTTTTCCAGCATCTCATCACCGTTCATCTCCGGCATCATCAGATCCAGGAGTATGACATCCGGCTTCAGAGATTCGGCTAGCTCTAAACCAACCTTGCCATTGTCAGCTGTTTCGACCTCGTACCCCTCGGATTCAAACTTCATCCGGTACATTTGTGATATCGCTTGGTCGTCCTCAACAATAGCGATCTTTATAGCCATAGCTATATCCTACGAAACTTCTGCCATTTCAACAAATCATGACCTGACAGTTTTTATGCCAAGCACGTCTTTGGCGATGTCGATTACCTGAGACGGCGTGTGGTGGGCCTTTACGATGTAGCGGTCTACATGTAAAAAACGAAGCCCCATTGGAGCTTCGCTTTTACTGATGTTCGTGAGAATGATGACCCGTATGTCGTTTCCCCAGTCCGTGGCCCGCATTTGTGCTAGCATCTCGTCCCCGGACATGATAGGCATCCTAAGGTCTAACAGAATCAGATCTGGTTTTGCCTTTTTGGCGAGATCCAAGCCCTCCCGCCCATTCTGAGCTGTCTCCACCCGAAAGCCGCTTCTCTCGAACTTGAAGCGGTACATCTCTGATAAAGCGGTATCGTCTTCGACTATCGCAATCAAAGGCGCCATGAGTAAAGTATACAGAGTTCGGGTCTGTAAGAAAGTTCGCCGCTCAATTATCTTTGACATGATATGTGTGGAGAGGCTACATTTAGGATATGGTCAAACTGGATTTCGAGCGGGAAGATGACGACGCCTATCATCAGTATTGCTTCAATTGCCGTGCCCAGACTGTGGAGCGAGCGTACGTAAATGGCAATACGTTTTATGATTGCAAGACTTGCGGAAGTCGGCAGGAACGGTCGATCGTCATTGATCCGGCAATTAATTGGTGGGTTGACGATCAGCTTGAGTACTGGCATGAGAGTGCCGGTGTATTCGTTCGTGATCCGTCAGGCAAGTTTTTGTTTTTCAAACGTACGATTTTCCCATTTGTCTATACTGTTCCCGCCGGGCACGTCGACAAGGGCGAACAGCCACTGGCGGCTGCAGCCCGCGAACTCAAAGAAGAGGTAGGGGTTCCTGATCGGAATGGTCTAAAGCTAGTTATGGCTGGCGATATAGTGGGCGACTCATGTCGCCGCGGTGCGGATTCTCACGCTTGGCATGCGTACCTTCTGCCACTTGGAGAGAGCATTGATGTCAATGTAGCTGAAGAAGGAGGCGAACCGGTGTGGCTAACTCTGGCTGAGGCCATCACGAGGGAATTGACTTACCCGGTGGAGTATATTATAAAAAATTTCCAAGATGATCTCCTCGGTTGATTCCATAAAGTTTAGTGACGATTGTGCCCAATGGACTGGCTACAAACCCTGCCCGACGCAAAAGGAGCAGGGTTTTTTTGATTGCAGTGGATGCGGAGAATATGAGCAAGCTGACCTGGTTAGGATAAATAAGGTTGAGCCGTTCGGTCCGGAAAGTTTTGAGCAGGCAAATACGGTAGGGATTGTTGAGATAGGCGGACTCGGAAGTATTCTAAGGACTACGGCAGTAAGCGGGCAACTCCGGCAGAACTATCCAAATGTACAGACCTACTGGTTTACGCATGACCGTGGCAGCAGGCTGCTGCGGTACGTGCCCGGCGTGATTCCTGTAAATACTGCCATGTATACTGAAGGCGAGCTGGCGGTGATTGCCAAATCCATGGATGTGATACTTAATTTTGAGACGAATAATAAGACGGCTGAACAGATCGTAGCGCACGCTCGTCGCGTGGGTGGCTTTGCACTCAACCAATACGGCAAGTTCGTCGGCGTAGCTCCCTATGCCAACAATTTACAAAAAGCCCAAGTTGATGACGGATTCCGGAAGTCGAATGACATCCCGATGCAAAGGATGATAGTGGAAGCCGCCGCGCTGCCATTGGACGGGGCAACGTATAGTGTTACGTTGAGTCTGGCTAGTCACCTTAATGCACAAGGTTCAATCAGAAGCGCTTTTGGGTACGACCCTGAACAGGTGATCGGCCTGAACATTGGCACAAGCGAAAAAGGGAAGCTGCGTCGATGGCCTGTCGGGCGGTTTATGGAGTTGGCAGACCAGTTGGCCGCCAAAAGCCCCGGTACGGGAATCCTCATTATGAGCGGTCCGGATGACAGGGATTTGCTGGCGGAAGCGTTGCGACACGAGCCAACATTACAGAGACGAAACGTCGCCTACTTGACTGGCGAGGAAGAGGTAGGTGATTTTATGGCTGTGGTGAGCAAGCTCGACTGTATTGTTACGGCAGACACTTTTGGGTTTCATGTCGCTAAGTCATTTCATGTACCAACTGTAGTATTGGCCGGGCCTATGCCCCATCGGGAGTTGGAGCTTGAGTACGGAGACGAACTTATCGGACCAAAGGGAGATTGCAGCCCGTGCTACCATCGATGCTCTCAGTTTGTATTGGGGCGATGCATGCAAGAAATTACCGTAGATGAAGTAGCTGACGCCGTAAGCCTGAAAGTAGCATTAAAGCTTACTGCCTGATTTTTCGACTACTATCTTATCAGGGAAAAAATGGTCGCCGGTGATTGGCTGACGATTTTTTCCTGTAAATCCTGGCTTGTTAGGAATTTCGGCAGAATATTGGTTGTCGCCGGATCAATAAAAGCTATTTTCTCTATTTCTTTGCTGCCATGCGAGGTGCTGACAAGGTCTATATCAAGGTAATCACCGGCATTCTTAACATGAAAGAAAAACTCGAGCACCTCCCTTTCGCCATGCATGAATTGCTGTATATAAAGCAGGGGCCCAATCTCTGGAGTAATGCCAGTTTCTTCGATAATTTCGCGTTCTAAGGCAGGGATAAGTGCCTCGCCTTCGTCTACGCTGCCACCGGGCACGCACCAGTAATCCCCGGTGATAACTTCTTGATAGGGCTTTAACTTGACGCACAGTAATTTACCTTCTCGAAATACAATCCCTCGCACTGCGACTCTTCTCATGAGGTTACTATACCACTCGCGGAGTGGTTACATAGCGTGTTCTCTTGCACTCATTCTGAAATCGTGGTGTGGGTGGAATAAGTTGTTGACAAAACAGGGGTAATTTGGTAGGCTTCTGTCAGGCGCTACATGTAGTGCCGAACCTTAGAAGAATGACACGACGTGATAATAGATACGCTATATCTGTTGTCACGTCGTGTTTTTATATTCATAAACTAAATGTAAGAATATTGACAAAATAGCAAAAATATGTATAATGTTCATTTGTAAAGCATAAGGATTTACACATAACATGAAAGATTTAGCACCAACAATACATCGCCAGCGACTTGTAGTAGAAGGATATCCTAGTGCTGCTATTACTGATGAGCAAATTAAGGATTACCTTACGAAACTTTCGGATGTGCTGAAGATGCACACACTGATTGAGCCTGTCACGCATCGCTCTGATAAGTTTGGATGGGCCGGCTGGATACACTGGGAAACGTCCGGTGCTCACTTTTACGCGTGGGAGCAGCCTTTACTCTTCTTCAGCGTCGATATCTATACCTGTAAGGAATTTGACCCGGAAGTTGCCGCCCAGTTTACCAGGGATTACTTCAAAGCAACCGAGGTTGTTCATAGGAGCTTCTAATGGCTATAGATTATCTACAGGCCACATATGCACCACGTATGGAGAGTGGCATGGTTGATCGTGGCCTGGTAATTGGGCGTGAAGCATACCACTTGTCGCCAGAAGGCCTGGGGGAAATCGAGTCAAGGGCAGCCGACTATGTTAAGAACACTTTAGGTATTAATAGCGGGGTGGTTGCACTGACCTCAGTGGGTGATACTAATCTTTCTAATTTCTCTAGAACTATTGAGACAAATACATTTGAAGGCTACGATTTTCATGGCAGCATGATGCCATACGAGAGTAGGTCAATTTTTGTAAATACTATTGACGTTGATAGTGGCAAAATAGCGCACGTAAAGAGAATTGTCGAAGCTAATTCATTGGAACAAGTAGAAGCAACTGGCTTGACGGGCATTGAAATCATCGATGATAGGTTAAATACTGAGATTCCGGAAGAGGCAGTAGCGCTTAGCTCAATTATTAAGTACCACAACATCAATAATATTTCTAAGAGTCTGAATATAACGACTAATATGGGAACCGGGAGAATCGCTCCAAGTAAGAGCAGGCCATATAGTCTCGCCAGCTATAAGGCTATATTTGAAATTGCCCAAGACAAGGAAAAGAGTCATTTATTTGCATACCTTAATCCACTGGCTATCAAGTCACTCGGTAGAATTGGCCTTCAATATGATTTACTCGCCGGAGGTGAATACCATTTACCGCACTCTGGAAGCAAAACCGAGTACGACATTGACTATAAGGCTGTTTGCATTCCTAACACCGAGCATAATATAAAAGTATTCACAGAGGCAGCTAAGGATAGGCCGATAACAAGATTAGTAGCGGATATGAATATCCCGGTGTTCCATGTCGAAGGCAACGTCTAGAGCCTAAATGCGCTAGAAATAGTTTGAATATCTGCAGGGGTGTTACAATTTACCACATGAAGTATGTGGCGCTTATGCTTCTGGCTTTGCTGCAAGTGTTGATCAGTGTCTTATTAAGTTATAAAAGATACTCAAAAGTAAGCAGAATTTTTCTACTTTTTACAGGTGCGCTTTTTCTTTGGACCATCGCAAATATCACCCTAGACTATGCCTATAACAATACCGGTTTTAGTATTGGCGAGAGTATTTCTAATCTTGAGCTATTGAATTTGTCAAATAGAGCGGGATTTTTTATGGGCACGGTGACACTAGTGCTTCTGTACCGCTTAGTACAAGTTTTTCCAACTGAAAAAAAGCCCACAAAGCTATCCAAGGCGATTACAGTGTTCGGTGGATTAGTGGCCATGTTTGCACTTACAGATGCAGTTGCTGGCAGGTATGTGCTTAATTATGGGGCTACAGTCCCTACTTATTTATATGGAGATTACGCATTAATAATATTCGGTTATTTTTTGCTTGTTGCTATATATTCTGTACGATTGATGGTAAATTCCATCCACAAGTCGCGAGATGCGCTTGTCAGAAAACAGATAAAGACTATCCTGTCGGCGCTACTGATAACCGCTGCTCTTGCCATTCTGATTATCACCATTATTCCCGTCGTTATAGAGGATGATTCATTCATATTCTTGGGTTATTTTACGCCGTATATTTTCACGGCAGCACTACTTTATAGTATATTTAGGCAACGTTTCTTAAACTTTCGCCCCATAGTTGCTCGCTCAGTGGGATATTTATTATCGATTCTGACTCTCGCCTTTGCATATGGGCTGGCAACGTTTTTAATAGTAGGTCGCATTTTCTTTCCGAACAGTCCGCTGTCAATTGAGCAAGAATTAGTTTTTATTGTTTTTACTGTTGTTCTGGCTTTTACTTTTCAGCCATTAAGGCAGTTCTTTAATAAGATTAGTAATAAAATATTCTATAAAGATGCATACGAGCCATCAGTTGTTCTTGAAGAGTTAAATCGACTTCTTGCCTCTACAATTGATCTTAATAGGATGCTCCAGGGCAGTGCTGATATCATTCAGAGCTATATAAAGGCAGAGTTTGTATCCTTTGCATTGGATGAGACCAAGGATAAGAAGAGGCGGGTGATTGGTGATAAGAAGGTGACTTCTGATGATTTCGATTTGTTTTTTTCAAAGCGACTACAAGCATTAAGGCAGGAGGTTATCATTAGCGATACGTTAATGAGTCAGGGTGGCGATCTGGGCAAAGTGCTAAGCACTAAGGACATCGCTGTGCTCGCTCGCTTAAGAGGAGGTGCTGATAGCAGTAAGCCTTATGGATATATAGTACTTGGAGCTAAAAAGAGTGGAAATCCGTATACCTCTCAGGATGTAAAGCTTCTCGATATTATAGTTAACCAGCTTTCTATAGCCATTCAAAATGCGCTCAGGTTCGAGGAAATCCAGCAGTTTAACGTGACGTTGCAGCGCAAGATTGACGAGGCGACCAGGGATCTGCGGAAAGCGAACGAGAAGCTCAAGGCGATGGATGAAACCAAAGACGAGTTTATCAGTATGGCCTCACACCAGCTGCGCACACCGCTGACTAGCGTCAAGGGATACGTCAGCATGGTGCTTGAGGGTGATGCCGGCAAGCTTAATCCAATGCAGAAAAAGTTGCTGGAGCAAACGTTCTTCAGTGCGCAGCGGATGGTGTACTTGATTGCTGATCTGCTGAATGTATCGCGCTTAAGGACCGGGAAGTTCCTCATTGAGCCGAAGCCAACTGATCTTGCGGAGCTGGTAAGTGCTGAGGTCACGCAGTTGCTGCCAACTGCAAAGGCGCGGAACTTAGAGCTGACATTCAAGAGGCCGAAAAACTTCCCCCAGGTCATGCTGGATGAGACAAAGACGAGACAAGTCATCATGAACTTTATTGATAACGCCATCTACTATACACACCCGGGCGGACATATTGCGGTTGAGCTGAAGGAGACAGATGAGGCTATAGAGTTTACCGTAACAGACGATGGCTTAGGGGTGCCGAAGGCAGAGCAGCATCGTCTGTTCACCAAGTTTTATCGGGCAAATAACGCCAAAAAGGCACGGCCTGACGGGACAGGGCTGGGCTTATTTATGGCCAAGAAGGTGGTGGTGGCTCAAGGGGGTGCGATTATCTTCAAGAGCCAGGAGGGCAAGGGCAGTACGTTCGGCTTCACGTTTGCAAAAGCAAAATTAAAAGTGCCAAGCAAAAGCAGCGCCCAGTCTCCATCTACGGTGCTCGCTGTAAAATAACCTGAAAACTACAGCTCGTGCTTGTGGTATTGTGCAATATATTTCACAGAAGTACTCTCTGTGTCAGTGTAGGCTAAGCGTCATGAAGAGGGTAGTGGAGTATGAAGCAGTTTTGGCGCAAAGTTCGGTCCCGAGCCCCTGTCATGGTGGCGGCCGTATTCCTGACTGGACTCCTGGCTTTGGCAGCGTCGGCACCCTCGGTACGCGCGCAATCTAACGGACGGGATTGTGACGACAATGCCGTCATTCGTTGCGGTGCTCTGACAGAGGATGAGCTGCGCCAGAGGTATCGAGAGAATCAGGACGGGAATGTCCAGGCTATCTTTGCAGAGTTCGGTATTACCTCTGAAGAGGGGCTGACAGGGCTTGTCGAAGGTGTGGTTGATACGCAAAATAACGTGTACGTCAATGGTGAGCGCGTAGCAACTAACGCGTATACCGCTGGTCGGCATATTATCAATAATTCTCGGGGAACCAGCACGCCGATACTGGATGGGGCGGCCTATCGGCGGCAGCCGAGTGTATCGTTTGCTGACCCGAGCGGTTCGCTCAGGGCCTTAGTAAAGATGGAGAACGGTGTCTTTAGGCATGCAGTGTTAACTTCTTGCGGTAATCCGGTGACTGCCCAGCCGGTCGAGAGGCCGGTACCGCCCCCAGAAAAACCAGCTCCCCCACCTGAGAAGCCGGCCCCTCCGGCCCCTGCCCCTAAAGTGCCGGACTTTGAAGTCAGAAAAGATGTCCGAATTCACGGTGATTCGACGTGGCAGAACTCGGTATCAGCTGATCGGGGTGATGCCGTAGAGTTCAGGATCACGATAGAGAATACCGGCGAGACGGAGCTGACCAACGTCATGGTTCGCGATACCTTGCCAGATGGGCTGGATCTCTCAACAGATGGATTGCAAGTACCTGATGAGACGGAAGGCAGTATGTTTGAAGGAGAGGGGGTCAATGTCGGTGACTTGCCGGCCGGGCAGGAGATGATTATCACATTTCGTGCCATGGTTGAAAGTGACGCCGATGCCTGTAATGAGGACCGGATGGAGAACATTGTTCGGGTGCGCCCCGATGATTTGCCAGCCGAAGAAGATGAGGCATTAGTGGAGGTGTGCGTAGAGGTGCCGCCTCCGCCAGCTCGCGAAGAAAAGCCCGTAGAGCGGCCACCATTGCCGGTAACCGGCGTCGGAGGAGTTCTGGTAGGGTTTACTGCGGTATCAGGACTTGGGTTCACCCTGCACCGCTTGGTTGAGTTCTATAAGCGCTGGCTAGCTAAAATCGGCTATTAAGGTCTCAAGAGAAGCGTAAGGATAGACCGCTTATTTGATTACGGTAAAGGCAAATATCTGAGACTGTTTGCAGTGCAGTCATAAGTGCTCAAAGTGACAGATAGGATTAGTATTTACTAAACTACAAAATTGTTATGCTAAATATTGACAAAAATAGAGGTATATGGTACACTTAGAGCATTCTGGTTCACGGGTGTGAGTTTCTACTCGTAACCGGGGTGAGAGAGGGCAGAACAGATGCGAATAGCGTATCTGGTAGTGCTTTTCATGCCTCGTAGCCCGTTGGGCAGATGTACGTTGATAAGTTAGTCAGATCATTACAGTCCACTGCACTGGAGAGGTGACTCTCCTGTCGGTATCGGCAAAATGGAGTACATTTGGCCGAACTGTCCTCCCCTGACAGGGGTAGAGGAAGGGCTGTAATACGCGAAATCTACTGAGAGCTATTCTGTTTAACAGATACGATCTCACACCAATTCAGACGTATATCTCTTCTTGGACAGGGGTAGCGCAATGCTAGTAAAGGGTTGCTGGTATTGCGCTATCCCTTCGGGATCAGCAAACAAGCAATTGTTTCCGATTCCCATCCAAGGAGGGAAATTCTATGTACACGTCAACTGCAACCATGGTCCACGACATCTTCAAGGAGCTGGGTATCGACTCACCACCTGATGATGTAGCGGCACCTGTCATGAGCAAGCGTACCAAGGATTGGATGGAAGGGCTGAACAAGCCTAGCCACCCCTCTGCGGAGCTGAGCAAACCCGAGACCTCGCGCAAGCGTCGGTTCGGCTGACCCACAACCAAGGAGAACTGATGAAGAAAATCCTAGGACCGGTGGGTGCTATTGCGCTCATCATCCTTTCGCTCATCGTGGTTGGCTGGAGTATCACATTCGTGTTCTTCGCCATTGCGATGCTTGTCTTCGCTATCCACTTCCTCCGTAAGTCCCACAAGCTGGGCTTCACCGGCCAGGGGGTGATTGCGGTCGTTCTGGCTCTCATGCTGCTCGCAGGAGCCGCATGGGTCGCCCAGCGCGATATCAACTCTTCGGAAGCTTCGGCTACCCAGGAGGAGATCAAGGAGCTCACCTACGACCTTGATGTCTACAACGCCTGCCCTGATGGGGTTTCGGCTGAGGAAGACGTTGAGTTCTACGTGAGGGGTGAGAACATCACTCACCCTTGGTCGCTGACACCTCCGCTCCCTCAGCGGAATCCGGATGGGGTCATCGACGCGCTTTTTGGTTCCGAAGGCTACGCCTGCAAGGATCCGGCTGTGGCTGTCGCCATGGCACAGGTTCAAGAAGGGCTGCTTCCGTTCACGGAGCTGGAGGACACCGAGACCGTCAACGCGTGGATCCGGCTGTTCGTGGCGAACACGAGCATGTGGGAAGTCTACGTCGATGAGACGGTGAAGCGTTTCGACGGCCTGTCCTATGAGCCCAAGTGGAGGCCGGAAGACGGAGACGCCACCTTCCTGATCGCGGATGCCAACGAGGGGGAACCCTACGCTGAGCTGAAGCAGAGGGAGGAGGGGGTCACAGACCACGGTCTGCCCGTCTACCGGTTCAAGCTGAGCTACGGCGACTCCATGCTCCTCAAGGAGCTGGTGTTGGTGCAGTCGACTGGCTGGCTGGGTCTCCCAGAAGGTCAGTTTGCCCGCACTCCGATAATTGAGTTGGACGAACCTCTCTTCCACACCAAGGAGGAGCCGCCCGACTCGCAAGAGAGCACCACGTCCGAACAGTCCGAGTCGAAAGACGAGGATAAGCAGGACAAGTCCGGATCCAAGGACAAGGACGATAAGTCCGGTACGTCCAAGGGTAAGGACAAGGGCAACAAGCCTGAGTCTGACGGTCAGGACAAGGGAAAGCAGG
>CAYZZS010000011.1:19384-33932 GCA_964483035.1 uncultured Candidatus Saccharibacteria bacterium
GCAACGAAGTTTGCTCTGGTTGCAACGGTGACCGTGGCGGCGGTAAGGACAAGGGCAACAAGCCTGAGTCTGACGGTCAGGACAAGGGAAAGCAGGGTGGCGACACTTCTGACAACCCGTCTGGCGGTCCGGACAAAGGCACCTGCGAAGGGTGTGGCAAGGACAATGGTGGCGGCACCGGTGGCGACAAGGGCAACGAAGTTTGCTCTGGTTGCAACGGTGACCGTGGCGGCGGTAAGGACAAGGGTGATGATGGTTGCGGGAATTGTCCCACGACTACTCGTCCTCGTCCAGAGCCAACACAGCCTCCGGATACCACCTGGCCACCAACAACCACGGCTCCACCGCCAACGACGAAGTCGCCACCGGTGACCTTGCCGTGCTTGCCAGGGGTGAGCTGCTGAATATGAATTGGTGTTGATCGGCTCCGGCTGATTGTAGAATTCGCGATTCTACCTAGGGGTGGAGAAACTGAGCTTGGCCTACGCCTTGCGCACTTCTCCATCCCTAGTAACACCATGTTTAGTAAGTGTCCTGTAATGATCTGACTAATTTCGAACAATTGCATCCAAGTGTAAAAGTTCGAGTACGAACGTACGGATGTTCATTAACAATTAGGGGTAAACAGCAGAGTAATAACACTCACCAAAAACAGCCGTGAACTAACGAAGTATATAAAGTTCGATTAATTATTTTCTTATGGCAGCCGTGTTTATCGCGGAGAGCTATATAAAGGAGAAAATCATGAGCAAAGTCATCAAAGGCATGATCTTGACTGCAGTTGCAGTTGCTGGTCTTGTCGCGCCAAGCGTTGTATACGCTTCCTACAATCAGGCTGACTATACCGGTAACGGTAAGCCACAGTTTAACGTCTATACGGACGTGCCAGGTCTGGGTAACGAAAAGGACTTCCTTCGTGTTGGCCCTGCTGGCAGCAAGTTGATTGATGCTGTGAATGAACAGACAGCATGTGAGGGTGAGGTACAGTTGTTTGTATATGTGCATAACGGTGCTCCAGAAGGCTTCAATGGTGAAGATAACGATGGCACTGGTGTTGCAAAGGATACCAAAGTCCAGGTTTCATTGCCTGAAACTAAGGGTAAAAAGCAAAAGATTTCGGCTGTTATTTCTGCAAGCAATGCAGATAGTGTTACCGACACGGCTTTCATCAGCTGTGACGATGAGGACATCAAGGTAGAGTATGTAAAAGACTCTGCTACTAACGTGACACTCAAGAACCCAACGCTACATGCTGTTAGTAACGATATCGTAACTGACAAGGGTGCTTTGATTGGTACGTATAAGAATGATGGTGTTGTTCCTGGCTGTTGGGAGTTTCGTAACTATGTAAGCCTTAAGGTTAAGGTTACCAAGGTTAAGAAGCCAGTTACCCCTGAAAAGCCTGAGAAGCCAGAAAAGCCAGTTCAGCCGGAAGCTCCGAAGGAGATGCCGGTAACTGGTCCGGGCAGTGTTGCTGCGGCATTCGTTGCAACGTCTGCAGCCGGTGCGGTTGCTCATAGCGTCGTCACTCGTCGTGCTCGCCGCTAAAGCACTAGCGCAAATCGCATATTTGTGCTAGAGTGGAAGCTAAGCTTTACGAGCACTGACTGACCGCTCTGACAATCTTTACTAAAATCCCTCCGTCAATTCGATGGAGGGATTTTTATTTGGCCGCTTGACCAAAGCTACCAAAGAAAAAACGCCACGCGCAAGGTGACGTTCTTTCCTTGGTGACCTCACGGGGAATCGAACCCCGATTGCCGGGATGAAAACCCGGTGTCCTAACCGTTAGACGATGAGGCCGCTTACTAGTTTTTATCCCGAATATATTAACAGAAAACACTAATCTTGTCTATTGCTGTCGGAATGAGCTGTATGGCTAAAAATGAGAGATAATCTCTGGATATTATCGGTTAAGCTTTGTACACTTAGAGTAATGAGCAACGTTACACTTAAAGCACCAGCGGTGCGGCTTCAAGATTTCAAGCGAACTAAGATAATCGCAACAATCGGTCCGGTCAGCAACAGCTACGAGACCATACTCAAGATGATTACTGCCGGCGCGAACGGCATCCGGCTTAACTTCAGCCACGGAACGTACGAAGAGAGAGAGCAGCAGATCAAATGGATACGGAAGGCTTCAAAGGAATACGGCAAGCCAGTGGCTATCATTCAGGATTTGCAGGGTCCGAAGATCCGTTTAGGTGACTTTGAAGGCATAGTTAATGTCAGTGAAGGTCAACATCTGACTTTCGAGTACAACGCAGACTATGAAAGTACCGGGAGAATTCCCACCCAGTATGATCTGAGCAAGAAGGTTAAGCGCGGTGAGCGCTTGTATTTGTTTGACGGAAAGGTCAGGACAACGGTTACCAGCGTGGCAAATGGCGTTGTCCATGTCCGTGCAGAGAATGACGGCATTCTAATCAAGCGGAAAGGCATTAACTTGCCGGATACGGACTTTGGCGGCGACATTATTACGGCTAAGGACAAGAAAGATATCGCTTTCGGTTCCACGCACGATATTGATTATGTCGCACTGAGCTTCGTGCAGACAGACAAGGATGTGCGGAACTTGCGAACGTTGCTGAAGAATCTAGGAAGCAATGCCCGAATCATTGCCAAGATTGAGACGAATGTCGCAGTAGAGAATATAGAATCTATCATGCAAGAGGCTGACGCGACCATGGTGGCGCGCGGCGATCTGGCGATTGAGACACCCAGTGAGTCAGTGCCGATCGTACAGCGCAAAATTATTGGTCTGGGTATGCTGTACTCTAAGCCGACCATTGTCGCTACCCAGATGCTGGCCAGCATGACAGAGATGCCGGAGCCTACTCGGGCAGAAGTGTCGGATGTGGCGACGGCAGTCATTGTTGGGGCTGATTGCGTGATGCTAAGTGACGAGACGGCAAGCGGCAAGTATCCGGTTGACGCAGTGCGTGTCATGAAGCGGGTTGTGAAGTACACCGAAGACAATATGCCAGTTAAAGCCGTGTTTCCGCACGGTGATCATGTGCTTAACTACACTCGTCAAAGCGCGATTTGCGAAGCAGTAATCAGTTTGTCTGAAAAGGTACACGCCAAAGCCATCGTGGCAGAGACAAAGTCGGGTGCGACAGCACTCCAGATAGCCAGCCGGCGGCCAGATGTGCCAGTGATAGTCGTGACTTCAGATGAGCGGGTGGCGCAGCAGCTGGCGATTGTCTATGGGACTAAGACTTATGTCCGGCCAGATGATAAGCATGCCGCTCAGAAGTTAGCTGAGTGGCTGCGAACCAAGCGGGTGCTTAGCAAGGGAGATGTTATCGTTACGGCTTCTGGGCAGCATCCCGGCGTCGTGGGAACGACCGATACCATAAAGGTGCGGGTGCTGTAGCAAATATAAAGGCGGGTCAATGTTTACAAAAAAGACCGTTCGCGATGTAAACCTAAAGGGCAAGACGGTACTGGTCCGTGCGGATTATAATGTGCCCTTAAATAAGGATGGGAAAATCGCCAGTGATTTCCGCATTCAGCAGTCACTGCCAACAATCCAGCTTCTTCTTGAGCAGGAATGCAGAGTGGTCATCTGTTCGCACCTAGGGCGACCTGAGGGGCCGCAGGATATGGAGTACAGCTTGCGGCCAGTCGCGCAGCGGCTTGGGCGACTGCTTGAAAAAAAGGTAGCTTTTGCCAATGACTGCGTCGGTGAATCAGTCGTCAGTAAAGTTAAAGAGCTGTCTCCTGGCGGGGTGCTTCTACTTGAGAACCTGCGATTTCACCCTGAGGAGGAGAAGAACGACGATACTTTTGCTAAGCAATTGGCGTTACTGGCTGATGTCTTTGTGCAGGATGGGTTTGGTGTGGTGCACCGGGCGCATGCTTCGACCGATGCGATCACTCGACACCTGCCTTCCGTGGCGGGGCTGCTGCTGGAGCAAGAGGTCAAGACTATAACCACCGTACGGGATCAGCCGAAGCGTCCGTTGATGGCGATTGTTGGCGGGGCAAAAATATCCGACAAGATCGACATTCTGTACAAGTTCGTCGAGACCGCTGATGTCGTGGCTGTCGGAGGTGCTCTAGCCAATACGTTTTTGCTGGCACAAGGGGTAAAAATTGGGAAAAGCCTGGCGGAGCCTGATGACGTTGCTACTGCTCGGGATGTCATGGAGCGTGCCAAGCGAAAGTCCAAGGAGCGGCCATTTACGTTTTATGTACCGCAAGATGGCGTGGTGGCATCAGCGATTGACCCCTCGGCTAAGACACGGGTCGTTGACTGGGGGACGCAAATCTTATCCGACATCATAAGCTATCCCAAGAAGCCGCAGAAAGATCTGATCGAAGTTGGCAGCAAGGAGCTGATACTGGACATTGGGCCATTTTCCGCCTCCTTTATTGCCGGCGCCCTGCAGCTGGCCAGTACAGTGGTATGGAACGGCAATTTGGGAGTTACGGAAACCAAATCCCTCATTAGTCCGATAGGGCCGACGGCACAGGGCACTGAGCTAGTGATTGACAGTCTGCTCGGCAAATACGGCTCCAAGCCATTCAGTGTCATTGGCGGCGGCGATACAGCAGCGTATGTTGAGGCTCGTAAGCTGACTGAGTATTTCGGCCATGTTTCTACCGGTGGCGGTGCCAGTTTGGAGCTTATGGTCGGTAAGACACTGCCCGGCGTGGCGGCGCTTGCGGATAAGTAGGTTTTTATACAACACTGATATGCTACACTAAAAGCTGATAAGCACAAGCGAAAATGAAAAGAACTCTCATTATTGGCAACTGGAAGATGCACCTGAATACTAACCAGGCAAGCCTGCTCCTGCATCGTCTGCATGAGCGGATAAAGATTTATCGTGACATCGAAGTGGTGCTAGCTCCCAGCTTGCTGGTGCTCCAGCCGCTGAGTATGCAGATTGACCGGCGAAAGTTCCGGCTGGCAACGCAGAATGCATTCCATCAGGACGACGGAGCCTTTACCGGAGAGGTGTCGTTTACTATGCTTCGCGATTTGGTGCACTATGCAATTATCGGGCACTCTGAGCGGCGCAAGTATTTTGGTGAAACAAATGCCTTGATACGCGATAAGGTGGCTGCGGCTGTTAGAAACGAAATCGTTCCGGTGCTTTGCGTGGGTGAAACAGCACACGAGCGGAAAGTTGGCGAGACCCGGCGAGTGCTGCACGAGCAGATCACTACCGCTCTGAGTAACCTCACGGCACGTGACGTAGACAAGATAGTAATTGCATATGAGCCGGTGTGGGCAATTAGTACCTTCGGCGGCAAATTGGCCAAGCCTACCGAAGTGGAGCGGGAAATCGCTTACATCCGGCAGCAGATTAAAGGTCTGTATGGTCCGAAGGCTTCTGAGCGGGTGCGGGTTCTGTATGGCGGCAGTGTAGATGATCAGATTGCCCGCGGCTATCTGGAGATGGAGGGTTGCGATGGAGTGCTTGTCGGCGGTGCCAGCATCAATTATCACAAGTTTTCAGGCATCGTCGAAAGTGCGTATCGTATGCTGCTCCAGAGGGGTGTAGTCGGCTAAAAAGAAAGGCAGACAATTAATGGCTAAAAAATCCGCAAATTCAGATGATAAAAAATTCTTTGATGTAGCCAAGCCCAAGGAAGTTAAGCCTACGCCCAGCTCTCGGCCGATAATAGTCGGCCATAAGCCCATGGTCAAAGACCCGATGATGGCTGATACGGACACCGCCGTGGCAGATAACGAAAGTCCAAAGCGCGAAGTGACACTCGGCTCGCTTTCTGAGGCGCTTGAGAAAGATGCTAAGACGGCGCCGCTTGTTAAAGATGAGCCGCAGGCAGAACAGCCGGAAGTCCAGGAGCCAGTGGTAAAGCTGCCAAAGCGTAAAAAAATAATACCGCTAAGCCAGTCCCGCGAACAGGAGTCAGTCAAACCGGAGGCGGAAGTGAAGGCAGCAGAGGAGTCCCTTGATGAGAGTGCCCCAGTATCGCCTGAGCCAGAGACGCCTGCAGTAGCAGTTGACCAGACGGAGCAGGCCCCTGTAGAGCTGGAAGCAGAGGACGCAGCGGCTGATGAGTCGGCTGCAGCGCCTGGGCCCACCAGCGAAGAGGAGGCTTCAAGTGCCGAGAATCAGCCAGCAGCAGAGCCTGACCCTGATCAAGCAGATGGTGGTATCGTTGAGGCGGTGGCTGACCAGGCAAAGTTGAAACAGGAGGAGAAGCGCCAGGCCGAAGAGGAGGCCGCGATGAACGAGGCGATTGAAAAGCTGGTAAACGACAAAACCTATTTCTTGCCAATCGGTGAGGCGAAGCGCCGCCGATCTTCGCTCTTTGCCGTAGTCATAGTGCTGATGCTACTGATTATTGTTAGCGGCGTGTACCTAGCGGTTGACGCCGGCTTTTTGGATGTCGGTATTGATGTGCCGTATGATCTTATAAAGCAGTAGAAGGAGTTGATATGCGAAGTAATCAAAAGGGTTTCGGTGCAGTTGAGGCCATACTGATACTGGTTATTATCGGCATTCTCGGCCTTGCTGGCTGGTGGGTATATAAGTCGACTCGGACGACGAATGAGCCCCTCGATGACCCACAGGATTCCGCCGGAAACTCCGAAAATACTGCGAAAAACAATGAGTCTGCCAAGGCTGATGATGAATACTGTTCGGTGCCGGAAGGCTTTACGGCCTATGCTGACGTAGTGGCCGGATTTTGCTTTGCTTACCCTGGGGCCTGGGGAGAGGTTTCTCTTAGAGAAGGTATAATTGATGCAGCAGCAGAAAATGGGGAAGGGTATGTCGGTACGTTTTCACAAAATCCCGATGCTAGCTTTGCGTATCGGAGCTCTGATTGGGCATTCACCGGCCCAGGAAGAGGCGGTCCGTCACACGCGACCGGCTTTAATGAACTGCTGTCGTTTGAGGTATCAGGCAGTGGTACGGAGGTAATTAAGCGCAATACCGAAGATGAGCAGCTGGTTGCATACAATAGCATGATGGATTACACCGGTGTTATCATTTCGGCAAAAAAGCGGTTTATCAGATCAGCGTATCCCGGGGTGGAGATTAGCTACAAAGTGCCCGCAAGCGGCGAGTTCGATCCGGAAAGCAGCTCCCCGGATGATCTGGTGAGCGGCGCGCAGTATGAAACGATGGCAGCCATCCTGGATTCAGTTACCGAAATATAGCTAGCCCAAGCATAAAGCAGTTGGCAAATCACAACAGCTAGAAGTATTTATGCTTGGTACAATTAAGAGCATGTCTGATGGATTGTTTGACCCTTGGGAAGATGATGACCGTGTGAACACAGCGGAAGATTTACTGCAAGGACTGAACCCTGAACAGCAACGGGCAGTGACGACGACTGAAGGTCCGCTCCTAATCCAAGCTGGTGCCGGCAGTGGTAAGACCAAAACGCTGACACACCGCATAGCCTATTTGATCGCCACCCGCCGCGCGACGCCTTATAACATTCTGGCGGTAACGTTCACCAACAAAGCTGCTAAGGAAATGCGTGAACGTGTGGCTCAGCTTCTGGGCGAGACGGCTGCCAACCGCTCATTTATGCCGTTCATGGGAACGTTCCACTCTATTTGCGTGCGGCTGCTCAGGCAGGACGGCGAGTATATCAGCGTGCCGCGCTCGTTTGTTATCTTTGACGAATCCGATCGCCTGACTGCCATCAAGCAGGCGGCCAAGCAGCTGGGTATTGATGAAAAGAGCTTTCCGCCACGAGTCATATCCAGCCTAATCAGCAGTGCCAAGAATGAGCTGATGACCCCGGAGCAGTACGCGGCCCGGGCTAATGGCCCAGCAGCCGATGCGGCTGCAAAAGTATATCCGCTGTATCAGCGAATACTTAAGGATGCCGGCGGCCTGGACTTTGATGACCTTATCAATAAGACTGTTTCGCTGCTAGAGCGGCATCACGAGGTATGTGATAAATGGCGTCAGCAGTTTCGTTACGTCCTAATTGATGAATACCAGGATACTAACGCGGCCCAGTACAAGCTTGTCAAGCTACTCACCAACGATAAGCAGAATATCGCTGTAGTCGGCGATGACTGGCAGAGTATTTATAGTTGGCGCGGTGCTGACTTTCGGAACATTCTGAATTTTGAGAAGGACTATCCGAAGACTACCGTTATCAAGCTGGAGCAGAATTATCGTAGCACCAAGCATATCCTGGATGCCGCTCATGCGATTATCACCAAGAACCAACAGCGCAGCGACAAGCGGCTTTGGACCAGTGCCGGTGCTGGCAAGCCGGTCCAGATTATGCAAGTACATAACGAGCGTGCCGAAGCGGAGGCCATTATCCGGCGAGTCCAGAACGCAGTCGATGCGCGCGCCCGGTCGTATCGGGACTTTGCGGTGCTGTACCGCACCAATGCGCAGTCGCGGTCGGTTGAAGAGATGCTGATCCGCTACGGTGTGCCGTACCGGATCGTGGGCGGGCAAAGGTTCTATGACCGCAAGGAGATTAAAGACATAATGGCGTATCTGCGGCTCATCTATCAGCCCGAGGATCAAATGGGATTCGAGCGGATTGTCAACGTGCCGGCACGCGGGCTGGGCGTCAAGTCCATCCAGAATTTCCTGAACTGGAAGACAGAGGAAGGTTTGACACTGCGAGAGGCAATGAGTCGTGCAGATGAAAGTCCGGCACTAACACCAAAGGCCAGAAAGTCTTTCGCCGAGCTGAATGATATCGTTGCTGGTCTCAGAGAAATAGCTGAGGAGACGCCGGTGCCGGCACTTATCGACTCGCTGTTGCGCAGGATTGACTACATGCACTACCTGGATGACGGCACGCCCCAGGCCGAGTCACGACAGGAGAACGTTCGGGAGCTTATAAGCGTTGCGCAAACCTATCAGGATGTGGGGCTTTCCGGCTTCCTGGAAGAAGTGGCCTTGGTCAGTGATATTGATGCCGCAGACTTTGACGGCAATGCCTTGACGCTCATGACCTTGCATGCTGCAAAAGGGCTGGAGTTTCCGGTGGTGTTTATGGTTGGCATAGAGGAGACGATCTTTCCGCATTCCCGTGCGCTGTATGATCAGTCGGAAATGGAGGAAGAGCGACGATTGTGCTATGTGGGTATGACCCGGGCGCGCGAAGAGCTATACATGATTTATGCCTCCAGCCGTATGCTGTACGGTGGCGTGCAGCACAATCCGCCTTCGAGGTTTCTCAGTGAAATTGACGGAGAATTTGCGGCTAGTAATGATTTTTCAGCCGGCAGCTACGGGTCGTATGGCAGCGACAGTACATTAGATGCACCGGCCTTTGGCGCTCAGACAGATGAGCCACGGTACGTCCCTGAATTGCATGAAGGTGACAGTGTGAAGCATCAGTTGTTTGGCCAGGGGACGGTCATGGAGGTGGATGGCGACAATGCGGTTATTTATTTTAAGGGCCGAGGCGCTAAGAAAATCAATGTTGCCTTCGCACCCTTGGAGAAGTCGTGAAGCAGTCATGGCGGCTGGTTGGGATAGTAGCTTTCTGGCTGAGCTGGCCTCTCCTGTTCTGGTATTTGAAGGGTACGCATAGGGCGCGGTTGCTGTTGGTGTGCGGTGAGGAAATCTTGGTGGTTCGGAATTGGCTGGCGGCTGGCAAGTGGTCGCTGCCTGGCGGTGGTTCGCGTCGCGGCGAAGATGCGCGGGCAGCAGCGGTCCGGGAGCTTGAGGAAGAAACCGGCATTAGCCTGGAGGCTCGGGGTCTGCACTCGCTTGGTACCTATAGCTCATCTGATCAAGGGTTTCGGTTTACGTTTGAAGTCTTTCACGTATCTCTGCCGGACAAGCCGAAGGTTCGGCTGCAGTGGCCGGAAGTAGCCGATGCTGCCTGGCTGGCAATGGGCAGGGTGAGTAAAGAAACCTGCGGCGAAGACGTACTCAAGGCACTCGCTGCCTTATCCGGCAAGTGATGGTTTGCTACAATACCTCGGTACGGATTGGCTGATAAGCGACTGATACGCGTTGCCATAAGTACTTAGCATATGCGGAAGAGATACTCAATTTATAACCGGCAGGGCAGCGTGCTTGTAGAGCGGCTGCAACAGTTTGCCGGCCTAAAAGGTCACCCGTTCGTGATTCCGGTAATTACGTTTCTGGCCTTGTTTTTTCTGTCCATCGTATTGGTTATCGGTACGGGTGGGACGACCGTCGGGGCTGATGATACGCGTATCGTACATGTTTCGGTAAACGGGGAGACTCAGACGGTGCCGACCCGGGCGCCAACAGTCGGCGAACTGCTGACGAGGCTGGAGATAGAGCTGTATGAAAACGACATCGTTGAACCTGCGCCGGAGACGCCAATTTATGATGATGACTTTACGGTAAATGTCTACCGGGCACGTCCGGTTTCTGTCATTGATGAGGACGGTACGAAAATTACCGTACTGAGTGCACACCGGGAGCCTCGAGTCATTGCCGAGACGGCGGGTTTGAAGTTGTACAACGAAGACCGGGTGGAGCTGACGCGCAGCGATGATCCGCTGAAAGATAATCTGATTGGACACAAGGTAGTCATAGAGCGTTCGGTGCCGGTGCATATCAATCTCTACGGTGTGCCGATAGAGCATCGCACGCATGCCAAGACAGTGGGTGAAGTTCTTGCCGAGAAGAATATCCAGTCAATTGACGGTGATACGGTTGATCCGTCACCAGATACGCCGATTACTGAGAATATGCTGATTTTTGTAGTGCCGCTTGGAAAAGAAATCGTCAACGAAGAGGTAGAGATTCCGGCTCCGATTGAAGAAGTCGAGGATACGCAGCTGGAGTACGGCCGCACAGAAGTACGCGAAGCGGGCCGACCCGGGCGCAAGGTTATCACCTATGAAGTGCCGGCAGAAGGAAGCGAGCAGACAGAGCGGAGGATATTACAAGAGGTCGTCATTGTCGAGCCTGTGAAGCGGGTCGTAGCAAAGGGCACAAAGGCGCTGCTGGCAGCTGATTTGTCGGGATCGAAAATTGACTGGATGACAGCGGTCGGCATTAGTCCGGATGAGTATCCTTACGTGGATTACATTCTCAGCCGTGAATCTGGCTGGTGTCCGACGAAGTGGCAGGGGCAATACGGGGTCTGTCCGGATTACTATCAGGAGCTGTATTCACCAAGCAGCGGCCGCGGGTACGGGCTATGCCAGTCGACGCCTGCGATAAAGATGGCTTCCGAGGGTGATGATTGGCAGGTCAACCCGGTCACGCAGCTGCGATGGTGTACAAATTACGCGCGCAACCGGTACGGCAGCTGGCAGGCGGCGTATGAGTTCTGGGTAGTGAATCATTGGTGGTAGATCTAAGGAGCCTGCCCAGGGGTCCTTATCGCTGCGAATGAGTTATTTTCCCTAACTGCTCTTTCTTAAATGATGCCAGGCTTCCTACCCTTGCAGTCTGCTAGGAGGTCGGGCCGGTGCTTGTAGGTAATCGGGGAATCAGTAATACTAGACAGTATGCAGTTTCAGAAAATTGGTGACGACTATATAGTGAGAATAAGTAAAGGCGAACTGCTCATGGAATCGCTGCTGCGGTTTGTGAATGAGCAGGGAGTGACGGCCGCCTGGGTGCAGGGGCTGGGTGGTGCACAGTGGGCAGAGCTTGGCTTCTATCACTTGGATAGCCAGCACTATGAATGGAAGCGGTTTGATGAATTGCTTGAGATAACTAGTCTGCAGGGAAATATCGCGCAAAATAACGGCGAAACCGTTTTGCACGTGCATGGGGTGTTCGGTACCGGCTCGTTCGGTGCAATTACCGGTCATGTCAAAGAGGCGTTAATTGCTGGGACCTGCGAGCTGCTGGTTACGGCATACACAAACACTGTTCTCAATCGAAAGCTGGACGACGGCGTCGGATTGCCGCTGCTGGATCTATGATGCAGTTGCCGATTGCTAAAAAATCGCTTGGACAGCATTGGCTGCAAGATGAGGAATCGCTTGACGCGATGGTGGAGTCGGCAGGAATTAAGTCAGGCGATACGGTGTTGGAAATTGGTCCGGGAGCGGGTACGCTGACCGCAAAACTAGTAGAACGGGCCAGTAGTGTTATTGCCGTGGAGTTTGACGCTGATCTTGCCGATGGATTGAGGGGTCGGGTGGATGCCGAGCATCTCCATGTGGTCTGTCAGGATATACTGCGCTTCGACCTGACGCGTTTGCCAAAGGGTTACAAAGTGGCCGCCAATATCCCATACTACCTAACAAGTAATCTGTTGCGAGTATTATGCGAGAGCTCCAATCCTTTCGACCAGGCTGCGCTGCTCGTGCAGAAAGAGGTAGCTGAGCGCGTCGTGGCCAGGCCGGGTGCCATGTCGCTGCTTTCGGTCAGTGTTCAGTTTTACTGTGAAGCGTCCTTAGGGAATGTGGTGCCTGCTGAGCTCTTTGTGCCGCCCCCGAAAGTCGATTCACAAATACTGGTACTGAAGTACAGAAGGATGCCGCTCTTTAAGGGTGTTGATACGAGGGTATTCTTTCGGCTGGTTAAGGCTGGATTCAGTGCGCGGCGCAAAAAACTTCGCAGCAGCCTAAGCGGCGGCCTGCGTCTTAGTAAGCCAGAGGCGGAGGCGATGCTGACTCGCGCAGGTATCAGTCCTGATCGCAGAGCCCAGGAATTGTCGCTCGACGAATGGCATACGCTATATCTGGAGTACTGGCCCACGGTTCAGTCCATAGCTTGACGCTTGTGCTTTAGTATGTGATGATGCCGCTATGGGAGCGCTCCAAGGGCCTCTGGATGACATTGGCTACGTCTTGCATCATCTCAGTGCTGTCTTATTAAGACAGTCTGATCAGGTGCTTCAGGAGCGGCTTGATATCGGCTATGCGCAGTACAAGATCCTCGCAATTCTTCAGCACAATCCGAAGGTGCAGCAGCGGCGTATTGCTGACAGGCTAGGACAGACGGAGGCCAGCATCAGCAGGCAAATCAAATTACTGGAGTCGTTTGGTATGCTCAGCAGTGTGCGCAATCCGCAAAACAGACGGGAACATATCACAAGGCTTACGGCAAAAGGCGGTGCTGTTGTAGAAGCGGCGCAAAAAGTACTAGATGACTATCAGGAGCCGCTGTTTAGTTCGCTCAGCGACAAGCAGTGCCGGCAGCTGAACGATGCGATGCGTGTACTGCATCACGAGATTTGCTATTGTGCTGATGTCTAGGCTTTTAATGCTTCAGTAGATAATCCAAAAAGTAGTACTTGTTCTCTAGGTCCGCTCGTCTTGCAGCTTTCCATTCCAGAACGTAGTTTTGGATGTGTCGATTGATGGATGGGAAGTTCCATCCGAAAATAATCAGATCGAGTATTTTGTTCTCTTCTTCGAGATTCGGATTTCGGACGATTTCCTGAAACTGGACTGCAGCCTCCGGGCCAGCTTCTCGCTGTATGGATGCAGTAAGCGGTTCAGTTGATCCGACTTCTGGCTTGCCATGCGATTGGATAAAGATGTAGTCGTCATATTTGAATATTTCGGTGATATGTCTGAAGTATGTTCCCGGCATATTGAAGGTGATGTAGCGGGTAGGGACGGGCCGCTCGAGACCAAAGTCCAGTGTAATGCCGCCTTGATCAATGATGTGGTCGTTCCAGCTGGTGCGGATCTGCCAGGCTTCGGTAGCGTACTGCATAGGGTTGCCAAGCTGGCGCGGATTGGGGTGATGTGGTTCGTTCCGGTACTGGGAATTCAGCCAAGAGTGGGAGATGGCCTGATTGGCAATAATCGTGAGATGGGAGGTGGCGTTCAGCAGTATATCCCGGTTGGATCGTTCAACTTCGATAATACTTTTGTTGATTGAGCGGCTGTCTTGGTGGCGGGCGGATTCGTCACTGATGGAATGTTCGCTTTCGACCATTTCCAGTTTGCCGTTGATGAGCGCAAGATAGTGTTCTGATTTGATGACACGCGGTAATTCCTGGGCCATATCGAGAATCCCGCCCACTTGCCTCCGCTCCTCGTGACTTAGCTCCGAGTCATGGATGAAATTGCCGGCTGATGGTCGAGGCTCGCGCTGCTCCATTGTTATATTATATAATAAAATATCAATAACAGCAATCACTATCGCCCTGACTTTATCCTGCCCGGGATATTGTGCCGGCATTAGCATTATGGTATAATACAACCTTACGATACGGGCAACCGTACGTATACGACGGGGCTGAAATTATGCTCGACGTAGGACTTTATCGGTTAGAGTAGCAGGCCGCTTGCTGAGCGTCATACGGCAAACCAAAAGTAATTGCAGAACGCGATTCTTTGATTGCAGATCTGAAGGCACGTTTGTTCCCTCAGGCTGCGCCAGCTTTAGCTTAACTATCTAAAGCCGTGTCTGACGTGATACCAGGTAATGTCAGTACATGTCATATCATCTGGTTGCGCAAAAGCTACGGTCCATAGTTTTTGGTAAGATTTACCGGACTTTGGTGTTCAGTTTTTTGGTTGTTTTTATGCTGAATACCGAGACACTTCAAACAGCCTAAGCCTGTAGAAGCCTAATCAAGATAAACCTTCGGACGCGGGTGCGATACCCGCCAGCTCCACCAAAGAGAGTGTCTCATCGCAAGATGGGGCTTTTTCTTTGGTTGACGG
>CAYZZS010000012.1:0-21280 GCA_964483035.1 uncultured Candidatus Saccharibacteria bacterium
TTCTGCTGGTGTAGGCGAGCCTGGAAGTTGAGGTGGGAGGTGGCGGCATGGGCCGCTTGGCTAGTTACTACAGATACATACACTCCAAAAGCAAAAACAGCAAGAGCCACTACCATCACTGCCCGCATCAAGCGGCGCTGAAGCGCTACCCGTATATAAGGTGTTTGTTTGAACATTTTTGTTCAGCTTTTGGTTTTTGGACTTTGTTGCTATTTCTGCAAAATCCTGCTTTCAGTATCCTCCTCCTAATAAATGTCAACAAGGAAAAAAATAAAATAAAATTACAGCTTAGAGCCATTAAAATAGTACAACAAATTAAGATGTGTACTTTACTACATTATTTTACGTTACTGGTATAGATGGAAAATTTCGTAGTAATTCGCACTTTGTAAATTATGATGTGATTTATACAAAATAGCTGCCTTCAACCTACATTTATACACAGATGATTTGTAATAAAACTTACTTACTGAACTATTGTGTGCAGAAAAAAGAGCCGCATACAGCGGCTCTTCCCTCTAGTACTGGCGTCTGTTAATTACGCTATTTTTGAGATCTTAATCTTTGTATAAGTTTGACGATGGCCCCGAACAGTGCGTACGCGCTTCTTGGCCTTGTAGCGTATAGAGGTGACCTTGTCGCCCTTCACATCATTTTCTACAATTTCAGCAGTCACCTTTCCACCACTAACAATCGGTGTCCCGACTGTCACCTTATCGCCATCAATCACCAGAAGCGGCTCGAATGTAGCAGTTTTGTCTTCTGTCTTGAGGCGCTCTATATCCAGGGTTTCCCCTTCTGCGACCAGGTACTGCTTGCCACCTGTCGCAATCACAGCTTTTTTCATCTCTTTACTCTTTACTTCAGAATTTAGTTACCAAGAGATATTAACAGATTTCCTCTCATCTGTAAACCCTAGGCCTTGGCCTTATCGTAGTTTTATATTGACTATGACTACTCCTTGATCCGCTCTAGAGAGAGCTGAACACTTACACCTTCAATCTTCACTGTATCGGTATAGGTGTAATCTGCTGACTCTTGCGTCAACTGCGTTGCCAGTGTTTCAGACTTAATGACATCTTCATGCCGTTTTATGGCTCGGAGAAAATCTTTATTATCCGATGCAAGGCTTAACTTGATGCGATTAGCGACATCCAGTCCGGCCTTTTTTCGTGCACTCTGCACATGCCGAATGATATCGCGGGCCACGCCCTCGTCCTTCAACTCCTGATCGACCGTCACATCAAGCTTGACTTTACCAGCCGAGCCCCAGGCCAACTTCTTAACATTAAGTTCATCCTTAATGATATCCACTAAGGCAGGATTGACCTTCGGCACTGTAACTAATCGCAGCGGCTGTCGAACCTTTACTTTTGCCTCTGCTCTTTGGCTTAAACCTTCATTAATGTAGGCCCGAGCCTTCTGCATGTCCGAAAGCAGCACGTCGTCAAATGTTTCAGCCTTCGGCCAATCACTGAGGTGTACAGATTGCGGCAAGCCAGCTCCCTTGGTCAGCTCCCTCCATAATTTGTCACTCAAAAATGGCGCCCACGGTGCCAGCAGCTGTGTCGTTACCGTCAACACATACCACAGTGTGTGGTATGCCGATTGCTTATCGCCATCATCATCACTCTTCCAGAACCGCCGACGTGATCGCCGAATATACCAATTAGAGGTATCGTCAATTAGATCAAAGATAGGATTTATGGCATGAGCCAACTTAAACTCATCCGCCTTCTCCGTCACGACACCAATTGTTTCGTTCAGCCGCGCCAGAATCCACTGATCCAAAACGCTCTCACTTTCCGGCATTTCAAGGCTTGCCGGTGCCTGCCATTTATCAATATCAGCATACATCTTAAAGAACCGGAAGGAGTTCTGTAGTGTACCGAGCACGTTGCGGCTAAGATCTTTCATAGCGTCGCGATTGAACCGCATATAATCTGCTGACACTGCCTGATTATTGGAGAGTAGGTAAAGCCGAAGCGTGTCCGCACCTTCCGTTGCGAAAACATCCTCCACTGGCGGGTAGTTCTTCAGGCGCTTGCTCAACTTTTGTCCGTCAGCCGCCAAGATCATGCCATTCACCAGCACATGTTTGTATGCAGGCTTTTCGAACAGTATCGTAGCGATTACATGTAGTACATAAAACCACAATCGTGTTTGATCAAGCCCTTCACCGATGTAGTCAGCCGGGAAGGATACCGCAAACTTATCCTTATTCTCAAACGGAAAGTGTTGTTGTGCATACGGCATACTGCCGGATTCGAACCAGCAATCCAAAACCTCCTCTATACGTCGGTATGTCTTACCATCGCGCGTGATAGTCACCTCGTCAATAAACGGCCGATGCAAGTCATCCAGCTTTGCTTTACCGTCAGTCAATTCCAATAACTCTGCTGTACTGCCTACAACAATATAATCGCTCTCGTCGTCTTCATTGACCCAAATTGGCATTGGTGCACCCCAGTACCGATTACGGCTAATCGCCCAATCGCGTGCACCCTCCAGCCACTTACCAAATCGGCCGGTTTTAATATGCTCCGGCGTCCACTCGATCCTGTCCGCAGATTTGAGCAGCTTATCCTTTACCGCCGTGACTTTAACGAACCAAGTTGAAATTGCATAGTACAACAGCGGACTGTCGCATCGGTAGCAGAATGGATAAGTGTGTTCGAAAATTTCTGCCGCAAACACTGCCCCCCGTTTAGTTAAGTGCTCGATGATATGCTTATCAGCACCTTTGAAGAATTTCCCGGCTATGTCATCGAATCCAATTCCACCCTTGACGTGACCGCTGGCATCGACAGTTTGCAGCACAGGCAAGCCTTCTTTTTCACTTAGATTTAGGTCGTCCTCGCCAAATGCCGGAGCTACGTGCAATACTCCTGTCCCGTCCTCGACGCTCACAAAATGAGCAGGCCAGACCTTGTACAGCTTTTCATGACCCGTATAGCTATCTAGACCTTCGAGTACAAAAAGTGGTTCATAGGATTTGCCGACCAAATCCATTCCGGACACTTCTTTTACGATTGAGTAATCCTGTTTGCCGAGGGTCTCTAGGCGCTTCTTAGCGAGGACAACAATATGCTCCTCGCCTTCATCATCATGGTACTTAACGTATACATACTGTTCATCGGGATTGACTGCTACCGCGGCATTGCCTGGCAAGCTCCACGGCGTTGTCGTCCAGCCGAGCAAATATGCGTCTTCACCTTTCAGCTTAAACTTCATATACAGGCTCGGGTCGGGCACATCGTCCCTGTACCCTTCGTTAACCTCGAAGTTGCTGAGCGGCGTTTCACAGCGAGGACAGTACGGCATGCTCTTATAACCCCTGTAGAGCAGGCCCTTTTTATGGATTTCGCTCAAAACCCACCACACGCTTTCGGTGTAGTCACGGTCAATGGTCGCATAGGCATTCTCCGTATCGGTCCAGCGCCCAATCCGCTCAAAGAAACCTTCCCATTCGCTCTTATACATGAAGACCGAATCCCGACAAGCAGTATTGAACTTATCCAGCCCCAGCTCCATAATCTGCTTCTTGCCACTGATGCCGAACTGCTTCTCAATAGCAAATTCCACTGGCAGACCATGACAGTCCCAACCGTTGCGGCGCTCGACATAATAGCCACGCATGGTCTTGTACCGGCCAAGCGCGTCCTTGATGCTAGTAACCAAAGAGTGTCCGAAGTGCGGCAAACCGTTTGCAAAGGGCGGACCATCATAGAAGCTAAAGACTTCACTGCCTTCTCGCTGCTTTAGGCTCTCCTCAAACGTCTGCTCTTTTTTCCAGAGCTTTAGTATCTCTTCTTCGGTTTGAGCTGTCTGTGATTTCTCTTTCGCCACGCGCTACTCTCCTTCTTCAAAAATATAAAAACCCACCGATCCTTTATCATCAGGACCCGTGGGCTACGAGGGTGTTACCACCTGATTTCCCTGCTGGAACGCAGGACACTTCATTACATCATTACGGCGATTGCTCCGGCGGAATCTACTTGTCCGTTCTTGGTCGGGACTTTCTCTCCGCGCCGTTCCGCGTACTTGCGAATCGCAGGTGATAGCTGCTCAGACGGCTTTCACTAATTGTAAGTTTTACTATATCAATTTTTCGTTGATTTGCAACATATCGAGAGCTAAATGGCGTAGGCCACCACCTCATCCATGAGAGGTAATAGCTCGTCTTGCCACAGACTCAGCACTCTGCCATCATTAGCAATCGCAACAATTGCCGGATAGCTCAGCACTCCATAAACTTTCGCCAGCTCTGCACCCTCGCGCGTGTCGAGATTCACTAATTCAATCTGTTTATCCGGAAATCTGCGGCTAAAATCCCGGACATAATCTTCGGCCATGCTCGCCTTCTCGGTGCTGGGCCGATATAGCATGAGTATTCGCATATCCTAAGTGTAGCACAATGGCTTAGGCCTGCACTCTTCTCATTCGCAGCAGTTTTATCGGATTATACGTCAATAATCCGAACTGCCAACGCTGGCGGAAGCTCATAAGCGGGCCAAGTCTCTGAATTACTGCGTCATCGATGTACTGCTCGCCGAGCTTAGCGTCAGCGACAACAATCCGAACCAGTCGCTTCAGTGCATCCTTTGTGTCTTCTTGGGTGTAACTTCTTGGCAGATTCAGGCCAATCATCATCCGCGCAATAAGTCCGACGCAATGCTTTAAGATATCACGCCGCTCACGCAGTATATGTCGCCTTAGCTTCGGGTAAGTCCTCAATGTCTCAGCAGCTAAATGATAGTTATATACCAACTCCTCGAGCCGTATAAGCTCCTCCTCGATCTGCGCCTCTTCTTCAAAAAGCGGATTATACCGTTTTGTTCTTACTGCCTCATGTAAATTAATTCCGGCATACTTAGCAATCGCTTTTAAAACTAACTTCATCGGTTGTTTGCAACCCTCCTTTTCCACACAAGGAACAATCCTACCAAACAGCAATAGCCGATTCAAGACAATAAATCTAACAAAAAAGCTGTACCCCGGGAGATTGCGGAGTCTGACCCAGAGATCAAATTAACTAAACCCGGGTAATTCCGGGTTTAGTTAATAAGACTTTTTGTGATAGTCAGCCTGAGCCGCTCACCAGAGGAAAGTCTGATGAGCGGCACGTAAGCTTCTCACGAACAGCCGGTGGTACTGCCACAACTCGTGCAGACATAGCAGCTTCCGGCCTTCTGCGTCTGATTGCCGCAGTTGAAGCACATTGGGGCGTCATCTTTCCTTGGACTTGGTACCCGCTTCGGTGCCTCAACCGGCTGAGCTTGCTGTTGCGGAGCTGCAACTTCGGCAGCCTCCTCTGTTGCAACATCATCAACGATGAGTGATGTCTGCTCCTCGCCCGGCAAGTCTTCAATCGAGGCAAGTCCGAGCTCCAGCCGATCGTCAAATGACAGATAAGTCAGCGCCAAGCGGCGAGCCAGATAATCAACCAGTGATGAGGCCGTACGAATCTCTGGATCATCCGTAATTCCAGCCGGCGCGAACGACATGCTGGTGAACGACTTCACGTAATCTTTCAGCGGTACGCCAAACTGGAGACCGTGACTAAGGCTTATTGCAAACGCATCCATGATACCCCGCAGTGTTGAGCCCTGCTTGGCGATATTCACGAACACCTCACCCGGCGTTCCGTCATCGTACTCTCCAACCGTCATATAGCCGTGACTGTCTGCGACCTTGAAAGAAAATGTCTTGGAATTGCGAACCTTGGGCATCTCGCGGCGAACCGCACCCTTGACGATGATCTTATCGTTGACGGCTTCGATATCAGCGGCCAGGCTTGGCTTCTGCTCGACCTCGGCTGCCCCCTTACTCTCCTTCTTAGCCATCGAGAGCGGTTGAGCCACTTTACAGTTATCCCGGTAGATAGCAATCGCCTTAAGGCCCATCTTCCAGGCATCGATATGCAGCTGCTCCACATCTTCGACAGAAACATCTTCAGGCATGTTTACTGTTTTAGAGATAGCGCCGGAAATAAACGGCTGTACAGCGGCCATCATCTTGACATGGCCAAGGTAGTGGATTGCGTTATCGCCCATGGAGCAGGCAAAGACTGGCAGATGCGCCTTCTTAAGATGAGGCGCACCGACAATCGTCTTCTCCGCATCTATGTAGCTGACGATGTCATCAATCTGGCTCTTGGTATAACCCAGCGCCTTTAGCGCACGCGGCACTGTCTGGTTAACGATGCTCATCGTACCGCCGCCGACCAGCTTCTTAACTTTTACCAACCCCAGATCCGGCTCAATACCCGTCGTGTCACAGTCCATCATGAGACCGATCGTACCGGTCGGAGCCAGCACGCTGGCTTGAGAGTTGCGCACACCGTAAAGTTCACCCAGCTCGACTGCCTCGTCCCAAGCAGTAGCAGCGGCACTCAAAAGATCTTCAGACACCAGGCTGGCATCGATATTTGATACTTCCTCGCGGTGCATACGCAGCACCTTGAGCATACCCTCCCGATCCTTGCGATATCCGGCAAACGGTCCGACAATCTTCGCCAGCTTAGCGCTGGTTGCATAAGCGTGTCCGGTCATGAGCGAAGTAATAGCCGCAGCCTGGGCACGTCCCTCATCGGAGTCGTACGGCAAGCCCTGGGCCATCAGCATGGCGCCAAGGTTCGCATAGCCCAGCCCAAGCTCGCGGTAAGCCCGAGCGTTCTTGGCGATACCTTCCGTCGGATACTCAGAGTAGCCGACCAGAATTTCCTGAGCGGTAAATATGACCTCCACCGTGTGCTTGAAAGCTTCAATCTCAAAGGTGCCGTCTTCAGCAAGGTACTTCAGTAGGTTAATGCTAGCCAGATTACAGGCTGAGTTATCAAGATGCATGTACTCGGAGCACGGGTTGCTGGCGTTGATGCGGCCGGCATTCGGTGCAGTGTGCCACTTGTTGATTGTTGTATCGTACTGCATGCCCGGATCGGCACACTCCCACGCTGCCTCAGCAAACTGCCGCATAAGGTCGCGTGCTTTAACGGTTTTAACCGTCTCGCCAGTCGTGACAGCCTTCAACTCCCAGTCCTCATCATTCTCTACGGCACGCATAAACTCATCGGAAACACGGACAGAGTTATTGGCGTTCTGGTACTGAACAGAGAAAATATCCTTGCCGTCCAGGCTCATATCGTAACCTGCTTCTTGCAGGACACGAGCCTTGCGCTCTTCGATCGCTTTACACCAGATAAACTCTTCGACATCTGGATGGTCGACGTTCAGGATTACCATCTTTGCAGCCCGGCGAGTCTTGCCGCCACTCTTAATCGCGCCTGCCGAGGCATCCGCACCGCGCATAAAGGACAGTGGGCCAGATGCCGTACCGGCACTCTTGCCAAGCTTCTCAACTGAGGAGCGAATCGAACTAAGGTTAACACCGGAACCAGAACCGCCCTTGAAGATCATGCCCTCTTCGGTGTACCAGTTCAGAATAGAGTCCATGGTGTCCTCGATACCGAGGATGAAACACGCACTAGCCTGCTGGGATCGCTCTGGGGCACCGATATTGAACCACACTGGCGAGTTAAAGGCTGCACGCTGGGTCGCGAGAATATACTTTAACTCCTCGCGGAAATCCTCAGCTTCCGCATCAGACTCAAAATATCCCTCCTGTAACCCCTGTCGAGTAATGGTATTGACCACGCGGTTAATCAGCTCTTTCAGTGATGACTCCCGCTCCGCGGTACCCGGCGTACCAGTAAAGTACTTTTGAGCCACAATATTAACAGCATTCAGTGACCAGCTCTCCGGAAACTCCACACCGAGCTGCTCAAACACCGGCTTACCAGTTGCCGGATTCATAATAACGGAGTCACGCTTGACCCAATCCAGCAAGTCATATGCCTTGCTTTTCGGGGGTGTAAAATACCTCCCAACCTTCAAACTGGCTGTCTGTCCCATAGTACCCTCACTTTTCGTCCCTGAATCGGACCGCAATCTACCCGGCCGGCCAGGGATCCTATTGTTATTTTGTTAATAATTTTTATTTAGAGTCCGCGCTGCACGCTCTCAACTCGCAGCGCTTGCTCCCCTGCATCTTTTACGAAAAGCCCTGAGGAAGCTTCTCATAAAACCACATGTAATGCGTCTCCAGTGTAGCGCCAAAAAGCTGCACTGTGAAGCATAATTTGTAAAACATGCAGGGCAACCGTCAAAGCAGACTCACGGATCGGCCCTATCAGGCCATAGTCCTTATGCTTTGACGTGCCGGGGGCTTTTTCGATCACGAATCTCCGAAAGCTCTTTCTCAAACCCGGCGATATCCCGAAATCGCCGATACACACTGGCGAAGCGCACATACGCTACTTCGTCGAGCTCCGGCAACCGATCCATCACCAGTTCCCCGATTTGTGATGACGGAACTTCGGTGTCACCGCACGCGTAGAGTTGCTGCTCAACATCTGACACCAAGCGCTCTAACTGTACGCTGGAAACCGATGTCTTCTCACAGGCCCGATACAGGCCGGCCAGCAGCTTCTCACGATTGAACATCTCCCTCGTGCCGTCATTTTTGATGACAATCAGATGCGGCTTCTCAACGCGTTCGTAAGTCGTGAATCGGTATTTGCAATTGGTGCACGCGCGCCGTCGGCGAATCGCTTCACCGTCAGCGACGTCGCGGGATTCGATAACCTTCGTATCCTCTGACGCGCATTGGCTGCATTTCATCCTGCAAACCTCCTTTTGCTTACTCTGAACGTACGAGCCTTATACATAGAATCCCTATATATAGTGCCTATGCCTAAAATAGTACCCCCACTCATAGCGTTTGGCAAGCTAATAACTCTACTTTCTTGTTGTACTATATATCCCGATGACACTACTGTTTAACACCGTGTTACATCTGGGAAGTGCTGTGGATAAGTACTGATTTGCTCCGAAATCGCGTTACGCGGGGCGGTCCGACTAACGCGCCTCGTCTTCCGGTTTGCCGTCTTTCTGTGAGTCGAGATGGCGCTTTTTCAAACGGCGTAGAAACGATGGCTTTTCGAGCTCCTTCTCGAGCTCTTTTTCTTCCGAACTGTCTCCTGTAGCGACTTGATCGTCACTACCAAGGTCGTCATCAGTATCCATAGTCCAGATATTCGGCACTGACGGCCCGTCAGCAAAGTCCTTCAGCCCCTTCTCCTCGTCACTACTATCCAAGCTCATGTCAATATCGGACATTACAGGATCTTCACTTTTTATACCCGAACCGATAATAACCGGCTCTTCAGGCTTTTCGGCCGGCAGATCATCCGGTGTCTGCTGAACATGCGCCCGGTTTGCGAAATAAGAAGTATCGAATCCGGTAGCAACTACCGTAATAATCAATTCGTCTTCTAACTCTGGGTTAATCGTAGCACCAAATATGATATTGGCCTCCGGGTCTGCAGCTGCTGTGATCGTCTCAGCGGCTGCATTAATCTCATGCATGGAAATATCGTTACCGCCAATTACGTTAAAGAGAATACCGCGAGCTCCATCAATTGACACCTCAAGTAGCGGCGACTCCACGGCCTGCTGAGCCGCTAGTACTGCCCGGTTTTCACCGCTGGCACGGCCAATACCCATAAGTGCCGACCCGGCGTTGCTCATAACTGTCTTAACGTCAGCGAAGTCCAGGTTGATCAGGCCGTGTACGGTAATCAAGTCAGATATACCCTGCACACCTTGGCGCAGCACGTCATCAGCTACCTTAAAGGCTTCAAGTAGTGGTGTCTGCCTGTCGATTGTCTGCAGTAGTCGATCGTTCGGAATAGTAATGAGTGTATCTACTGCGCTGCGTAGCTTCTCGATGGCGGTTTCGGCATTTCGCCGCCGCTTTTCTCCCTCGAAAGCAAAAGGCTTGGTCGCGAAACCAACCACCAGCGCGCTCTGTTCCTTGGCAATGCGTGCCACCACATGACCCGCACCGCTGCCAGTCCCGCCGCCGGCCCCCAATGTTACGAACACCATGTCCGCACCCTGAAGTGCTGACTCGATTTCGGACTTAGACTCCTCAGCTGCACGCTCTCCGACGGACGGATCTGCTCCCGCCCCCAGACCCCGGGTCGTATCCCGGCCGATATGGATCTTAACTTGCGCCTTTGAGTGATGAAGCGCTTGGGCGTCAGTATTGATAGCGATAAATTCAACGCCGTTAACGCCAGCGTCAACCATCCGGTTGATAGCCGCGCCTCCAGCGCCACCTACACCGACGACTTTTATCCGCGCGAACGTCTCGATTGCTGGTGCTACTTGTGGCATAACTTTCTTACATTCCTTTTATGAGAACATTTTATACCCTGTAGTATACCGCATGACACAAGTCAGTCCAAACGATTAGAACGCTCTTTTTGCCACTTTTTCCACTTGAATAATATTTGTGTACGCTACTTCTTTAACTTCTTAAAAATACCCTCTACAAAGCCGAGTGCTCTGCCGCCAGCAGGCATATTCGACGAATGCTGCGCGCCCATACCCGGCATCAGCAGCATATCGAGCAGCATCAGTCCGATGCTCGTAGCGTATGATGGGTCATCAATGGTATCAATCAGGCCGCCGGCAGCCTCCACCTTCCCAATCCTGGCGGCAAGCTGCAGCTTCTCCTTGGCGAAATCAGCAATACCGGTCAGCTTTGCCGTACCGCCGACGAGCACCACGCCGCCGGGCAGCTTTCGGGAACGCTGGATCTTGCGGAGCTCTTTGTCTACATACTCAAAAAGCTCCTCGACTCTGGCCTCCACGATCATCATCACATCATCCATGTCAAAGTTGTGGCGCTGACTATTTACCGAAACGGAAGCAACGCTCGTCTTTGGCTTAACCCCCACGCTGGCATGCTGCAGCTTGATAGCCTCAGCTATATCCAAGTCAGTCTTCAGCCCGATAGCCAAATCATTCGTAATATTAATGCCGCCGATTGGCAGCACTGCCACGTGCTGTACCTCACCGTCCTCAATCACCACAATATTAGTAGTACCGGCTCCGATATCCAGAAGCACGGTACCGGATTCTTTCTGCTGGCGGCTCAGTACCGCTTCAGCGGCTGCAAGGCTCGAAATAGTGTGATGTGACGGCACGATACGGGCTTTTTCAAATACCAAATCCATGCTCCGCAGATTTGGGGTCGGCGCCGTAACGATGTGCGTATCCACCTCCAGCCGTACACCGTGCATACCGACCGGATCCTTGATATTGTCCTGGCCATCCAACCGATAATTCTTGGCAAAAATCTGAATAATCTCCCGGTTGGGCGGTATCTTCACAATAGCCGCAGCCTCTTCAACCCGCAACCGGTCATCAGTGGTAATCTCTCTATTGGCCGCACTAATAGCAATGACGCCGCGGGAGTTCATACCACTGACCTGAGCGCCATTAACATTGACTGTCGCTGACTCAATATGTACGCCCGCAACCCGCTCTGCTTCAGTTACGGCCGCCACTACTGACTCCACTACGTCTTCAACGTGGACGATCACTCCTTTTCGCATGCCGAGATTCGGCGCACTGCCATGTCCGATTATTGATGGCTTTGAGCTGCTGTCCGGATCCAGCATACCGACAATACACCGGACCGTGGAGGTGCCGATGTCTAGGCCGATAAAGTGATTTCCTTGTTGGTTTTCACGCATGGGGTCAGTATAGCGCTTACGTCAACTGTACCGCAAGTGCTACCAGCATATGAACACCCACCTTTGCTGCCATGAACACGAAAACAATAAAGTCTGGCTACAATTAGTAGCTGCGAAATGCCGCTTTAAACTAATTGCTTAGTTTTGGGTAAGTATTTCCGCACCTGATTCAGTAATTAGGATTGTGTGCTCAAAATGCGCCGAGCGTGAACCATCACGTGTCAGCACTGTCCACTCATCCTCAGCAATGTATACAGCTTCACTACCTAGCGTCGCCATTGGCTCCACGGCAATCGTCATGCCAGCCTGCAGCACCGGCCCAATTCCACTGGGGCCGAAATTCGGAATGTTCGGATCTTCGTGCAGCTCATGTCCGACCCCATGGCCAACCAAATCCCGCACAATCCCATAGCCTCCGGGTGTCAGTACCGCCTCCACCGCCGCACCGATGTCTCCGGTTTTCACACCCGCCTGCACTGCATCAATACCGGCAAACATAGCGCGCTCCGTATCACGGACCAGCAGCTCCTGCTTTTTACTCAGCGCCTTGCCGACAATAACCGTAATGGCGCTGTCAGTAATCATGCCGTTATAAATCACTCCGAAATCCAGACCGACCAGATCGCCACTCTTCAGCTCCATCTCACCACTTGGAATACCATGCACTACCGCATCATTCACCGAAGTGCAAAGCACGTGCGGAAAACCCTGATAGCCGAGAAAGGCGGGCTTACCGCCCAACGCCTGAAGCTCGCGAGCAGCGATATCTGCCAGTTCCAAAGTAGTGATTCCCGGCTCGACCTTACTGCGCAACAGCTGCAGTACAGTCGCCAGCATGCCGCCGCTGACGCGCATTGCCGCAACTTCCGAATCGGTCTTAACGCGCGTGTACATTTTCCTTGACCGCCGCCAATACATCACGCTGCACCGCCTCGACGCTCTGCTCAGCATCTATTTCATAAATTGGCACATTAGCCGCCTTAAAGTGCTCCAGAATCGGTTTGATCGTCTCTTCATACTCCTTGAAGCGCTCCTTGATAGCCTCCTGGTGGTCATCCGGTCGCCCGCGCTCTAGCAGCCGTGACTGCACTACCTCGGGTGACGCCTTCATGTGAATCACAGCCGTCAGTTTCAGCTGGTCATGCTTGACCTGACTCAGTAGCCAGTCAGCTTGGGCAACGGTACGGGGAAAGCCATCCAAGATAAACTCGTTGTCTACATCGATGATGCTGAATATCTTTCGGACTAAACTGATGATTTCGTGATCCTTGAGCAGTTTCCCTTCCAGCATCTGCTTACGGCGCTCGCCGGAGATTAACATACGCAAAAACTCACCGGTTGACAGCCACGGCAAGCCCAGTTCATCAGCCAGCAATCTACCCTGCAAGCTCTTCCCAGAGCCTGCTACACCCATAAATACAATCACTTATCGCAACCTTTCCTTTACAATCTTAGCGATTAATGCGCCATCGGCACTGCCGCCGGCTTTTTGCTTAACTGCGCCGATGATTCGGCCCATATTTTGCTGCTCGTTGCCGATTTCGGCAATAGCCGCGTCCACCAGTTTGGCGATGTCCTCTTCAGACAACTGTTCCGGCAGATACTGTGCAATAACTTCTTTCTCGGCAAGTTCCGCCTGTTGCTTTTCAGCATTGCCACCCTGTCCGTACAAGTCAGCACTCTCCTGGCGCTTCTTCGCCTCTCTCTGGAGTAGTCGCACTACCTCCTCGTCAGGCAGCCCTGATTCGCGCTTGCCTTGAGCCACTTCCTCATTAAGGATGACGGCCTTAATGCCGCGCAGCGTCATGGCCAGCGTCTTATCGCCGCCAAGCAGCGCAGCTTTTAAATCCGCATCTATTTGTTCTTTTATGGACATTACTAGCTACTTCGCCTCTTTACCTGAAAATTGTAACAGAGATACAACAGTTATAAAAACCTAATTAGCACTTTTTAGAACTAACCTAAAAGAATTCGGATTTATTCCGAATTCTTTTAGGCAGATTCCTTGGAAAGAGCAGCCGGATGCGAATTCATTTCGCATTCCGCGCGATGAGAAAACCTATCCGGAGGCTCCCTTTTGCCTACAAAAGGGCCGCGAATGGTTTTCTCATTAACTCTACCGCTGGCCGAGCTTGATCTTCTTAATTTTCAAAGCCTTGCGTTCACGGCGCACGATTGCCTTAGCGCGGCGTTCACGCTTACTTATTGGCTTCTCAAAGTACTGAGCTTGTTTGACCGTAGCCATATTGCCGCTTTGCTGTACCTTGCGGCTGAACCGGCGAAGCAGGTTCTCCAGAGATTCTTTCGGGTCTTTCCGTGTAACTTGTATCATAGGCATTTGATTATAAAGTATTTCTTCCCTTTTGGCAACAGAGAGCAATTAGAGCTAACTGCCGGCACGGCGCTGATTAGCCCGCTGGCTTTTTAGCACGATACTTTGCAGTTCCTTAAAGATCGCGAAGTGCTTGTTAGTGTGATAAATCTTCGTGTTGCCCTGCTTTTCAGAGATTAAAAAGCCGATCTTCTCCAGCCGCTTCAGCTCTCTCTGGATATTCCCAGCGTCTTCCTTGATCAGCTTGGCCAGACCTCGTACATGCGTCTTGAAGTCCGGGTACTTGGCGTACACCACGATGATCTTGCGTCTGACTCGTGAAGTAATGAAAACATCTAACATAGCACTCTCTCGATTAAACCAACCATAAGTCGTATTGTCATTCGAACAACGTAGAGTAGTATAGCTGGCTTGGACGACCTTTTCAATACGTATAGCCGGTACTCATCTATACTAGGGATATGAACTACTACGAGGTGCAGATTGCGAGCCTACAATTCCATGGCAGTGAACCTCTGACATACATGAGTGAGGAGAAGCTGACTGCGGGCACAGTCGTTGCCGCGCCGCTCAAGAACAGGCCAGCGCTCGGTATTGTGCGCCGCACCGTCCAAAAACCCTCATTCGCCACCAAACCAATCACTGGGGTCGTCCATGCCACCCCCCTCCCCGCTCAGCTCCTGCAGCTTCTCGATTGGCTGCCAACCTATTATCCGGCCCCGCACGGCGTCATCACCCAGCAGTTCCTGCCGCGCACCTTACTGCAGCAGTCAAGGTCAAAGCCAGGACCGGTTACCTCTCAGCCATCGGTAGCCCCCCTGCCCCTGCCGCCGCTTACCGATGAACAGCAGCTTGTTATCAATCAAATCAACACCGAGTCATCGCGCAGCTTCCTACTCCACGGCGAGACCGGTAGCGGCAAAACCCGTATTTATATGGAACTAGCCAAGGAAGAGTTGGCAAAAGGCCGCTCCATACTGGTACTAGTGCCTGAGATCAGTTTGACTCCGCAACTGGCCCTGTCTTTTACGGAGGCCTTTCAGGAAACAGTGGTAGTCATCCACTCTAACCTCACCGATGCGGAGCGTCGCAAGATCTGGCTCGCGATACTGGATTCCAAAGAGCCGCTTGTCATCATCGGACCACGCAGCGCTCTCTTTACCCCGATTGCCAAACTGGGACTCATCATCGTCGACGAATCGCACGACACCGCCTACAAGCAGGATCAGGCGCCCTACTACCATGCCGCCCGGGTCGCAGCCAGGCTTGCCCAGCTACATCAGGCAAAGTTTATCCTCGGCTCAGCCACTCCCTCGGTAGCAGATTATTTTATTGCTCAGCAGCGAAAGATTCCCATTCTCCGCATGACCGAGCTGGCCACCAAATCCGATGCCAAGTCTCATATCAGCGTCATCGACCTCAAAGACCGCAACAACTTCACCAGACAGCATCACCTATCAAATCAACTATTGGACGCCATTGAGCAGACCCTGCAGCGCGGAGAGCAAGCTCTGGTGTTCTTAAATCGCCGCGGGACCGCCCGGCTGGTTCTTTGTCAGGATTGCGGCTGGCAGGCCCTCTGTCCGCGCTGCGACCTGCCACTGACCTATCATGGCGACAACCATACCATGCAGTGCCATACCTGCGGCCACAAAGAAAAGGCCCGCGCCTCTTGCCCCGTCTGTAAAAGCGCTGAGATCACCTTCAAAAGCATCGGCACCAAATTGATCACACATGAGCTGGAGCATACCTTCCCGAATGCGGTCATCCGCCGCTTCGATACAGACAACACCAAAGCCGAACGCCTGGAGCAGCATTATGATGACATCAAGGCCGGCAAAGTAGACATCCTTGTCGGTACCCAAATGCTAGCCAAAGGACTCGACCTACCCAGACTCTCCCTGGTTGGCGTAGTACTGGCTGACACCACGCTCTATTTTCCGGACTACACAGCCAGTGAGCGCACCTACCAGCTTCTTACACAGGTGCTCGGACGTATCGGTCGCGGCCATCGTGATTCGTCGGCAATTATTCAGACGTACGATCCAGGCAGTCCGGTCATCAATGCCGCAGTTACTAAAAACTGGCAGCTATTTTACGAACAGGAAATCGCTGAACGGCAAACTTTCACCTTCCCACCGTTCTGCTACACACTCAAGCTCTCTGTCGAGCGCGCCAGTGCCACCGGTGCCGCTGCAGCCGCCCGCAAACTAGCCGCCACCTTGCGCACGAACGGCCTTAAGATCGAAGTGAATGGTCCAGCGCCAGCATTCCACGCCCGGGTCAATGGCAAATACCGTTGGCAGCTGATCATCAAGGCTAAGGACCGCTCGGAACTGCTAAAGGTCATCGGCATACTGCCAGCTAAATGGTCCTATGATATCGACCCCATGAATCTGCTGTAAGCTGAGCGGTATCAGCCTGCAGCGATCATACCTGGCACTGCCTCAGATAATTTACTCATAAATTTGCTATAATCTATCCAAGTGAAAGGCACAAAAGAAGATATCATCACGTTGCCGAACCCTCATCTGCGGCAGCGATCTAGGAAAGTGGGCGTCGTTACCGACGAGATTAAGGCCGTCATCAAAAGGATGGAGGAAGCAACACTGGACTGGGAAGCCTCACGTAACCACGAGGTTGGCGTGGCTCTGGCCGCCGTACAAATTGACGAACTGCTGCGCATCGTCGTTATCCGCAATAATTTTGACGATAAGAACGACAAATCGTTCATGGTGCTCATCAATCCGCAGATCACCAAGTACGAAGGCGACATCATAGAAGATTATGAAGGCTGCCTGAGTATTAGAAACATCTACGGCAAAGTGCCGCGGCACAGTAAAGTCCGCGTCAAAGCCCAGAATCTGGACGGTCGAGAGTTCCGTGTAACTGCCGAGGGGTTCTTAGCACGCGTCTTCCAACACGAAATCGATCACACGAACGGCACTCCCTTTATCGACCACATTAAAGACAATCCCGAAGCCTTCTATCGTCTAACTGAAAATGGCAAATTAGAGCCGCTTGATTACGACAAGCAGGTTAAGTCAAATAAGGACCTGTGGGAATAAGAGCATGCCCGTAACGGCTGATGAACAAACCCTGACCACGCCGGAAACTGAAGTCAGCCCGGCTACCGAGCAGCTGCCTGCTCCGGATTCTCTGCCAGGCCCGGCAAAGCCAGGAGTCGTCTTTTTTGGTAATGAACGCCTGGCAACCGGTGTAAGCACCACCGCTCCGACCCTGCGCGGACTGATTGGTGCCGGCTATGACGTCAAAGCGGTCATTTCCAGTTTTACGCCCGGTACTTCACGTTCAGCCCGGCGCTTGGAAGTACAGGAGATTGCCGATGCTCACAACATCCCCGTGTTGCTGCCTGGTAAACTTTCCGATATCAAGGAGCAGCTAGTCGCTTTTGAAGCAGAAATCGGCATCCTGGTAGCCTTTGGGCAGATGGTTCCCGAATCTATCATCAATCTTTTTCCAAGAGGTATCGTCAATATCCACCCCTCCCTGCTGCCACTGCACCGCGGCCCGACACCAATCGAAAGCGCCATCCTGGAAGGCGCAGATAAAACCGGCGTCTCGATCATGCAACTGGTTAAAGCCATGGATACAGGGCCGGTTTACGGCTACGCGGAGCTGCCGCTTTCCGGCAGCGAAACCAAGCAGGAGCTGGCCGACACTTTGCTGGAAATCGGCAAAACCACACTGCTAGAGTTACTTCCCGGCATTTTGGATGGATCAATCGCCGGGCAACCGCAAGACGACCTGCTCGCCACATATGACCATCTGCTAAGCAAAGATGACGGCATCATTGATTGGAACAAGCCGGCTCGACAGCTGGAGCGCGAAGTTCGCGCCTACCACGGCTGGCCAAAAAGCCGCACGACACTTGGCGGCAAAGAAGTCATCGTCACCAAAGCCCACGTCGCCCCAGATGACATTCCGGCGGGCTCACCCGGTGCGATCGACACCAGCCGCAAAACCACGTTACTGGTAGCCACCAGTGACGGATGGCTCGGCATCGACATGCTTAAGCCAGCCGGTAAAGGCGAAATGACCGCGGCAGACTTCCTCCGCGGCTATGGTGATACGCTGCAATAAGTCAGCTCTTGCCAATAAGTCCACTACTATCTAAGCCGGGCTATAGCCCGGCATAATCCTACTCGTCGCCAGAATCCGTGTCGCCCATAGCTAGCGCAACAATGTGGCGAAAAATCAGCCCCTTAGATGCATTATCCTTTGCATGAAATCCTTCAACGTTACGCACCAAGCTGCCATCGGCCGGCCACTCCTCCCTGCGAGCCTCACCATCATCCTCTACCCAGGTAATTACGGCGTGAGCGCCCCACTCTCCGGCACTGTCAGGACGAAAAAGCTGCACATGCCGTATCTCTTCTACCTCTCGTCCCTTCGCAGAGGGAACCGGCACTAGTATATCCAGCTTCTCGGCATCGCTAGAGACTATCAGCTTATCGTAAGGCCGCCTCGGTTCGCTCAATGCCTACACCCCTGGCTGCTGTGGTGGGTGACTATCCTGCGGCGGCGAAGGCTGTGCTGGCGGTTGCCAAGCAGGTGGTGTCGGCGGCGGTCCATACTGCGGATGAGCCGCTGGCGACCCAGGTGTTGGCGGCTGGGTTGGCGACTGGGCCGGCTGCCATTGTGCCGGATCGACGGCAGGCTGTTGCGGAGGCTGCCACTGGGCGGGCTCGCTTACCGGCTGCTGCGGCTGTGCTGGCGGTTGCTGCCATTGAACCGGATCCGGCACAGACGGTGACACCGGCCCCTGGGTGGCTGACGCCGGTTGCGGCGGCTCTTGCGCTGCAGCACCCTGCTGGCTGGCAGCTACGATTTGTGGCGCAGCCTGTTTGATTTCGTTCTTCAAACCTTCCAACTCATCAGCCACTACTTGCTTATAATTCGGGAAGTTTGTCTCGAGCCACTTTAGTGCTCCCGCCTCATCGTTGCGGTCAATAAAGCCCTCAAACTCATCCAGTTGCTCGTTGCTCATTTGCTCAGCCAGCTTCATGCCGACGCGCATTTCCAGTGTTTCATAAATATGCGCCAGCATTTTGTTTTTCTCATCAGCCGGAAGTGAGCCGAGGCCCAGTTCACGCAGCAGATTATCATCGAGTTTGAACATATACGGATTCCGTTTAGCTTGCCTTATTATATCACCCTCTCTACCCAATGCCGTGACAAGCGTTACCGTAGATTTTTGCGTATCAGTTCCAACATACAAATGTGGGTAGATAGCTGCGGGTCGCGTGATTGTAAGAAAATGCCTCCAAAAGGAGTCAAATTCAAACGCACACGCGCCCGCAGCCGACCTACCGACTACTCAGCCTCAAGCTGCTCCCAGACCTCCTGGAACCTCTTCTTCGTGGCCGGGGACAGCTCACTGTACTTGAAGGTGTACGTGTCCTCTCGGGAACGCGAGACGGGAGCCAGACGTGACGATCGGGTGTGACGAATCACATCCCCGAAGGCATCCTTGTAGGGCATGTCGCCGGGGTTGATCGTAGTACCGCCACGGATGATCTCCTTGGGCATGGCCTTGGCCTCGTCGATCTCGAACTCGCCCCTGGCGTAGTTCTTGGCGAGATCGATCGTCAGCCCGCGCTGAGCCGGCGTGAGCTTCCGCTTATCCATGACCTCAATGAGATCACTGAACTCGGCAAGCTGCCGATTGGCTGAAGCGAGCCTGCTCTCCTTCGACTTGAGATCCCGCTGCAGAGTCGTGATCTCTCCGTCGATGGCAGCATCCACGTCCGCCAGACGCGACTTGACTTCGTCGGCCGGAAGATCCTCGAACTTCGAGAACTTCAGGACGAGGTTGTCGAGCATCGGGTCGATGTCCTGTCCCATCAGCTCAGCGAGCTTCTGGACCTTTGCGTTCCGCTCCATGCCCTTGATGTCGATGGACGTACCGGCTGAACCTGAGCCAATCGCAGCGACGGGCGTCGTGCTGGCGGTGCCGGTGAGCGTCTCGGCGCTGAAGGTTCCTTCGTAGATACCCTCGACGGCATCCGAGATGACTCCCAGCTGCGCGAGCAGCGCCTTGGGGCTCTTCGCCTCCTCGACAATCTGCTCGATGTTGGCGATGATGACACCGATGGTCTCCTCAACCTTCTTGGTCATGTCATCGCGGTGCTTGGCGCCGAGCGTCTTGTAATCCAAGTTGATGTCCACTTGCTTTCTCCTTGTTGGGTCTGGCCATGGGGCCGTTGTACGTACAAATTACACTTACATGTATTACTGTCGCGACAGACGGCCCTGGGAAATCCCTAGCCGACCCGAGTAGTCTCCTTGAAGGAGATATCGGTATAAAGGGACAGAAGCTATCCCTTCGTACCGATACCCCGCTTCAATTGACCACCGGAGAAATTATATTGGCTTAAGTAGTTTGGTAGGTATAGGCGGACACCACACCCCAATTGACGCTAAATCTGGCTCCTCCCATCGGTCAGCCTTAGGCGCAAATCAGGGCGTGGCGTCCACTGCTGCGTGAGACATACTGCCTACAAACGCAACAGCATGGAGAGTCTTGAGCATGTACCCGCCACACTGTTGCGCTCATAACACACGTATGTCACGCAATCTTGTATGCTAAAAGCAATACGCTACCTAATCTGTCAAAGTTCCACTCCCACCTCTGGTGAGTCGTGCATTATATTAGCATAATCAGTTATTTTTGTCAATATCTACATCATGGTTAAAAAATATTACAATTGAAATTCTTATGCTTATGTGCTATAATATATGATTATGGAAACAGCAACGCTTCCAAGACAAGAAAAAGAGCTCCAGGACATACAGAATGAACTGGCTTTTGCTAGCGTTGAGACAATTGAACAGCTCCGCGACCAACAGGAAGCAATGCTCTACAACGCCGGCAGAGAAGCTGTCACCTCCCTCTCTTTTGAAGACGCATTCCTTAAGGGTAATTCCGTACGTAAAGAGGCCCGCAATCGCGCTGCCGAAGGCATTAACGAGCAGCTTGACACCTACCTATCAGCTCACATAGACCGCGACGAAAACCCAGCTCGCTACGACCAGTTGCTGAACTTACTGCAGAACACCTCTCTGTACGCTATGGGTAACGCCAAATGGTACCTAGGCGACCAGGATGAGAACGGCGAGTACACTAGGCCGGAAACCTCAGGCCGCTATCAGGCCAACGAGACGCTTCGACAGATCGCCCGCGAGGTACTATCAGAGCGCAACGGCAAAAAAGAGCCAATACCCGATGATCCGGTTACGGTCTTTGATGATTCAGGTGAAGAGCCGGCTGAAGAAGCCGAGGAAATCACACTCACCCCTGAGCGCCTCGCCTATAA
>CAYZZS010000012.1:21380-32845 GCA_964483035.1 uncultured Candidatus Saccharibacteria bacterium
CCCGAAACACCAAACAACGGCAGCGTTCTGCCGCCTGCCCCAGAGGTCGATGAGCCATTTGCTCCCGACACTACAGCCCCGCACCTTCCTGAGGATATTCCAGAATCGACCCCTACTCCTTCTACTAGTGAAGCCTACGGCTTTAATCCTGAGGTAACGGTCGAACAGGGCCATGGCTTCACTCATGAGCTGCAGGACCTGGCGGCTCAGAAGAGCATCCAACTCTCTCCTCGTGAGAGCTACGACCTGTATCAGTACCTGGCCGAGCGCTATCAGGGTGATATGTTTATGCAAGCTAATGACGCGTACCGCATGGCTAACGGCGATTGGGGCATCAACAACTGGGGCGATGCTACCTGGCGGCCGGAAGTCCTTCGCGACATAGATGAGTGGCTGAAGTTGCACAAAAAATCTAGCTAAATAGCAGCATAAGCGCCAGCATCACTAGGATAACTAATCCACCGCCGGCACCCGCAGCGACCGCCCGGCGGTAGGTCGGATTGTTCAGTGGGCCACTTCGGCTTGGCGGCGCCGATTGCTGGACTTGCTGCATCATAGCGGCCAGCTTGTGATCCTGCTGACTCATATCCTGCAGGACTGTACCGACTCGCGCCGGGCCAGACGAGCCACCCTGTGGCACACCTGAAGGATCGTCTTTCAGCTCATGGCGACGTTCGTAGAACTTCTCCATCGGTAAATCCCGCTCAGCTGCCGCCTCGACTTGCTTTAGCACATACTCCGGCTGCTTCATGCCCTGCTGCTCGGGAGTCTGCGGCGACTCCTTTGTCGCCTCAAAGCGCGGCGCTGGCGGCGCTTCCTCCATATGAATCGGCCTTGGTAAGGTGTCTCTGGTGTAGAGCGGCACGGCAACTGACTGCTCAATGTGCTGCGGGCGGCTTTCAGTGCGGTCGATCCGGACTTCCTGACTCTGCGGCGGCGATCCAACGTTTGTTTCTGGCGCCAAATTATCACCGCGGGCAGCTTTGAGATTTTCGCGCGCAATAGCATTACGGCGCTCTAACTCCTGGACGATAGTCCGGTCTGATTGCTGCTCGTGCTTAACCGAGGAAATCTCACGCTCCAGCTCCCTATCCTTGCGGCGAAGCTCCCGGTCACGCCGGCGACTCAGTATTTCAGCACCGATAAACGCCGCTGCTGCGCCACCTGAAGAACGCCGTTCGATAATCCGCTCCCGCTCCAGCGGTGACATAGCCGGCTGCGAACGGTCAAACGCCACTCCACCGTCGAGCTGACCTCCAGCTTCTGTCCTGCGCTGCTGGTCATACAGATACGCATCAGGCCGATTGGGCATCGGATAGACTGGAGTTGCCGGTACCTGCTGGTGATTTGCCGCACGCTCGGCTGACGACTCCCCATCAGGATCGTGTAATGATGAGTTGCTGCCTTCTGGTGGCGGACTGTGCTCAGGTAATGCATTCGGATTTCGCGCAGCACTTTGCTGCCTCTGTTCACCCACTTGCTCGGCATCATCCAAGTGCGGCGCCTGTCCTTCAGGAGATTCTCTGCCGTCATGCTCAGCCGCTCGGGGCTGCTGATTTGACTGATTCTCATACGAACCCTGGATTGGATATACGTCTTCGTGGCCTTCATTCGGGTCAACCATAGCCATACCTTCGACCGGCCGAGCCATAGCTTCCGTGGACTTATCGGAAGTCGCCGCCTGCCCCTTGGCTTCACTCTGATCTGATGCTACAGGCGTGACTTCGGCGATGCGAGACTTAAACAGCCTACTAAAGCCAGACTTACGGAAGCGGGTAAACCGCGCCCAAAGCCCCTTTTTCTCGCTTTTTTCATCATCTTCATCATCGTCGTCTTCCTCCGATGACCGGTAGTGCTGCTCTTGCGGGACAGAAATCAGACGGCGCAGTGAAGCCATAAACGCATCGCTGCGCTTGCGGCGCTTCTTGGACGTATCATCTTCGTCATGTTCCTGGCCGGAAAACGGCCCGTTCTCTCTCATAACAGAACTAGATTATATAATCATTAGAGTGTTCTAGCAACGGTCTCGCGCTTGAAGAACTCGATATAATCGCCCTCCATGAGATCGACTCGGGATGTAGACTTGAAGCTCAGTCCGCACATTTCGCCCTCAAACACTTCCTTGGCGTCCTGCGGACCGCGCTTGAGGCTTGTCACTTCAACTTCTGCAAGCTGCTCCTTATCGCGCATGATTCGTGCCAATGCGGGCACAGTCAGCTTGCCCTTAGTTACTTCACCGCCACAGATCACCTCATTCTTAGTCAACTTAAAGATGCCTTTGACCTGCAGCCGGCCAAGTTCGGTCTCCACGATTTCTGGCGCGAGCAAGTTACTCATCTCCTCCTTCGCATCATCAATAAGTTCGTAGATCACCTTATACAGACGAACGGTGACCTTGTCCCGGGAGGCCAGCTGCTTAATATTGGTTGGCAGCGATACATTGAAGCCGTAGACAATCGCTCCGGATGTCTTGGCGAGGTTGATATCATTGTCATTCACCGGACCGATACCTGAAGCCACTATCCGAACCGACACCTCATCGGTATCAAGCGTCTTAAGGCTGTCAATAACCGAAGTAAGAGATCCCTGCACGTCAGCTTTGATGATAATATTCAATTCCTGCAGTTTGTTGCTGCGGTTAATCAAGCGAATCAACTCCGAGCTGTTAAGCTCTAACCCGCCGGTGGACTGACGTTTGCGGCCCTCAGCCTCAGACAGCTGTCGGGCAGTCTTCTCGTCCTTGACTGCAGTAAACTGGTAGCCAAATTCCGGCAGCGTCTTAAAGCCGGTAACGACAACCGGCATGGACGGACCAGCCTCCTTTATCGGCTCGCCGCTGGTTGACTCCAGATTACGTATCTTGGCATATGACGATCCGGCAACAATTATGCTGCCGCTCTTAAGCGTTCCACGCTCCACAAGTACGATTGCGACCGGGCCGCGACCCTGCTCCATGTGAGCTTCGATTATCAAGCCCTCTGCCGGACCATCCACCTCCGCCTTGAGCTCTTCGACATCGGCGACCAGCAGCACCATATCAAGCAGCTCTGGGATGCCTTGCTTGGTTTTGGCAGAGACCTCCTGAATGATGGTGTCACCACCCCACTCTTCCGGCAACAGCTCCTGCTCAGCCAGCTGCTGCTTAACCATCGCTGGATTGGCAGTCTCTTTGTCAATCTTATTAACTGCGACAACGATTTTCACGCCGGCTTTGCGGGCAAACCGGATGGCCTCCAGCGTCTGCGGCTTTATACCGTCGTCTGCCGCCACCACAATGATAACGAGATCGGTCAGCTGAGCACCGTGCTCGCGAAGCGCTGCGAACGCCTCGTGGCCCGGGGTATCGAGGAATGTAATTGCCCGGTCATTGTGCTTGATCTGATAAGCGGAGATGTGCTGCGTAATGCCTCCTGCCTCACCCTTGGCAACGCCGGCACCGCGGATCGCATCAAGCAAACTGGTCTTGCCGTGATCAACATGACCCATCACCGCAACCACCGGCGGACGCGGCTGAGCTTTATCGCTTGCTGCCGACTTACGGCGAGGAGCAACGACCTGCTCGGCCGTCTGCCGTTTCAGTTCGATATCCAGACCCAGCTCGCCAACAATAATCTGAGCCGTATCAAAGTCGATACGCTCATTAACGGTCGCCATGACGCCGTTCTTCATAAGTTCGGCAATTAACCGCGTAACCGGCAGCTTGAGCTTCTCAGCCAGAGTGCCGACGGTCACCATGTCTTCGATTTCGATTGTTGCTCCCATGGGCACTCCTTTCTGGCTCGACTCAGCAAGCCGGTTACGTAATGTCTACATGACTTTATTTGGTATCTTTAAGACTCAATGCAATCTTGCGGGCTTCGGTATCGATGTCGATAACCTTGAACTGCTTCTTCTCGTTTAACTGGAAAATCTTCTCAGGATCGACACCCTCGTCGTCACTCATCTCAGACACATGAACCAACGCCTCAACGGCAGGAGAGAGCTGAACGAACGCCCCAAACGGCGTGATACGAGTAACCTTTCCTTCTACGACATCGTCTTTCTTGAACGCCTTGACCTCTTGCAGCCACGGATCTTCCGTCATCTGCTTAAGGCTCAAGCTCAGGCGATCTTTGTCGATAGCAATGATCTTAGCGTTGACTGTCTGGCCAGTCTTGACGTAGTTGCGCGGGTCCTCGACTCGCTCCCAGGAAATCTCGGAAATGTGAATCAGACCCTCAATACCTGAAACGTTGACGAATGCCCCGAAGTCAATTACACCGGTCACGACACCTTCTACGACGTCTCCGACCTTCAGCTCGCTCAGGCGCGACTGCATGTCGTCCTTGATCGCTTCTTTCTCGGAGAAAATCAGCTTATTATCCTTACGCGAAACATCCAGGATGCGGACACGCAACGGCTTATTCACCAGCGCATTCAGCTTCTGCAAGATCTCGTCCTTGTCCGCACCGGAAACGCGCGGGTAATGCCCGGCAGACAGCTGTGACACCGGCAAGAAGCCACGGATGCCTTCCAGTTCAATGAGGAGTCCGCCGCGATTCGCGTCATAAGCTGCAACTTCAATAATCTCCTGATCATCGAACATGCGCTGTAGCTCGTCCCAACCACGGTCCTTTGCGGCGCGCTTGAGGCTTAAGAGCGCGTATCCTTCGTCCATTTCTGGGTCAACGACACTTGCCGTCACGCTTGCGCCCTCTTCGAGCTTTTGGCCAAAGCCGATTTCACGGCGCAGAACCACACCGACGCCATTGGCGCCGAGATCCAGCCAGACCTCGTGCTTGCGAACCGAAGTAATTACTCCCTCGACCACATCGCCAGTCTTTAATTGCTTAATATCAGTGGACGCCAGCAACTCGTCCATAGTTATGCTGTTATTTGACATGTAAGACATGCCTCCTTCTAATAATGTATTTCCGCCAAGCGGAATTCAGGCAACCCTGAACACATTCGCTTGTAAGATTGGAATAATTATATCTGTTTATACCGGTTTAGTCAAAGGTCGATCAGATCCGCTTCCAGGCCCGTACGTAATCGACCTCCATAGTGCCCGGAAACGGTGTCGAACCGTCCGGATACCCACCCCATTCACCACCTACCGCTAGATTCAACAGCACGAATAACGGCTTGGTAGATATACCCGGACCGCTGTACCGATACCGCTCTACGCCGTCTACATACCAGATTATCCGATCTGCGGTCCAGTCAACGCCGAACGTATGAAAATCAGATGTAAAATTCGGCCCGATCCACTCACCGCCCCGTGACGTAACATTGTTATGATCCGGGCCGTAATGATAGGTGAAATACACCCGGTTCGGCTCATGTCCCAGATTCTCCATGATATCGATTTCCGGCGGATACGACTGATCGGCCGGTATCATCCAGAACGCCGGAAAATAGCCGCGCCCGGCTGGGACCTTAAGCCTCGCTTCGATATAGCCATAATGCATACTCCACTTCGCCGGAGATGACCACTGCCCCATCTCGGCATTGGTCGTAATGACGGCCGAAGTGTAGTTGAATGATTTGCCCTGGTAGGTTGCATTTTCCTTGCGGGCGGTCAGTTTGAGCGTTCCGCCGCTGACTGAAACGTTCTTCGGGTCGGCCGTATACAGCTGCACCTCTCCGTTATAGTCTGGTGCACAGGTTTCTATGTAGCACGTCGACCACAGACTGGAATTCAGCGAATTACCATCAAACTCCTCCCGCAGAGTCAACTCCCAGTTGCCGCTAATCGGCGGCTTGGGATCGGAATCAGTTGCGGCAGGGCCAAAGCGCACGTAGGAGCCAGCCGAGGCCGAGTTATCATCTGTCAATTTTCGGACCGGTCCGCTTAAGACTCCGTCCTCCGCTTGCCGCGAAGCCACGGGCGATGCGCTAAACCCCCGACTTAGTGTCAATAACCCGATGGCGCCAAAGACAACAATGAACGCTGCAATTCCTTTTCGTTCATACAGCCAGCGCATCCTCATTCCTCGCCTCCAGAAAGCAACATTGGCATAAGCAGTATTATACTACTAATCCTACACGGTCGACCTACTACAATACAATCCTTTGTGATACACTTTACATTAATGTATTTGGCAATAGATGTTGGGGGTACAAAAACACTACTAGCCGTCTTTGACGAGCAAGGTGCTATCGTTGAGCAGGTAAAGTTCCCTACCCCGAAAGCTTACGACGATTTCACCGATCAATTGGCCGCTGAGATTGGCAAGCTATCCACGAAAGATTTTCAGGCCTGCGGCATGGCTATTCCCGGTCGCATTGACCGCAAGAACGGTATTGGCGTAGTGTTCGGCAATCTGCCCTGGGAAAACGTGCCAGCTGCCCACGATGTCGAAAAAATGACCAATTGTCCCGTAATACTGGAGAACGATGCGAATCTGGCCGGACTCTCTGAGGCGCTTCTTGTCAAAGATGAGTTCAGAAAAGTGCTTTACGTGACAGTTAGCACTGGAATCGGTACTGGAATTATCATAGATGGTAAGATTGATCCTGATTATGCCGACAGTGAGCCAGGACATATCCTGCTTGAATACAACGGTCGCCTGCAGTACTGGGAAGAGTTTGCTTCTGGCAGCGCCATCGTAGAAAAGTACGGCAAGCGTGCCAGTGAAATTGACGATCCGCAGATCTGGTATGTGGTCGCCCGCAATATCGCCATCGGGTTAAACCAACTTATTGCCATCTTGACGCCAGAAGTCATCATCTTAGGCGGCGGCGTCGGAACTCACCTGGACAAGTTCAAAGATCGACTACAGGAGCACTTGAAGATGTACGAAAATCCGATGGTACCCAACCCGGCTATCCGCAAAGCCGGCCGACCGGAAGAGGCGGTTATTTATGGCTGCTACGAGATCGTAAAGGCTGCCTATGGAAAAACTGCTCAAAAAACTACAGCGTGACTTTCCGGCCATAACGTTCGAGCCAGACAGCTCATTCCGCTGGTCACCCATGAATACTACCGTCTACTACGACGTTAATACATCCGACAGCCGTTCGGCCTCATGGTCGCTCCTGCACGAACTTGGACATGCGCATCGACATCACAAAACTTATACCTTTGACTTTGAGCTTTTGCGGCTCGAGTCAGAAGCGTGGGACGCAGCACTCGATCTAGCTAGCCGCTATAGCGTTAACATTGATCATGATCACATACAGGACTGCCTGGACACCTACCGTGACTGGCTCCATCAGCGTAGCACTTGCCCGCTCTGCGGCTGTGTCAGCCTGCAGGTCACCCCTTCAGCCTATGAGTGCTTCAACTGTAAGACGAACTGGAAAGTCAGTGCCTCGCGCTTTTGCCGCCCGTATCGGCGACTGGTACTAAATGGCTAGTAGGGCCATGAGGACGGTTCTCATCTTGCCTTTTATTGAGGCTGGCGACTTTTTATAAGCACTAAAAAAGCGGCGAGCACCGCTCGACCGCTGTTTTTAGTATTAAGAGCTGATTTATTCAGCCTTCTTGGTGCGGCGTGAAATGCGTCCACCCTTGGCACCAGCAATGCGAGCCAATTCACGGTTCGCGTAAAAACCACCGGTGCGGCCCTTCTTACCACCCATAGCACCGATCTTAGCGTAAAAATCAGCGCCGTACTTTGCCTTGTTGGTTGCAGCTGCTCGCTTGCCACCCTCTTTTGTTCCTGCCATATTCTTGTCTCCCTTACTTAACTTTCTAATAGAAGTAAAGAGAGTTCCGTGTTAAATTTCACGAAACCCTCCGCTACCTCTATCGAATACGCTTATGATATCACGCTATAGCTATTAAGTCAACTATTTGTCGCTATTGCCAAAACCTGAAATAATCAACTTCTATCGTAGCAGGAACAGATAATGACCCGCCATGCTGCGTGGAGATTCCATGATTGAGAATAACGTAATGAGGAGCACTGGGTACACTTGCGGTCACCGCCCCTACCTCATTTCCATCGTAGCAGAAGGTGAGCCTGTTCGACTCCCGCTTTAGTCCAAAGACATGCCAACCGTCATGCCGCGACAACGAAGGATACCCGCCAGCATTACGACTGTTCGGAGAGGCGCCCCAGTGATAATGCCATGAGAGCACTCCGCCGCCGAGCACTTCCACGATGTCAATTTCGCCATCCCCTGCCCAGCAGCTGCCGCCGCAATGACTACCATTTGTCCAGAACGCGGGGAAATTATAGCCCCTGCTGCCGTCTCCAGGGATAAAAATACGTGCCTCATAATAACCGTTCCCGAAATCCGAATTCTTAGAATACACCATCCCTGATGCATACTCCGCATTGCCGCCGTTTCGTATACGGCAAGAAGCACTAGGGGCATTGAGTCGCTTGGCTGCAAGCTGAAGCACCCCTCCCCCGACGCTCACCTGCGCGGGGTCATAGCAACTTAATTCACCGGAGTTAATCGGTGTAGTAATGGCGGTATCGCTACTCCCCAGCCAGTTTGGCCTCCACTTGGCGGTATCGAGGCTCGTGCCGTCAAACTCATCGTAAAACGACAGTTGCCAGCTTCCGGTTTGACCCAGGGGCATCGGGTCGTCAGTATCAGCAGCTTGACCGAATCTAACCGCCCTACCGCCTGATGCACCGACGTCATTAATAACCCTGGCCGGCAGAGTCACGCTCCAGCCCTCAGCCTCGAGTGCCCCTGACAGCGGATTAGCCCGAGTGAGCAGCAGTACTGCCGCACCGGTGGCAGCGGATATCAGTACAAATCCGACAAAACCCAGCCTCCTGCTTGTGTCCGCGACTCTCATCCTCATATCTATGATACAAGCATAAGCGTCTGTTTACGAGAACCCTGGGTGATTATAATGTCGTTAATAGGTAGTAATGCCACGAGTAGAGGTGCCTAGCCTTTATGGCTTTCAATAATCAATTCTGCTCAAATGCTCCGATATCATAGCCTGACCCCTGCGGCCGGACGGTACCATCAAAATCATCCGTAGTCCCCGGCAGCTCAGCTCCGGCATTCCTCGCCCTACTTCCCTCCTGAAGCCGGAAATCATAGGGCGGGCTCGCACTGACAAACTGAGCGGAAGTATCAAGCACATTGGAGTCCAAGCTTATACCTGACGGCACTGCGGCATCTAGTACGGCCGAAGCTGACATGAGGTTATTGCTTACTACCACATTACTCAGCGACAGTGTGCCGCCCACAGAAATCGCCCGACCGCCTTCGGGATTATAGAAGATATTATTCCTGATAGACGCATTGGACAGCGTTACCTGATAAATAATAATGCTGGTGTATTGCCGGTACGGATTTCCGTATGCAAACGTATTGTTATGAATCGTGATGTTTTGCAGCATACCGGGATAAATCTGCACCGCCCAGCCGCGCCTGAAGCCAGCAAAGATGTTATTTTGTACTGTTATATCCTGCCGTGTACCGCTATTCCCGTTGATATAAATACCGTGATCATGCGATTGGTAGCCGGTATAGCCGCCAGGGTAACTGCAGCCGCTTTCACCGGGAGCGTACCGGCCGATGTCGTGAATGAAGTTACGCTCGATCGTCACCCCGTTTCGCTCAACAAAAACCCCCACCTGACCATTATTGGTCTGCGTACACATGCGGCCGATGTCGTGAATGTTATTCGCGACAATCTGAGAATTGGCACCTCCGCTGTAGATCTCTATACCCGACGAACTGCCGCCCGTGTTGCCAAAGCCATAAATCTCAAACCCTTCGATACGAACATAATCTGCACGTAACGTGAAGCCATTGGCCGTTGTCCCGTTTTGGCCGTCCAGCTTCGCTCCCCATTTATTGGCCGATTTAAAGACCACCGGTCCAGCGGTGGCATTGCCACCCCTTTTCACGCAAACGATAGTTGCGGGCGAACAGTCATCTGACCCAGGATCGGCATAAACCCCATCACGCACAATTACCACTTGTCCCGGCATCACTACATCTGCCGCCTTCTGGATGGTCCTAAATGGCGCTTCCGCGGTGCCCGGATTACTGTCGGAGCCTGCCGGGTCGACGTAATAATCGCCTTCCCCGGAGCTGAACCGTACATACTGCCCACCGGATGCTGACGCGTCACTCTCCGTAGATACACCAAGCTTATCTCCGACAGCCTCAACTTCGAAATCCACTCGCGGCGTCGCGGCAGAAGCGTACAGCATGACTACTATTCCGATCAGGCCAAATATCGCCATGAAGACTACTGCGCGCCTGGTATGCGCCCTCCCAATCCTCAGCTTCTCAACCATACTATGAAGCTCATACTAATACCTACAATAACACATGAAAACTACGCGACCAGCAGCCCTGCCAGGCAGCTCGGTAGACCATAGGCAAATATCCTCGTACCGAAAACTATCTAATACCCAATAGCCCTAGAACGGCGTGCACTATGTACGCCGGCCAGACTATCGATTTCAGCAGCGCCAGAATGAATCCGCTAAACCCTTCAGACTGCTGCACGAAATACACCAGTGCACCAATCCATGCCATAAACAGCACGAACCCCCACGGTCCGCCCTCATTGACTACCTTGACTACGTTCTTGCCATCCCTCGCCATAACGCACCCTCCTTTGCACCTTCATTAAAGCACAAGTGGATAATAAATAGATATGCGCCGTCAGCAGACTGGACAACAAGTATTTACACTTTTAGCAGGGCACTTGCATCAAAAAAACGTGTGCCGGTGGAGCGCCGTACTTATTCGCCCCCTTTTTGCCCTGAAGTCAATCCAAATAGAACTGACACCCTGCCGTCCCTGTCGAACTAGTATCTCTCTCTACCTTGCTCTAAAGCTTCTTCTGCTGCGATCTTGTATTCAAAAAACAAATCCTCCAAGTCTGCATACTCCCACTCCCCACCATGAGTGTTTAATTCGGTAAAATATGCGTCTGCAAGATCAACTGCGCTACCAAAATAATGTGTACCGTGATTGTCGATAGATTTTATAACCCCTTTTATTTTTTCCGCACGCCTTAAGTCATTCGCGAGAGAAGGCAAGAATAGACCAACAAGTTCATCAATTCTTTTTGAATCATTGCCAACTTTTATCTTCCGCTCAAGCAAGCCACTATCGAGTATCTGATAAGTTATGTGCAAGGCTATTGCATAGTGGTCTAATAGTCGCTCGAATCGATCCTGTTTGCTCGATTTAGACATTCCCAAAAGACCTCCTCGTGAATCAAACGTAATTATGATTACACTTCATAATGAGCTTCTGTTGAAATGATGTCAATCCCAGGCCTGCATCTTCTGCGCCTATCCATTCTTACTCATCATGAGCGAAGCGAGGAGCAAGCATATAAACTGAGAATTTATTTCCCTGTTTATATGTCAGCTGCTTTGGAAAGAGCAGCCGGATTGACCGATTCATTCGGTCATGCCGCGCGTTGAGAAAACCTATCCAGAGGGCCCCCGCCATGGCGGGGGCTGCGAATGGTTTTCTCAATAAAAGAGAAAGGGAGCCCTATTCGGACTCCCTTTTCTATAATTCGGCACCGTGCT
>CAYZZS010000013.1:0-32549 GCA_964483035.1 uncultured Candidatus Saccharibacteria bacterium
TCCCACCCCTTCCGCCACTATGCTTTAACAATCTGGAGAGGTACCCAAGTGGCTGCTGCGTGAAACGTAAATAAGAGACGGTTTACGTTCTGGCGTTTACGATCACCCAGGAGCTACGTGATAATACGTAACTTCCATATACGGAGAGGTACCCAAGTGGCTGAAGGGGACGGTTTGCTAAATCGTTAGGGGGGCGCGAGCTCCCGCGAGGGTTCGAATCCCTCTCTCTCCGCCAAATAAAGAGAGTCTGCTAGTGGGCAGGCTTTTTTTATTTTCCGAGGATAAACTGCCGGTTATTTTTGATACATAAACTTTGCTGTACAATACGCTATATGCAAGGTGGTAGCACAGAACCGCAATCAGATGCCGGCTGGCAGTTCGTGCCTGAGGAGTCCCCTGCCTCATCAGGTCAAACGATCCAGCAACTGGAAGCAAAATACGCCGAAAGTGTGAGCTGGACTGCATCGGAGTTCTTGGCACATCAGAAAACCTTCGGCTGGTACGCTGCATTGATGTTCGTTGGATTCCTAGTGGCTGGCGTGGTCTACTTCCTGACTAGAGACTATATTTCCACGGGAGTCGTTGTGTTCGCCTCAGTCATCATGGGTATCTTAGGGGCAAGGAAGCCGCGGGTACTAAGCTACAAACTTGATGGCAAAGGTTTGACTATTGAGGATAAATTCCACCCATATGGTGACTTCAAATCCTTCTCTATTATTCAGGAGCAAGAAGCCAAAAGTATTGCCCTGATGCCACTCAAGCGATTTATGCCGTTACTCATCATCTATTTCGATCCGAAAGATGAAGAGAGGGTGGCGCAAGTATTAGCTTCACATCTACCTGTTGAAGCCCATAAGCTTGATACTGTAGATCGATTAATGTCCAAAATTCGCTTCTAGATTATAAAATTTGTAATTTTTTAAACAAATTTATGCTCTAGTAAAGTGACTATTATTTCTATTTCCCTTGTGTTTGTGAGTTTTCTTACTGTAAGTGTTCAGTGCAAGCCACCCCCATACCATCTTAGCTGTCAGGCATATTGAGGCTGCAAGACGAAAAAACCTCGCAGTGTGCGAGGCGCTTTCGTTGGTACACCCGGCAGGATTTGAACCTACGACCTTTGGCTCCGCAAGCCAACGCTCTATCCAGCTGAGCTACGGGTGCTTAATTGGTATGAATAATTCAGAAGCAAAAATCTGAAAAATGAACAGGGGTAATAGTAGCATAATTACAGAGGAAATACTAGTGCGGAGCCTGCGGATAAGAATATTACTAGTTTGCCCTGTATCATAGGCCGGTCTTGGGGTATGCTTATGTATAGACATTGAGGACAATTGATCTAAATTGGTAATTGCAGACATGAAGAAACACACGAAGAAAACTTTAACCACACCAATACAAACAACTGATATCGAACCCGCTCCCTCTCTGCTTTCTCTCCATCGGGATAAGATAGTCATGGCTGGTCTTGGCCTGGCTGTTATCGGACTTTTTTCTGCGCTTATTTTCCGTTCATCCGCTCTCACGAACCAGTTTATTCCTCTTTCCCTAACTGGTATGACAGAGTTCACTGGTTCGGTCGAACCGGTGAGTGATGCCAACGCTGCGGGTGGTAGCTATCTCAAGTTCATAGCCGCCAATCCCGATCCAACGCCGCCACCGCCAGGCGGCGATGCGTCCGGTGCAAAAGGCGGCGATAACCTGACGTACATTAATGAGAGCGCGATACCTGCCCGAGCGACGAATAAAGACGGTGTAGCGTGGTGGTCTGATATCCGGATACATTATGCAGGCTATTTTCCTATCGATAGAGGTGACCGTGTGGGTGCATTTAGGACTGACTGTGAGTATTCACACTTTAACTACGACGACCCGCTTGTTTATCCTGGGCAGAAAGATGCCGCACATCTGCATATGTACTGGGGAAATGTATCGACAGACTACACGACAGATGTCTCCAACCTGCATCTGCAGAACCATGCCTCTACGTGTGCGGGTGGCGGGGCTAATAGGACGTCCTACTGGGTTCCTGCTATGATTGACGGCAATGGCGTACCGCAAGTGCCGCATCGAATAGAGATTTATTACAAGACGGGCTATCGGGGTGTTTCTGCCGCATCTGTCCGGCCATTCCCGGCGGGGCTACGCATGATTACCGGAAATGCATACAGCACAACTCCTCAGCATAATTTGCCCAACTCCGATAACGGCTCGTTCTTTTCCTGCTCTGCTGGCAGTGGGGCGACAATTCCGAACTGTCCGGCAGGCAGTGAAATGATTTGGCAGCTTGAATTCCCACAGTGCTGGGACGGGGTTAACTTGGACTCCGCTGACCATAAAAGCCACATGGCTTATGCGAATGGTGGCTGCCCCTCATCGCACCCCGTGCCATTGACGCAGATAACCTACCGAATCTTCTTTTCTGCACCACAGGGCACTTCAGGCTGGCGGCTGGCGAGTGATATTAACGGTACGCAGCCAGGATCCTCCATGCACGGTGACTGGGTGAATGGCTGGAATCGTGATGTTTTGGAGAAATGGGTGCGTAACTGTAACAACCAAGGAGTTGATTGTCATGGCGAGGAGAATCTCGGTGACGGTACTCGCCTCTGCGCCTATCGGTACAGCATGCCGAATAATCCTGAGTGTCAAAGTCCCTGGCCTCACCCAATTCTTTGAGTTGCACGAGGTGGGCTTGCGGAGTCAGTACGCGCAGAGCTTAGGTGCTGTGCCCTAGGGTGTGGTGAGTGTAAGTAGCTGCTGTGTCTCCAGGTAGCTAAAGTGGGCAAATGCTGCATAAATCTTCAACAATCTCTGTTAAAATTGCCTAGGATATACACTGGAGAGGTGACCGAGTGGTTGAAGGTGCTGCTCTCGAAAAGCAGTGTGCGGGCAACCGTACCGAGGGTTCGAATCCCTCCCTCTCCGCCATAATAAAACACCCGCTACTGGCGGGGTGTTTTATTTGATACGGATATTTGAATGCACAGAGGCGAGGCAGGCGTTTTTCTGATAAACAGACGTGGCACTGCTCGGCACTACTTAGTTAATCACGCTGACCCACCCCGAGTGCCAACTACTGGTTTTGGGGCGTGTCTTGCGCTGCGGTGGTCGGCTGCTCGGGATGTGGGGTTGCGGTGTGCCCTTCCCGGCTTGCTGTATCATTCGTGGACCCGGTTTGAAGTGCAGGCTTAAGGGGAATTTCTTTGCCCTGTAGATGCCTGCCAGAGCGTGTGAGGCGCAGGACTACAAATAGGCCGCTCCCCATTGCGAGATAGATGCAGCTAAAGAGCAGGTACGGACTACTTAACTCGTTTCCGACTCGGTTGACCAGCCAAACCAGCTTTTCGCTGAAGGCGCCGACCGACGGGGTGTTGGCAACGGCACTGCTGGCCTGTTCCAGGCCAAACTGGACCAGCAGGATGCCACCGAGCAGCAGCAGACCGCTGACGATGAGCGTAGTGGCGATGCGGCGGATACCTCTACGAGGCGAAGAGCTGAGCAGCACAATTGCCGCGGCTGAAATTACGGCTATTATTCCCAGTACGATTGGGGTTAGTTTGAGTCTTTGGTAGACCCGAGGCAGGGCGGCGGCTTGCTCAAATATCGTTGTTTCACTACTGCTATTCGGAGCTGTAAAGTTCTCCGCATTAATTTCCGTGTCCGGCAGAAAGCCTTGACTGCCTAAGATATCGGACTCCAGCTGGCTGGCTTCAATATCTAGGTTGAGGTGTGCCGGCCGGCAGGTGGCGTTAAAAATGTTCATGTCGGCGATTGATACCAGGCCTGCGCAGGTTGGAAGGCTCTCCAGGCGGTCACGCACATTTTTTGCCGCCAGGGTCGCGAAGGTTGAGCGAGCGTTGCTGATGTCGAGCGAGAACTCCGGTGCTGCCGTCTCCCCTTCTAGCCACTCGTACATGCTATCAATGATGGCTTCAGAGGATTTCTGAATAAACTCCGGTGAAAAGGCGGCCTCGGCAGCGCTTTTGATGGCTGGATCGCTCAGCGGAACACCAGCGGACTGTCCGCCATCCTGAATTTCTTGTTTGGCGTTTTGCTCAATAATGGCTGGGACAATCGTACGATAAATCTCGCTCTCAGCTAGGATGTCTTTGATCTTTTGCGGATTGGTAGTGATTTGCAGGATGCCATAGGCGAAAACCAGCAGCATCAGGCTGAATGTCAGTATTGACCCCGCGAAGTACAGCGCTAGCTTCCTGAGGATATTCATAGCCATATTGTATAAGAAAAATCGCTTCTGGTTTACTTTTCCTACCGGGCTTGACTGGCGCTTGACAGACGACGGCGTGTGACCGACCATGGGGACATGGAAGACAGTGTTTTTACCCGGATTATCAAAGGCGAAATCCCCAGCCATAAAGTGTATGAGGACGAGCATACAATTGCTTTTATGGATATCCATCCGGTCCAGCCTGGCATGGTGCTGGTGGTAAGCAAGCGACAGGTGGAAGACTTTTTTGAGCTCCCGGACGATGAGTATCAGGCGCTGATGCGGACAGTTAAGCGGGTCGGGGCGCGCTTGCGGGAAGTTTTTCCAGATAAGAGGCGTATAGCAGTACAGATAGAGGGGCTGGATGTGCCGCATGTGCACGTTAAGCTCTTCCCTTTCGATACCGCTGCGGAGTTTCATGCACCGCAGGATTCGAGCGCTGAACCGGATCATGCGGCGCTAGCTAAAATGGCCGAACGGCTGAAGTTTTAATCGGGCCCTATGCTACACTAAGCTTATGTCTAATTTTGTGGTGGCCCTGATTTTCGCTGTAGGCGTGGGTGCGTGGGTGTATAGCAAGGTTGTTCGCCGTACCGGCGGTAATGCGACTACCTCAATCATTGCGAGCGTAGTAGTAGCGATTGTGGTTTTTATTATCGCCTTCACGCTTATGGGCCTGGTAGCGGGCTAGCCGTTTAATAACTTTTTTATCGCATTTTTCAGCTTTGACTGGTAATATATGGCTATGGATTCGGTTGACGGTGGGGCAATTGAGAAGGCCTTGGGTAAGCGGCTGCAGGAGGCGCGGCGTGCTGCCGGCCTGACACAGCAGGAGTTATGCCAAAAAGCTGGCTTAAGCTATTCGACACTGGCCAAGATTGAGCGCGGTGCTATTAAGGCGCCCTCGGTCTTTACGATTTTTCAAATTGCAACGGTTCTCGGGACCTCCCTCGACACTCTAATGGGCATGGAGTCTGCCGCAGTGCAGGCGCCTCCCCAGAGACGGCGTACTAAGAGCGGGGTGCAGTTCGTCTACTTTGACATCAACGGATGTTTGGTGCGGTTCTTTCACCGCGCGTTTAATCGCATAGCCGAGGAGTCCGGCAAGCCAGCTGATGTGATTGAAACGGCTTTTTGGCACTATAATGACGCTGCTTGTCGCGGCGAAATGTCCATGGAGGACTTTAACCGCCGACTTGGCGCGCAGCTTGGTATGGGCATAATTGATTGGGCGAAATACTACCTTGATGCCATCGATGCCATTGAGCCGATGCATGAGATGGTAGTTTGGTCATCTCAGTACTACCGTGTCGGACTGCTTAGCAACATCATGCCTGGTCTGATTGATGCCATGCTGGAGCGAGGGCTGCTGCCGCGCATTGACTACGCGGCCATTATCGATTCCTCGGTTGTATCCGCTATTAAGCCGGAACCAAAAATTTATGAGATTGCGCAAGAGGCGTCGAAGAGCGATCCACATGAGATACTGCTGATAGATGATTCCCGGACTAACCTCATGGCGGCTGAGCGCGCTGGCTGGCATGTGCTGTGGTTTGATGATTATCGGCTTGAGGAGTCTGTTGCTCGTGTGCGGGCGGCGCTAGAGCCGACCGAGCAGTAGCGGCGGCTCGTGCCCTTCCCTCTCCTGGTGCTGGTCGTGGCTTATTTGACTGTAAAGCGTGTTTGCTCCGCGGAAATCGATTCCAGCAGTTCCCGGGCCTGAGCAAGTTGTGTTTTAGTCTGGTCGACGACGTGCTTGGGGGCGTTCTTGACATATGACTTATTTGCCAACCGTCCTTCCAGCTGTTTAATGAGCTGCTCCTGCTGTTCTTGCTTCTTGGAAAGTTCTTCTCTGTAGGTACGTATTGTCTCATTATCAATGTCTAGCCAAGCAGCATGTTTTGGGTTAGTCAGGTTCAGGCCATGCCCGTCGCTGACTTCGCGCACCTCTCCGAGGCCGGCGAGCTGTTTGATGAGAGCGGCGTTGCTGGCGATCAGCGGCGCGTCAGTGTAGTAAAGATTTGGCGTAAAGACCTTTACTGCTGATTTAATGGCGCGAATCTCCGAAACGATCTCCTGGATCTCTCCGAAGTCGCGCGCTGCCCGCTTGTCGGCGCGGACAGGCTTTGGCCAGGCACTGGTTGCCAGTATGTCGATTTCGTCCGGCGCGGTGCCGCTGTTCCACGACAAGGTCTGCCAGATAGTTTCGGTTACAAAGGGTGCGAAGGGGTGGGTCAGCTTAAGGATAGTTTCCAGGCCGTAAGCCAGCACACCGGGGTTAGGACTGGCCTTAGAGGCTTCAATGTACCAGTCAGCAAAATCATCCCAAACAGTGTGGTACAGCGCTTCGTAGGCCTCGCTGAAGCGATAGTTTTCCAGCAGTTCACTAATGCGTTCTGTAGAGTGTTGTAATTTAGTCAATACCCAGTGATCAGCTAGAGTTTCTGGATTTGGCTTGGCGCCACTATCTAGGTCCTTGGTCCTGTCTTCAATATACCTCGCAATGTTCCAGAGTTTGTTAGCGAAGTTCCTTGCACCGACAACCCGAGAGGATATAAACGGCTGGTTACTGCCCGGCGTTTGCCCGGTGATGATTCCCATCCGGAGTGCGTCCGAGCCATACTTCTCGACCACCTCCATCGGGTTAACAACATTGCCCTTGCTCTTGCTCATCTTCTGTCCATGCTCATCGAGTACCAGCCCGTGCAGGTAAACCGCCTTAAACGGTACTTTTCCCGTGACATAGAGTCCAAGCATGATCATCCGCGAAACCCATGGCAGCATAATGTCGTAACCAGTTTCCATGAGGCTGAGTGGGTAGTATTTTTTGGAGTCCGGATGATCGGGATAGCCGAGTGTTGCGAATGGCCACTGCCCGCTTGAGAACCAGGTGTCAAACACATCAGAGTCACGACGGTAGGTTTTACCGTCCACGGTTATTATTTCTTCACTGACGCGTTCGTCGAATATCCAGTCATCAGGATTATCGAGGTTTTGGAAGGCGGGAATCGGGATACCCCAGGCAATTTGACGGGAAATATTCCAGTCTTTTAGGCTCTCCAGGTAGCGTATCAGCTGTTCGCGTCGGCTGTCAGGGTAGAAGGTAATCTTCCCTGCCTTCAGGGCCTTGATGGCCTCCTCGGCCAGAGGTTGCATGTCAATGAACCACTGTTCGCGCAGTAGCGGCTGGATAACGGTATCGCACTTATAGCAGTGACCGACGTTGTGGAGGTGTCCCTCTGTTTTGATCAGGAATCCCTGCTCTTCTAAGTCCTTCACCACCTGTTTGCGCGCCTCATCAACAGTAAGGCCGCGATATACGTCCGGTGCCTCGGCTGATAGCTTGCCCTCATAATCAATGACGGATATTTTCGGCAAATCGTGCCGCTCGCCTGCTTCGAAGTCGTTAGGGTCGTGCGCTGGAGTTATCTTGACGGCTCCGGTGCCAAATTCCCTATCCACCATTTCATCGGCGATTACCGGTATCACGCGGTTGGTTAGCGGCAGCTGGACTGTCTTACCGATGTATTTCCGGAATCGCTTGTCTTCTGGGTGGACGGCAACGGCAGTGTCGCCAAGCATTGTCTCGGGGCGGGTGGTGGCCACAGTCAATTCACCACTACCATCAGTCAGCGGATAGCGGATATACCAGAGGTTGCCTTTTACCTCTTTGTGCACTACTTCTATATCAGCGAACGCAGTGCCGTGGAAGGTACAGAAGTTAACTAGCCTGGTGCCTCGATATACTAATCCATCATCCCAGAGCTGCTTAAAGGTGCTGTAGGCGCGAGCTACTACCTTCTCGTCCAGGGTGAAGGTGTATCGTGTCCAGTCTACACTGGCGCCGAGGCGACGGAACTGTGACTCAAAGTTGTCGCGGTTCTGGGCGACAAAGTCCCATATCTGCTGATAAAGCTCTTCTCGGCTGAAGTCGAAACGACTCTTCCCTTCTTTGGCCAACTGCCGTTCAAAGACAACTTGCGTCTCAAAGCCAGCGTGATCGGCACCCGGTAACAATAGTGCTGCATCCCCCTTCATTCGGTGGTAGCGGACGGCGACATCCTCGAGTGCCAGTGTTAGAGCATGACCGATGTGTAGGTCGCCGTTAGCGTTTGGCGGCGGTACCACGATGCTGTAGTGCTTGTCACTGCCCCTGTTCTTCGGCATAAACGCACCGCTCTTTTCCCACAGTGCGTAGATATCCTGTTCATACTCTGATGGCTCGTAGGTTTTCGGTAGTTTCATAGCTCCAAATCCTCTTTGTCTCGCTCACAAAATTAGTATCAGCATATCACTTCTATATCTGATACGCCATATTATGTCAGCAGTTTTCACGTGAAAATAAAACGCACTAATCAACAAGGTTTCTTGGAAAACCCTCTTGACTAGTGCCCCAAATGTTCGTTTTTTGTTCGTAAAGTGCTGCCCCGATGGGATTCAGGGCGGTACCGGTGTGTTTGTTTTGTACTTACAGCATATCAAGAATGGGGGAGAAAATAAATCGCAGCCAGTAACCGCTGCCAGTGGTCCTGAGAGGGGAGCTTGACAGTTGCGTAGCCAGGTGCAAGCATAGGGGCGATGAGCAATAGGACTCCCCATGAAAGGTACGCACTAGTCAGTGAGTTTACCGTCGGCGCCATGAACGAGCCGTCGGGCATAGCTGATGTCCGGACAGGCCGTGAGCTTCGGGTCATAGAGGCGCTGAAGCAGGTAGACATGGCGTTTAATTCCGAGGCTAGGGAAGGGGACTACTTTATTTCGGCGAATGGCCTGCTATCCGATCGGGCGCAGGCTCATAACTCAATGCTTCGGCACCATATAGAAGCGGGTGATCCGCACGCCCATGACGAGCTTCGACTCGTTGGCCTGTTCAGGATACTGCCTCCCCAGGTCCAAAGGGGTCAAAAATAGAATTGACAACGCATAAAGCTTATGGTAAAATACAGTATGTATGAACGAAAACAAAAATCACACTCCCGAACAGATGCCTTCACCGGTCGCCCGGCAGCTGCGTGAGCTGGTGCATGACTTTATGAACAATTTGAATAAGGATCAGTTCCTTATCGACATGTCGTCTGACGGTCAGGCGAAGCAGCAGACTGAAATGCTCAGGGATGATGGTAGTAAGCTGGTTGTCGGACGATTTCTCGGACGTGAGTTACCGGAAGCGTCGAAGCTGCTGGCCGAATCCGGCATGACACCGCGTGATCGGCTGTTTATACAGCAGACAGATGAGCGAGGCGAAGGCGATATCATTAGCGTGCCGGATAGCGAGTACGTGACCAATGATGATATCGATATAGAGTTTATCCACCCTCATGAGACCAGAGTTGAGCGTGCGCGGCGCAAGCGGGGCAGGCTGCCGCTGACTAGCCTGCGAAAGGTGATGGTTGCTGGAATGCTCGAAAGCCGGCTGAGTGAAGTGCAGCAAATTCCGCGGGATCAATGGCGCCCGACGCATACTACATCGTGAGATTCGGGGCGATGTCGAGCGAATAGGGGTCGGCAGCGGGTTGCTTTAGCTTGGCTTTGAAGCAGCCGAGCGCGGCAATCATGGCGCCGTTGTCGGTGCACAGTTTGGGGTCGGTGTAGCTGATTGGAACTGGTAGCCGCTCAGCTAGTTGCCGCCGTAGCTCCGGACTGCTGGCCACGCCGCCGCCGACAATGATGCTTTTCGGGGTAAACTCCTCGAAGGCGAGTACCGTTTTGTCGACAATGGTCTCGAGGGCTGCCCGCTGGAAGCTGGCGGCAATGTCAGCTTTCTGGTCGTCGGTGAGTAGCCCGGCAAGTTCGAAGCTTGGGAAGTCGTGCGATTTGCCGACGGCAGCTTGGGCTGCCCGCAGAACGGCTGTTTTAAGGCCTGAAAAGCTAAAGTCGTACTTGTGGGCTAGTTTGGCTTTCGGAAATTGAAAAGCGCTTGCGCTGCCACGCTCGGCAGCGCGGGACACTGACGGGCCGCCAGGGTAGGGGAGGCCGAGGATTTTTGCCACTTTATCAAATGCCTCACCGACTGCATCATCGTACGTTCGGCCCAGCAGTTCATAGTCAAAATGATCCTTAAAAAGCACCAGCTGGCTGTGTCCGCCGCTGACAATCAGACCGAGCAAGGGGAATTCCGGCGGTGCGGCAGGTAGGGTGTAGTCGGGTAGGGGTGTTTCGGTTATGAAATTAGCATAAAGGTGTCCCTCGACATGATTAACGGCATATAGCGGCTTTTGCTTGACAATAGCAAGGGTGCGGGCGGTTAGGACTCCGATCAGCAGGCTGCCGCCCAGGCCAGCGCCGTAGGTTACCGCGATACCGTCAATTGCGCCCCAGTCGGACTGGGAGGCCTCGAGTGCTTCACGTATGACCGGAATTATGGCTTCAATATGCGAGCGAGCAGCAATTTCCGGCACCACGCCGCCGTATTTGGCGTGGATGTCCATGCTACTGGCGACGATATTACTGCGCAGCCGCAGCTGACCGGAGTTGGTAAGCTCCACGACTGCCGCGGCAGTCTCGTCGCAGCTAGTTTCGATTCCTAATATTTGCATCTTCATTACTGTATCATTGTGTGTATGAACCCGAAAAAGCTTGCTCGGAAAGTGTTACCGGCGCGCGGCGCGCGGCTGGCGGAGGAGATCTACCGCAAGTCGCGGATTTACGCGCTGCAGGCGCGGTACGGCTTTCCGGCGCGCAACCTGAAGATTATTGGCGTGACGGGTACGAACGGCAAGACCACGACCTGCAATTTCATTAACGAGATGCTAAAGGCTGCCGGTCACCGGACTGCTATGTTTACGACGGCGGTGATAGAAATGGCTGGTGAGCGTAAAGACAATACCATTCACCGCACCGTACCGCTTACAGCAGAGCTACTGGCGTTCTTAAGGACTGCCAAGCAAAAGCAGGTGGATTTCGTCGTCCTGGAGGTTACAAGCCAGGCACTGGACCAGCACAAACTAGTCGGTATCCCGATAGAGGTGGCAGTTATGACGAATCTCAGCCAGGATCACCTGGACTATCACGGTTCGATGGAGCAGTACGCCACTACAAAAGCCCGGCTATTCAATGGCTATGCTAGACCCAAGTCGGTAGTGCTGAACCGCGACGACGAGTGGTTCGAGTATTTTGCCGGGCAAGCAGTCGGTCGGGTGTGGAGTTATGGCAAGCATAAAGACAGTAGCTTGCGACTAAGTAAGGTCAAGGCCGGTCCGGCCGGCAGTTCGGCTGAGGTGCGCCCAGGAAAGACCGACACTGCATTGCAGCTCACGGCTAATCTGCCAGGTTTATTTAACCTCTATAACGCCGCCGCAGCAGCGGCGTGCGGGTTGGCGCTTGGCCTGCCTTCAGAGGTAGCGATTGCCGGCACCGCGGCACTGCACTCAGTGCCGGGCAGGATGGAGCCAATTGACTGCGGGCAGGATTTTAGTGTTATTGTCGATTATGCGCATACGCCTGATGCGCTTGCTAATGTATTGGGCAGTCTTAAGCAGGCCACAAAGCGGCGGCTGTACGTTGTCTTTGGGGCGACGGGCGATCGTGACAAGGCCAAGCGGCCGCTGATGGGCCGGGTCGCCGCGCAGTATGCGGATCGGATTTATCTGACTGATGATGAGACCTACACCGAAGACCCGGACACGATCCGGCGGGCAGTTTTGGAAGGGATTCGGGCTGCCAAGGGGACGGAGAAGACGACTGAGATTCCAGATCGGCGGGCAGCAATTGCGGCGGCGTTTAAGACGGCCAAGAAGGGTGACGCCGTGCTGCTAGCAGGGCTGGGGCACCAGGATTACCGGGCAATGGGCGGCAAAAAGCAGCCGTGGGATGAGCGGCAAGTGGCACGTGAGGTGCTTGCAGAGCTCAGCTACAAACAGTAGTATTTGTAATAAAGTTCACAGACTAAGTGGCGCTAACATGAGACAACAAAAGAGCCCAACGCTTCGCATGGGCTCTTTCACATAGTAAACGAGTGAGTGGGATCGGGCTTGGTATATAGGTTTTGTTCAGAAGGGCGGAGGCGAAAGCTGCCTGCAACGCGAGAACAGTGAAACCATAGTAACCAAGCCCGGAACCCGGACGGGAGCGCCGCATTGGCAGCAGCCACTCCCGTCCGGTCATCCGGTTCCCTAGGTGCGAACCCTTCGCCTCATGTCGTTGACGTACGGCTGCTTAGCGGTCGGGGCGCAGTGCTTGTCGGCGATGAGCCGGCGAGCGTTTGGGGAAGTTGCTTCAACGAGAGCTTGAGCTTCTCGTTGGACGGCACAAAGGAAGTCGGCACCGGCATGAGCCAGGAGACCGCGACGCTTTCGTGCTTCGACACCATCAAGCTTGACCTTGCAAGTCAGGGTCTTCTTCTTCGGCCAGAATGCCTGGAACCGATCGAAGTTCTCCGCGACTTTCTTCACGACGGTCATTGCATCCTCGCTGAGGAGCTCCACTTCGAAGGTGAGGCTCCCGCGCTTGACGCTCAGATCCGTCAGCTCGACCGAACCGAAGTCCGGAATGGTAATTCTGGTGAGATGCAAAGTTGACATCCACACCGCCTTCCTACTCGGGGAACAGGATAGTTCAGATTATAACAACCATAGACAATATTGACAATACCATGATATTATTAAATAAGTATTTATGAACGCAGAGTTTCGCAGTGGCCAACCGAGCGGTGAATTTGATCCTGATCAGGAGCGGCTGGTTTCAGGCTTATTTGCTGCGGCTTTGCTGCGGTTCGAGGATGCCGTACGGGAGCAAAATGAGGTGAGCGGATACAGTCATATACTGACTGATCGGGATCCGGTGTCGGGCGAGCTGAATGCGATATTCGGACTCACTGAGAGCTTCGATCTTTTCCGGCACAACCAAGGGGAGAAGTTCGAGGTCATTATACCGGTGGACGAGTCAGCGATCAGCACGTTTCACCCCAGGCCTTTGCTTGGCAAGGACAATCCTTCCCGGCATTTTAAAATACGGCACATGGCTGCTAACGGGGCAGTACGGATGCTCAAGGTGTCAAACTACAAGATTGATGAGTATTACGAAAATGATGTTTCACCAGAAGGCGAGGCAGAGGGAACGCCCCGAGCCAGACTGGAGGATTTGCTCGTCAAGTTACTATCGTATGAGCTTGTGCCGATTCGCAAGCGCGGCAATTTTCTCCCCCGCAAACAAGCTTGACGCTCAGTTGGCACTCAGCTATATTGAGTGCTAGTGGATTGGCACTCAATTGCGAGAAGTGCTAATCCTTCTTATACCAAGACATAAAAAGGAGGATGATATGAGCGTTACTATCCACCCACTTGCGGATTACGTTGTCGCACAAGCTGAAGAGGCTGAACAAAAAACCGCGAGCGGATTGTATCTGCCGGACGCGGCGAAGGAAAAGCCTAAGACAGCCAAGGTTGTCGCGGTAGGGAAGGATGCTAAGCAGATTCAGGTTGGGGACCGAATCATTTACAAGAGTTATAGCACGACCGATGTTAAGGTCGGGAGCGATGAGTACATCCTTGTTAAGGAAGAGGATATCCTGGCGACTGTTAAATAGCGGTCGTTTTTTGATGCCAAATTTTCCGAAACTATTCAAGCAGGTAAGTACGTATAAAAGGTAAATATGACTGAAAGGAGACTCCTGTGAGCAAAAAAGTTTTCTATGACAGCGATGCCCGCCGCCGGATTCTGGGCGGTGCGCAAATTTTGTATGATGCGGTTAAAACGACGATGGGTCCGAAAGGCCGTAACGTTGTTATCAGCAAGTCATTCGGTAACCCGACCGTCACGCACGACGGTGTAACGGTTGCAAAAGGGGTGGAGATTGCTGATGTCGATGATGAGACGCTTGGCTTTAAGGTAGGTGCGGAGCTGATTAAGCAGGCCGCCAGTAAAATGAATGATGTTGCTGGTGATGGCACGACAACCGTTACGGTGCTGACATATCACATCTTGAATGAGGCGAACAAATTAATTGCTGCTGGCCACAACCCGATGCTGCTTCGCAAGGGGCTTGAGGCTGCCGCGCAAGACGTCATCACGAAGCTTGGTACGTTTGCTGAAGATATCAAAGGCAACAAGCAGCGGGTAGCTGAGGTGGCGACCATCAGCGCTGGCGATGCGGAGATCGGCAATCTGATTGCTGAGGTGATTGAGAAGGTCGGTAAGGACGGCGTCGTTACAGTAGAGGAAGGTCAGGGTCTGGAGCTGGAGAGCGAGGTGGTCGAAGGCTTCACGATGGATCGCGGTTTTGTCAGCCCCTACATGGTGACCGATGCGACCCGCATGGAGGCGGTGTATGATAAGCCGGCTATTTTGATTACTGATAAGAAGATCAGCTCGGTCCAGGAATTTCTGCCGATCTTGGAGAAGCTTGCTCAGTCCGGCAAGAAAGATCTGGTCATCATTGCTGATGATGTTGAGGGCGAAGCGCTCGGCACGCTGGTGCTAAACAAGTTGAAGGGCGTCTTTAACTCCGTCGCAGTCAAGGCTCCATCCTTTGGCGATCGGCGCAAGGAGGTACTCGAGGATATCGCAGTGCTTACCGGCGGTGCGGTTATCAGCGAGGACCAAGGGCATACTTTTGAAAATGCTGAACTTGGCATGGTCGGTACGGCCCGCAAAGTCATTGTCACCAAAGACGACACAACAATTATCGAGGGCGGCGGCAAGGCGGCTGACGTTCAAGCACGTATTGAACAAATTAGCGCCCAGGCTGAAAAGGCCACTAGCGAATACGACAAAGAGAACCTGGAGAAGCGCCGAGCGGCACTTTCTGGCAAGGTTGCAGTCATTAAGGTCGGCGGTGCTACCGAGACTGAAATTGAAGAAAAGAAATTCCGCGTTGACGATGCCGTGCATGCTGTAAAGGCAGCGCTGGAAGAGGGAATTGTCCCCGGCGGCGGTGTAACGCTGGTCAACCTGGCCAGCTCAATCAAAACCGAAGACGAGGATGCGACGATTTCTGCCGGAAAGACGATCCTCAGAAGCGCCCTGGAGCAGCCATTCCGCATCCTGCTGTCGAACGCCGGACTGAATGCTGATGAGTGGCTGCCACTGGTGAAGGCGGCAAAGCGGGGGCAGGGTGTCGATGTTAACGAGCCCACCCGCCTGGTTGACCTCAAGTCAGCCGGTGTGGTTGATCCGGCCCGTGTGACCAAGGAAGCGCTGCAGAATGCGGCATCCATTGCCGGTACGGCTATGACCATGGGGGCGCTAGTGGTTGAGGTGCCAAAGGAAGAGCCAGCTATGCCTGCAGGCGGCATGGGCGGCGGCATGGGCATGATGTAGTCCTGGGCAGCATACTCTAATCAAACAGGCCGTCCTTGCGTTCCGGACGGCCTGTTTTTTATGCCCTGACTTGTTCTTTGGAAGTCTGCAGCAAGGTGGGTAAGCTTGCGGGATTTCTAGATTTATTAAAAGAAAATCCTCAAGCTGGCTATATCTCTTTTGGCTCCGTTGGGAAGCCGCTCTTCAGTGCCTGCAGGATGGCAGTTTGAAGTTGCGGAGTACGGAATTGCAGGGTATGGAAGGCGTCTTTGTATACCCATACCGGTTTATGGGTATTGGCGTTCAGGCGATTCATAAGGCCTTCTTCGGAGTATGACTGGATGGCAACACTGTTGTACGGTGCGACCTCGCACAAATAAATATATTGCTGGTTGTACGGCGCAGGGTGTGCCTCAAAGAACACAAGGCGATGCGCCGTTACGTCTAAGCCAGTTTCTTCTTTGACTTCGCGAATCAGAGCCTGCTCGATGGTTTCGTTGTCGTTAACCCGTCCACCGACAAGCGTGAAATATTCACTGCCGTATTTATTGCGATGCATGACCAGAAGTTGATCGTTCTCGATAATGATTGCTCTTGCTGCATTGCTCATAAGGGTATTATACATTTGCTCCCATGGCTGTCGGCATCACATGGCCATGACTAAAACATGAAGGCCTAATTATTGCCAGAATATCTAGATTGTAGTATGGTAATCCTATCGTAGAAGGGGAGTCAAGGCAAAGTCCATGTGGCCGTTTAACCGAAAAAAGAACTCTAATAATGGGGTTCCTGCAGAGATCAAGAAGTATTATCAGGCCGAGCAGCGTGAGCGGACCGGTATTGCTTGGCTGCTGGGAATCGGCACCTTGCTCGTGACGCTGGCTTTGGCTGTCCTACTGTTTTTTGGCGGGCGATGGGCGTATCGGACAGTATTTGATAACGACAGTGGTGAAGAGACGGCTCAGAGCAATACCGAAAATAGCGCCCAGCAAGAGGCGGACGGTCAGGGTGAGTCGCAGCCGGCACCACAACCGGAAACCGAACCTGCGCCGCGGCCTACACCCGAGCCGCAGCCCACGCTGCCGACCGCTACTGACGGTCAGCCGGCACCACAGCCTCAAGCCAACAGTAACGGAGATATCCCAAATACTGGTCCTCGAGAGACCATGCTGCTGTTTGTTGTCGTTTCATTTGTCTCCGGCTTTTCCTACTACAAGTTCATGGCTCCTTCCCGGCGCAGCAATACCGCAGCATAGAGATAGAAGGGTGACAGTAAAAACAAGCAGCCCATTTCGGGCCGCTTGTTTTTTGAGGGAGAACTAATCTACTGGTTTGATTGCTGCTGTGTGAAGTAGTTGATTTCGTTGACGATGTCGAGCAGGGCCTGAGCACGGACCTTTTCGTCAGTAATCTTCTGGGCGGCAGCGTAGGCATCCTTGATCAGTGCCTGGTTGTCTGATGCCTGAATCATCATCATCGTGGTGCGGTACCGCTCTTCAGGAGTCTGATCGAGCAGGCCAACCAAAGGTGTGAGCTGGCGAAGTGCCTCCTGTTTGATGATTAGCAGCTCATTACTGTCGGCACCGATAGGCACGCTATCAGGGCCGGAGTCAGCGCCGAAGGCGCCGCTGTCGGAGATCGCAAAGGCGCTGGCAGGATCGTCGGTCGAAACAGGTGCGGTGTCGCTGGCGTTGGCTGCATCGACAAATGAACTGTCAACTGCCGTATCCTGCTGATTCTCTTCTGTATTTTCGTCTTTCGGGACGTCCGCTTGTGTTTTGTCGTCCTGGTTATTCTGTCCGAACATAGTTCCCACCTTTGTCTGCCAAGCAGCAGACCGTTATGTTTTAAATTATCAATGACACCCCCATAATAAAGCATAACCGTTCGATTGCCAACGCGCTGCGTTAATATTTATTGTGAATACCGCAGCTCAAGGGGTACAATGCCTGTATGTTGGACGATTTGAAGTTGATTCATGAGCGGGATGCCCAGGATGCGCTCGGGGTAGCTGAGCGGCAATGGCAACAACTGGGCCATGACTTTACCTTAGGAGCGGAAGCGGAGCGGCTGAAGGCAGTAAAAAATGTCGTCTTTGCCGGCATGGGCGGCTCGGCGCTTGCGGCGCAAATGAGTGTAACATGGCCGGGTTATGATGTGCCGTTTGAGATTGTTCGTGGATACACTATTCCAAAGTATGTGACACACGATACGCTGTTCATTGCCTCCAGCTACTCGGGCAACACGGAGGAAACTCTGGAGGCACTCGGGCAGGCTGAAGCGGCCGGAGCGCTGGTCGCGGTTATTACTTCCGGTGGCAAGCTGGCGGAGATTGCAAAAGAGAAGGGGTATCCACTGGCGCTCATGCCGAGCGGGATGCAGCCGCGCATGGCTTCGCTGTATAATTTGCGGGCGCTGGTCACAATCCTGGAGTATGCTGGTATCGCCCAGGATGCACTTGATGCGTTGGAGCATGCCAGCACTTTCTTAAAAGACCAAACGCTGCAGTGGCGCGCGGATGTGCCAACCGAAGATAATCTTGCCAAGCAGTTGGCTCTGGAGCTTGTCGGTAAGTCGCCGGTGGTGTATGCCGGTCCGTTGATGTATCCGGCGGCCTATAAGTGGAAAATTAGCTTCAATGAAAATGCCAAGAACGTAGCCTGGTGCAATCAGTATCCAGAGTTCAATCACAACGAGTTTCTGGGCTGGACCAGCCATCCAGTGCAAAAGCCGTATGCGGTTATTGACTTAAAAAGCAGCTTTGAGCATCCGCGGGTACAGAAGCGGTTCGAGGTGAGTAATCGGTTGCTTTCCGGCAAGCGGCCGGAGCCGTTGACGGTTGAGGCGCAAGGTAAAACAGTGCTTGAGCATATGCTGTGGACGATTGCACTCGGGGACTTCGTCAGTCTGTACCTGGCTATTGCAAATGGCCTTAATCCGACTCCGGTTGATCTTATTGAAAAACTAAAACAGGAGCTGGTGAAGTAGCAGGCGGGGCTAGCTTACCCAGGGCTGTCTCTAGCGAACTCTGTTGGTATTTGCCGAACACTGAACTTTCGCCTGAAAGGATTAAATTTGTCCGGAACAGGGTGGGCTCCCAGATGCCGGATAGTTCACAGCCACCCTGGTCTGTCTGCCCTACACTGAAGTGCAGAACAGGACAGGGGGAGCTATGGATGCGGTCCAGATTATTGAACAATCGCTCGACCATGCTACCGGACTGGTTCGCCAGGTTCGGGTGCACCATCTGAATGCGCAGACGCCCTGCAGCGAGTGGGATGTACGGGCGCTGTTGAATCACATGATGAACGAGCTGGCCTGGGAGCCGGACATGTTGGCAGGCCGGACAGTTGCAGAAGTCGGCACGTCTCACGAGCGCGACTATACCGGCGGCGACATAGTCTCTAGGTGGGAGGAGTATGCGTTCATCGCCGTGGAGCGCGCGAAGCGGGCAGATGTCGATTCAACCGTCCATCTTTCGTATGGTGATGTGCCGGCCCGGCATTATTTAGCCGAACTAGGCAGCGACATGTTGGTACACGCCTGGGATCTGGGGCAGGGCCTGCAGTGCAGCTTGATCATGGATCGCGATCTAGCGCAGGCGGTGTACGAGAACAGTGTGCCGCGCGAAGCGGAATTTCGAAGCTCTGGCTTGTTCGGACCAGTAGTGGCGGTGGCTGAGGATGCTGATATTCAAACAAAATTACTTGCATTTTATGGAAGAAATAGTACAAAAATATAGACATACCATGCTCCATCAGCAAATACGGACCAGCGAAGACGTGCGGGCTCTCGGTACCATTCTCTCAGTCTGGGCCCATCCTGACGACGAGACGTTTTCTTGTGCTGGCATCATGGCAGCGGCCGTGGCGAACGGTCAGCGGGTTATCTGTATTACCGCGACGAAAGGTGAGGCTGGCTCGCATGACGTGAAGCGCTGGCCGCCAGATACCATCGGCGAAGTTCGGGCCCGCGAACTGCACGCGGCGTTAGAGTGTCTTGGAGTTAAGGAGCATTACTGGCTTGAGTACATCGATGGAACGCTTGCGGACGTTCCGGAGGCCGAGGGCGCGGCAGTGGTGCTTGGCTATATCGACAAGTACCAGCCGGATACAATCCTGACCTTCGGACCTGACGGTATTACCGGGCATACCGATCATATTTCCGTTTCTCGGTGGGCTGGTTTAGCGGCCGCTCAAGCGGATACGTCACCCACTGTTTACCAGGCAGTGGAGACTGTCGAAAAGTATGAACGCTACTTCAAGCAGGCCGACGAGCTGTTTGATATTTATTTCAATATCGACCAGCCGCAACTATACGACGAAGCGGAGTGCGACATTTTCTTCCTATTATCCCGGGAGCTGTGCGACCAGAAGCGCCGGGCGCTAGCCGTCATGCCGTCCCAGACCGAAGGCATGATGGAGTACTTCAAGGGTGAGCTGTTTAACAAGGCTTTTTGCAGCGAAGCCTTTGTGCGGGCAGACTCAGCGGGCCGCTAAATTGCTATACTAGCCGTATGATTAAGTGGAGTGAAGTAGGGTTACCTATGCGCCGTATGCTGGCGGCGCTGGCAGTGGCTGGTAGCGCCAGTCTTGGACTGTTCGCGGTGCGCGTGTTGGTTTCCGGCAGTGTACGGTATTGGTTCCTGTCTTGGAACCTGCTGCTGGCGTGGCTACCGATTGTATTCGCACTGCTGCTGGTGAGGTCGCTAAGGCGATACTCATGGAATCACTGGCAGTCAATTGTGCTTTTTGTTCTCTGGCTGGGCTTTTTACCGAACAGCTTTTATCTGGTGAGTGATTTAATTCATCTGCGAGCGACAGGAGAGGTAAGTCTGCTGTATGATGCCGCGATGTTCTTTTTGTTCATCTTCAACGGCTATGTATACGGCATGGCGAGCCTACTGATCGTGCACCGGGAGCTGTATCGTCGGTTCCTGCCAATAGTTGCACACGCGGCAATCGGGGCTGTGCTGCTGCTATGTAGCTTTGCGATTTACCTAGGTAGGTACCTGCGCTGGAATACCTGGGATGTACTGATTAATCCGGCGGGGCTGCTGGTTGATATTTCTGATCGGGTCGTCAACCCCTTGGCGCACGAGCAAACTTTTGCAGTCACACTGGTGTTCTTTGTGCTGCTTGGCAGCATATACGTTGTTGTCTGGCAGGGCCTGCAGTTTGTGCGTTCAGTCTGGCATTGAGCTAGGCCGTATCTGTTACAATAGCTGGAGTATGGAGTCTATAGCAAAAAGTATTCAGCTTGCTGTCAAGGAAGTGTTCGATGTTGACACTACGGTGGAGTTGACGCGGCCCGCTGAACAATTCGGGGATCTAGCGACCAACGTGGCTATGCAGCTGGCCAAGAGCCTGGGCAAACCGCCGCGTGATATCGCCGAAGCCCTGGCAGCCAAGCTGCAGGATCATCCCCTGATACGGGAGGCAAATATTGCCGGTCCCGGCTTTTTAAACTTGCTACTGTGCGATGCGGCGCTGGCGGAACTGGCGACGGCCACGGCTGATCAGCCGCTGGCCGGTAAAACCGTATTGGTGGAGTACTCGGATCCGAATCCTTTCAAGCCGCTGCACGCCGGGCACCTGTACACGACACTAGTCGGGGACATGATTGCCCGGCTAATCGAGCAGGCCGGCGCAAAAGTTGTGCGGCTGAACTACGGCGGCGATGTCGGACTGCATGTCGGTAAAAGCATGTGGGCGATCATACAAAGCTTGGGCGGTGAGCAGCCGGAAAAGCTTGATACGATACCGGCGGCGGAGCGACCAGCCTGGCTGGGGGCGCGCTACGTCGAGGGCAACAATGCGTACGAGGACGATGAGGCGGCGCGCCAGGAAATTATCGAGACCAATAAGCGGGTGTATGAGTTGCATACCCAAGGTGACAGGGAGTCCGCATTTGCCCGTATCTACTGGACCTGTCGGCAGTGGAGTTATGACTACTTTGCTGAACTGTATAAGCAGCTGGAGGTTTCGGCTTTCGACCGTTTCATCCCGGAAAGTGAAGTTACACCGCTTGGTCTAGAGACGGTGCGGCAGCAGCTGGCGCAAGGGGTGTTTGAGGAGAGCGATCAGGCGATTATTTTTAATGGCGAGCAACACGGGCTGCATACCCGGGTGTTTATCAACTCCGAGGGCTTGCCGACGTACGAAGCTAAAGAGGTTGGCCTGAGCTTAACCAAGTGGCAGGATTATCAGTTTGACCGGTCCGTCATCATCACTGCCAATGAACAAGCGCAGTTTATGCAGGTAGTGCTTAAGGCGGTTGAGCAGTTTGCACCGGAAATTACCGAACGAACCACTCATATTACCCACGGTGTCGTTAAGCTGCAGGGCGGAGTAAAAATGAGTTCGCGCAAAGGCAATGTCGTGACCGCGCTCGAGATTCTGGAGGCCGCCCGCGTCGCTGGTACGGAGTCAGGCACGAACCCTGACGAACACACAATTTTAGCGGCCGTGAAGTACGCGTTTGCCAAGAATCGCATCGGCGGTGATATTATCTACGATCCCGCCGAATCAATTGCACTGGAAGGAAACAGCGGCCCGTATCTGCAGTATGCGCACGCCCGCGCCTGCTCTATCCTGGCAAAAGCACCTGCCGAACGCTTGCCGCTCGAGGATATTCAGTTTGACCCTGCCGAACGCAGCCTAGTGCGCAAGCTGGGGGAGTTTACCGAAGTCGTTGATCGCTCGGTAGCGGACCTCATGCCGCACCATATCTGCGTGTATCTGTACGAGTTAGCACAAGCTTTCAACCGATTTTACGAAGATAATCGGGTCATCGGGAGTGACCGGGAAGTGGAGCGCCTAACGCTGGTCGCTAGCTATGCCCAAACCTTGCGCCGCGGCCTCTCGCTACTGGGCATTCACGCACCGGAAAAGATGTAGGCATGAGTGCTCAGGCGGTACGCACGGCACTCAGGGCAGCGGCCGATCCGGCTAAGGCAGCATTTTTCCCGCGTTTTTTTAAGGCCGGGCCCGGAGAGTACGCCGAAGATGACAGATTCCTCGGGGTGACCGTCCCCCAGCAGCGGCGCATTGTCCGGCAGTTTCGGGATTTATCGCTCAGTGAGGTCACGCTGCTCATTGACAGTCCGTGGCATGAGGAGCGGCTTACTGGGCTGCTTATCCTGGTTGGTCAGTTTGAGCGCTCGGACGAAGCGGGCAGGGCAGCCATTTATGACTTTTACCTTGCGCATACAAACCGGGTGAATAACTGGGACCTAGTGGATAGCAGCGCTCCTTACATTGTCGGCGCGTACCTGCATAACAAGCTTGAGAGGCTGGAGGTGCTGCTACGGTTAGCCGGCTCCGATTCACTGTGGGAACGCCGTATCGCGATGCTGGCGACATATCATTTTATCCGGCATGGCCGGGCAGATGAGGCATTGGTCATTGCGGAGACCTTGCTTCATGATCAGCATGATTTAATCCAGAAAGCAGTCGGCTGGATGCTGAGGGAAGTGGGAAAACGGGTTGATCGTGCCTTGCTTGAGGCGTTTCTGGATCAGTATGCGGCCACCATGCCCAGGACTGCGCTCCGGTATGCCATTGAACATTTTTCGCCCGAGCGGCGGCAGCACTATCTCAGGCTCAAGGATACTTAAAGGACTTTTGGCAGTATGGCGGGGGTTTTGGCTTTGTATTGCTGATAAGCTTTGTTGTCTTTGTATCTGCTCTCGATTGCCGGCACTCCGGTGACGTATCTGAGCAGGAAGGTGACGAGCAGCGGGCTGCTGATCAGCCACAGCTCTGGTGGTCGGCTGGAAAGCGCAATGATAAAGATGCCCCACCAGATGAGAACTTCACCGAAGTAGTTCGGGTGCCGTGAGTATTTCCAGAGTCCGCTGGACATAATTTTTCCTTTATTTTCTGGCTTTCGCTTGAAGCGCTTCAGCTGCTGGTCGCTGATAGTCTCGATCAAAAAGCCGATAATCCATATAGCGATGCCCGCGTAAATTAACCGGAGCATGCCGGCGTTGTCATGGATTGCGGTAAACATGATAGGAAGCGCGATTGCCCAGGTTGTTACCGCTTCGAGCAAGAATACCTGCAGGAACATGCGGATTTCAGCCCATTCCCCCCAGTTTTTACGGAGGTCTGCAAAACGGAAATCTTCCGGCATACCAAGACTGCGGGCGGTCAGGTGACCGCTGAGCCGGACTGCCCAAACAGCAGTCAGCGCTAAGATGACAAAGAAGGGCAATCGGTCTTTCCAAGTCAGATGCGGGCTGACGTCCAGTATGTCGCCAACGTGAATCAGGCCGACGCTGGCCACCGCGATCACGCCGATGCCGCGCATACCCAGCACGATACTATTATTCTTTTGAGCTAGTGCCCAGACATACGCGAGGCCATAGAGTACTATCAGAACGATGAGAGATTGAGCATAGATGTCCATGTCCTTACTATACTGCAATTGCGATTTAATTTCACACCACATACTTGAAAAAGCATAAAAAGTATGATAGTATAGTGCTTATGAATGAAAAACAAAAACAACCAAACCAAGAATCAATAGTAGATAAGGATAAGGCACCCAGTCGGGCACGAAAAATCGGTCGGGGACTGCTCGGGTCGGCAGCCGGCGTAGGTCTGCTGCTCGGAGTCGGTGCGGCAGGTAATAAGTTGCTGGGTCCCGGCGAATCCTCAAGCGACAAGGTGGCCGTAGCTGAGCCAGCGACTGAATCGTCAGCGGCAATGGCCGACGAGTTCGCTCCGGCGCCTGATGATGTCACTCCGCAGCGCAAGTTGACGGTTGAGATTGCGCCAAACGATGCGATTACCCCCGAGCGGGCCGTGGCTGATTTGGAGAAGGAATTTATGGTAAACGGCAAAGCGCAAGTCAACGTAGATGTCGGGGCGACCTATAAGTTCACGACACCGGAGGGCGAGGTATTCGCTGCCCAGAACATGATTATCAAATCCAAGCAGGCCGGTCAGGAGACGAGTCCGCAGGGGCCGAACTTCACAGAGTCCAACTACCTGATAGCCCGAGAGAAAATCGGTGATACATACCACACGTATGCTTTTGATTCAGCAGACTTTGCAAACGTAGAGCGCGTACCTGCCCCGACTGATGGCTTCGGAGTATATGAGGTACAGCTGGGCCAGGGCGGGGTGCTGACGGCCCAGTATGAGTCGGAAGCAGGGGTGGCTACGCTGCCAATCGGCACGATTAACCGGAATCTGGCTCCTTAAGGTTACATATTGATCTATCAGGCGTATAATCGCCTGATATGCACGAGACGCACATAGATGGCATTGATTCCGCCATGCCCGATCTTGGTATTCCCGAGCGGCGATTCTCGCTGAAGTCGCTTAGGAATATCGGTGCCTGTGCCGCCCTGCTGTTCGCTACGGCAGCGGCCTGGCGCATGGCGGGCGCAGAGGGTGGGGAGTCGGTGCTGAGTCATGCAGACTGCGCCTCGTTTGCCGCCGACACACAGCAGTCGAGGGCTTTACGCGATGCCTGGTTTGTGCAAGGCGCGCAAATTGCTGAAGATATTCACAGCTTTGGTACTCCTTATGCCATTGCCCTGCGTGGCTGTAGCTTTATTATTCGAGAGAATGAATCCGGGGAGATCGCCCGGGTTACCGATCCCGTCGTCCTTGGACTCAGCAAGGCGGATATCGAAGCCGGCGAGCGCAGCGGTGTGCTGCTGGCGTTTTCAGAGCAACCGCACAGTCGGGATCGGGCGGCACACCTAATTGATCTGCACGACTATGAGGTGGTGGAAGTGATCAGCGAAGCTTCGCATGAGGTTATGAGCGGGGAAGTGTACGCTGATGATTTCGGGGCTATCAAGTTCGACCGTTTAACTGGCTCATCTTGGCCAAATCCGGAAATCGCAAGCTACGATCCCTATATGTAATTACTTTTTGTTGATACGACTTGCCGGGGATAGGCGTACAATCAATAGTGTAAGGAGTAGGCGGCATGCTACCGACAGTGCACGAGACCATCCTTGAGGCAGGAGCAAAGCTGGGGCTTCACGAGCAGGATATAGAATTCTTGCTCGGTAATGATAGTGAGCATCGTTTTGACATTACCCTGAGTAGCGGTGCGGTGCACCAAGCGTTTCGGGTGCAGCACAAAAATACTCTCGGGCCGTACAAGGGGGGTGTCCGCTATCATCCAGACGCCAATCTGGAGGAGGTGCGGGCACTGGCGCTGCTTATGTCGCTAAAGACAGCCGCTGCCGGCTTGCCGCTGGGAGGCAGCAAAGGAGGGGTGGTTGTCGATCCACGCCAGCTAAGCCGGAAAGAGCTAGAGGAGTTATCGCGTAAATATGTTGCGCACCTGCATCCGTATCTCGGACCGGACCGCGATATCCCGGCTCCGGATGTGAACACCGACTCCACTGTCATGGACTGGATGGTGGACGAGTACACAAAATATGTGAGCGAGCAGCAGGTGAGCGACTTGCAGGCCGCGGCAGATGGTAATCGCCAGGTTAGAGCAGTGGATGTCGCTCGGGCTGGCTTTACCGGAAAATCAATCAGCAACGGGGGTAGTTTCGGGCGCGAAGCAGCAACTGGTCGCGGTGGAGTTATTGTGCTCAGTGAGGTGCTGCGCGCCATGGGCGAAACCGGGCCGCTGACGATAGCTATTCAGGGGTTTGGGAATGTCGGGTCTTTCTTTGGCCTGATTGCCGAGCAAGAGCAGTCCGATTGGCTGCTGGTAGGGGCTACCGATTCAAGCGGCGGGGTGGTATCGGCGGCCGGCTTAAGTGCCCGGGAGCTGGATGGCTTTAAGGCGAATGGCGGCCGATTGAAGGAGTTTGCGGGATCGTCATTGACGCCGATTACCAATGAGCAGCTGCTGGCCGAGGAGGTGGATGTGCTGGTGCTGGCTGCTCTAGGCGAGGCGGTTACCGAACAAAATAAAGAGCAGGTACGGGCACGATTTGTACTCGAATTAGCCAACGGACCGATCGAGGCGGCTGCGGCCCAGCACCTGGACAATCGTGGCGTAACCGTCATTCCTGATATTCTGGCCAATGCCGGTGGCGTCATCGTCAGCTACTTTGAATGGCTGCAGAACCGCGAGGGTGAGCAGTGGAGCGAGGATACGGTAAATAGTCAGCTGAGGGAGCATCTGGTCGAAGCGGTGCAGGCAACAATTGACGCCAGTCGCAAGTACGGTGCCACGCTAAAGGAAGCAGCTATTATTCGTGCGCTGGAGCGGCTGCTGGAGGGCAGGCGTACGTGAAGTGGATTAGCTGCATGCTTCAGGCGAACTAGGCTTAGACCCGCTTTTGCTTGAAGAAAAGCCGCATTGTACAATGCATACTTACTGAGTGGAGATATAGATATTATGGCAAACGATACTACTGATAAACCGCAGAAACGAAAAATTATCACTAAAAAGGAAGTCACCGTGGCACTGCCAGTGGTGAAGGCGCCGAGCTGGCTGCAGGGCTTCGTCAATTTCGTGCGTGAACAGGGCGTAGTCGGTCTGGCGGTCGGTTTGGTCCTCGGTGTCGCCGGTAAAAGTGTGGTCGACTCCATTGTGGCCAATATTTTCAATCCAGTGATTGGAGTGCTGACCGGTGGAGTGAATCTCGCGAATCGACACATCTGTATTAAGGAGTCTGCCGGTGAATGCGTCAGCAAGATCGGTTATGGTCAGCTGCTAAGCGACCTCTTGAGCTTCCTGATTGTCGCGGCTGTGGTTTACTTTGTAGTGAAGGGCTTGAAGCTGGATCGGCTGGACAAGCCGAAGAGTAAGTAAGCCGCCACTATCCCTGCCTCGTGCTTCTTGAGTGTTTGCGCCAAAGCTGTTGAGTGTAATTGCTTACAAACGTATAATGCTCGGTATAAAGAAGGGAGCGGAGGGTATGGTTACTTACCACATCTTGAAGCGCAAGGACGCCTCGTCAGTAGTGGTGGCGATTGTGCTGGCGTTTATTATTAACCAGTTGCTGTCGGTGTTGACACACGAGCTGGCGTACAAGCTGTCTATGGCTGACGATGGGTACGGAAGCATGAGTGGCGTTGGCTGGCAGACCGCATATCTGCAGCCGCTCATTTCTGTAGTGTTGCAGGTGTTGGCCCTCGAGCTGCTGCTCATCGGATATGTCTACGTCTCGGGCAAGTTGCGCAGGAAGTAGATAACAAGCCCCCAGGAGCAATACACCCGCAGCCAGACTACCGGTGTATTTCACTTTTGACATGCTATATAATAAGGATATGGTGGATGCAAGGAGCCAGAATCCGAATCTAACTGAGGAGCAGCGGGACGTGCTCTTTAATAAGGGCACGGAAGCGCCGTTTAGCGGCACATTGCTGCACAATACGGCAAAGGGCGGATATGCTTGCGTTAACTGCGGTGCGGAAATTTTCTCTAGTGAACACAAATTCGATTCCGGCAGTGGCTGGCCAAGCTTTTATGATGTAGCAAACAAGGGAAACGTACGGCTGCAGGAAGACGACAGTCATGGCATGCGCCGTGTTGAGGTAGTTTGTGCTGCATGTGGCGCGCATCTTGGCCATGTATTCAATGATGCACCAAAGACGCCGACGGGAGTGCGCTTTTGTATTAATTCCTGTGCCCTTGATTTCAAGAAAGAGGAGTAGCCATGATAGGCGAGACGCAGTATCAGCCACCGTCAAAGGCAAAGCCCTGGCTTAAGCGGCTGGGTATTGCCGTAGTTGTGGTTGTATTTGCCGTTCTTGCCATACTACTGCTGGGCAGGAAGGCTGATGCACCTTCCGAAGAGCCGCATAACCAGCAGGCTGCCGTCGAGGCCGAGAATGCCCCGACCCCAGTGGCAGTGCACGGCCGGTATCTCTTTAGTGGCACGGTTGTCATTGCCCGGGCAGTTGAGAATGAGGCCCGGCGGCCCGACGGCAGCATTGATTACGACCAGCCGTTTAGTAGGTTCGATACATTTAATCCTGGCCAATACGATGCCTGGCAGTTTGACCACGAATGTCCGATGACCACCCAGGATATCCCATATCGCACCCAGGTAGAGAACACTATTTTTAACTGTCGGCCGGAATTTATCCCCTCAATGCTAAAGGTGTTTCCTGTAACGATTGCCAATATCGCTAATAACCACACGCACGACATGGGCGATGATGGCTTTCGGCAGACCGTTGAGCTGCTTGAGGGTGGCGGAATTCAGACGTTTGGACATTATGATCCACGGGTCAAAGAGGATATTTGCGAGGTGATTGCGTTGCCGGTTCGTTTGCAGTTGCCGGGGGGCGGCGAAGAGAAAGGTGTGCTGCCGGTTGCCTTTTGTGCCTGGCACTATTTCGAGAAGGATCCAATTGATGATGAGTTTGCCGTACTGCAGCAGTACGCTGAAATCATGCCGGTGTTTGCGTTCTCGCAGGTAGGTGTGGAGTATCGGCCGACAGCTGATGACAAGCAAATCAGCGTGGCGCGGAGCATTATTGATGCCGGGCCGCCGGAGTTCGTGATTGTCAACAGTCCGCATTGGGTACAGAACACAGAGGTCTACAAAGGGAGGTTGATAGTCTACTCGACCGGTAATTTCATGTTTGACCAGCTGGACGAGGAGACGAACCGGGGGTTGAGCATTGACGCCACCATGGAGATTCCGTATGACGATCATGTCGCTCAGTGGCTGGCGATTGGTGAGCAGTGCCGGGCACGCGGCGACTCCTGTCTGCAGCTGGCGAGAGAGCGCGGGCTTAGGAAGGTCGATATCAAGCTGACCTACCAGGCTATTGGCAGTACTACGGGTTATAAGAAACTGACACAGAAAGCCGATTCGGCCACGCAAGTTGCAATCGAAGAGCGGGCCAACTGGCAGCAGACGGTCAAGGCGCTCGGCCAGGAGCAGTAGACCATCAATCGTAAGGTATACTACAGCTATGATTGATAAGAAAGTTATACCGACCAAGCTGCTTTGGGTGGATTTAGAGATGACCGGGCTGGATCCGCGGCAGGATGTAATTTTGGAAATCGCTGCTGAGATTACCGACTTTAACTTTACGACTCTAGAGAGCTTCGAAGCCCGCATTAAACAGCCGAAGCAGACCGTGCTTGCACGGATGCAGGCCAACACCTTTTGGCAGGATTTTCCGGAGAACCGTGACCAGTTCATTGCGAAGCTGGACGAAGGCATGCCGCTTGCTGACGCCGAAGCGGAGCTGGTGAGGCTACTTGATCAGTATTTTGGTACAGAGCCAGCAGTGCTGGCAGGTAATTCAATCCACAATGACCGATTGTTTATAAAGCAGTGGATGCCAGCACTAGACCTAAAGCTGCATTACCGGATGTTGGACGTTAGTGCCTTCAAGGTCCTGATGCAAGGGAAGTACGGTGTGGAGTTCGAGAAGAAAGAAGTACACCGCGCCTTTGATGACATTCAGGCGTCAATTGCTGAACTCCAGCATTACCTGGAGTGGTTTGATCAGGAAAGCCGGGCGGCTTAAGCGGATCGCTGATCTGAGCGGCGGCGTCCGAAGAAGACGAACCACAGTGCCGCAAGGATGGCGGCTCCTAGTCCCAGCCACAGCCAAACATACGAAGTGCTTCCGTCTGAGATTTGGTTGATGACAGCATTCTGCTCATCACCTGGAGTGTTAGGGGTTTGCAGTCTAAGGACGTTTCCGTCTGCTGTCGCAATCTCAACCTGCTGTTCGCTTTCAGGAGTGCTTGGAATATCGGGTGTGCTGGTGGTGGCTGCGAGTCGAACGATAAGCGGATTGCTGGACGGTCCGTTAGGAGTAGTAGCAGCTGGAGGCTGATTCGAATCGCTCCTGAAGGCGAGGACGTTTTGGTTCACACTTTCTTCTTCGTTGTCTATAGTGATTTGCCATAGATCGCTCCATGGCCCTTCATTGCCAAGCGTATCCACGGCCATCACTTGCCAGTAGTACGTGCCTTCTCCAACGTTACTTGTTACCCGGCTGCTGGTTGCTAGCTGCTCGTCAATGATGAGCGGATCCGTCATGGCTGCGTCACGAAAGCTGCGGTAGATGTAGTGGTCGACATCAGTTGCGTCCGTCGTCCAGACTTGGGTGACGGTTATGCCGTCAAGGACTGCGCCATTGCTTGGAGAGGTTAGTGTGACCGCTGGTCCGGTGTTGTCTACGATGATGGTGATGGCGTGGACTGAAGCGCCTGTTTTGTTGCCGGCCTTGTCGCGAACCTCAAACTGTACGGTGTATACACCATCGGTTAGGCCATTCGTATCCCAGGTAAATTCGTGCTCAGTGCGCCCGTCACGGAAAGTGCTGGTTTTTCGGTAGCCGTCCGGCCCTGTTATCAAAAAATGGGTATTCATTGGATTGGCATCGGCAACTTCACCAACCAGGACGACAGTGCCGTTTACTCGTGTGTCATCAGCATGCGAAGTGATGCTCGCAACTGGCGCGTCATTGTCTACGGTAATCTTCCAGACTTCGCTCCAATCGCTTTCGTTGCCGGCGTGATCTACGGCCTTAACTCTCCACCAGTACACCGCATTACCGACATTGATCGCGGTCTTACTGGTTGCAGGAATGTTCTCGCGCCAACGAAGGTCGGTAAGGCCCTCGTCGTTGTAGCTTTCATATAGGTAGTAAGCGACATCTGACGACGCACTGCTCCATGACTGCGTGATGCTCGCGCCGTTTACGAATGCGTTATTTGCCGGGCTGATAATGATGGGGGCGTCAGGTGCTGTAGCGTCATAGAAGTAATGAACCTGCTCGCTCCATTCGCTGGCATTCCCGGCGTTATCGATTGCCTGGACCCTGATTTTTACGCCGCCTTGTTCGCCAAGGGCAGGGGTGTGGTTACGGAATGTCACATTGCCGGCGACTTCCCGGTACGGCCCTCCGGCAAAAGTGTGTCCGTCATCGTAGATATACTCAACCAGATATTTACTGATGCCGTTAGCGTCAGATGATACTGTCCATTCATTACGAATCGGGGTGCTGCTAAAATACTGGCCGCCGGCCGGCTTGATGATTTCAGGCTTGCTTGGCGCGGTGTTGTCGACAATCAAAGTGCGGATTGTGGGGTTGGAAAAGCCTGGGTCATCGCTCCTGTTTCCGGCTTTGTCGGTCGCTACGTAGCGGATCTTGTATTCGCCGTCACCAAAGCTGGTGTCCAGCGTGAACGAGTAGCTTTTGTCTGAAGTGTTCAGATTGTGGACGTGGCTTTTGCTGCCGTCCGGGTTGGTGATCTCAAACCAGTGTGATTTAATGTTCGCTTCTTCAGTATTGACTTCACCGGTCACCGTGATTGTGCCGCTGAGTATTTTGCCGTCGGTGTCCGGCGCGGTAATGCTTGCCACCGGAGCGGTATTGTCGATGGTGAAGCTATAACTGTCGCGCCGGTTGTTCAGGTATTTCACGTTATTCGCGATATCAACTGCCTGAGCCGAGAGGTCGTATACGCCGTCAGGAAACTTAGTGGTGTCAATCTCTGCGTGCCACTCTTCGGGGTTGCTGTCACTCTGGCGCATGGCAAACTCTGCTACTTTTGCGTCAGTTTCCTGGCTGTGAATATAGAGAGCAATTTTCTTAATGCCATTGTCATCCTGGCCTTTAATCGTGACAGTAACCGTGCCTCGGTGCGTTGAGCCGTTGGCCGGACTAATGAATTCAATGCTCGGTGCCGTACCATCGATTACGAATTTCTGTGTCGGCGAGTTCAGACCAAGGTAGTTTCCGGCTCTATCGTAAGCGCGATGCCCGATCTCATAGAAGCCGTCGCTCCAGTCTTTGGATGGTGCGCAGTCTTTGACATTGCCATTAACGGTGTCGCTGCTGCCACTTAGTGGCAGATTGGTGTTGGCGCCAGCACCCCAGCCCCCGCAGTAGCTTACGCGGTTCTTAAACTCACTATTAACGCCCCAGACGACATATGTCGTGCGCTCCAGGAGATAGTTGTCGCTAAAGTCACCCGTAAAGCTCAGATCATCAATACTCTTTATGTAGCGGACGCCGTTAATGTCGATGCCACCGCTGTAGACGATGGTACCTTCAGGCTTCGCAGTGTCCACGTTACCGAAGTAGAACGCAGTGGAATAGTTGCCGGTATCAGAATAATTGATGGTACGGCAGTATGGACCTTCTGCATCGTTGCCGGAAAGGTT
>CAYZZS010000014.1:0-29198 GCA_964483035.1 uncultured Candidatus Saccharibacteria bacterium
CAGCTGCGGGTGGGAGTTATCTCAAGTTTGTAGCTGCTGGTCAGGATCCAAGCCCGGAGCCGCCCCCTCAGCCTCCGTCTGCCGGAGACTGTACGCCTGATGGAAGTACATCCTATGTGCCTCCGAGTGGCTATCCGTTTTACCAAAACGGTACATATTACTCAACGCTTGGAGTGCCAAGTGCGTGTTTGCCATGGAAGTTCGCATCGCAGCTCATCTGGAATCAGCCACTTCCGGATAGTACGCCAGTAGCGTCAGATAGCGGGGCGATCGTATCACAGCTTGCCAGTCTTGCCGGACCAGGCGGACCGTATGGCGGGGCGACATTTGAAACCAGGCAGTATGCTCCGGCAATGTTTATTGTTGATTCTGCTGCTGTGCCGCTTCGGTACATATCCCAGGTTCCCGGACAGGCATGGCCGGGGTATGATCTCGAGGGACATCTAAACAGCGGCTATCAAGGCGGGTCAGGCGTTCCGATGCCAAGTGGGGTTAATGTTTCTATGGCGAACGCCGGGACAGATGCGCCGATGGCGATCTATGACTGGCGAACTGATACACAGTTTAATTTCTGGGTTTTTGACAGCAATAGTATGACTACCTGGTGGGGCGGAAGACTGTCGAATTATTCAACCCATACCGGTAATCCGAATAATGAGCGTCCAAGTCCGGCTGGAACCTTTCCGTTCCCTTACGGTGAAGACTTTGCGGGCTTTCCTGACCTCGGTACAAATATTACTATGGATGATATTGCTAGCGGCAGTATCGATCACGTGATAGCGATTTCTACACCGAGTGCCTGCGGTACTGGCGCACTTGGCGACTATTCGTATCCTGCAACGCGCAGTGGCGGCGGCGGCTGTGGTGGCGGAAAGCTTATCGGTGGGCAGCGATTACGTCTGCCGGCAAATTACGATACGAGTGGCATCTCAAACCCTGTGATTCGGATGATAGCTGAGGCTGCAAAAAAGTACGGGCTCATCAATCATGATTATGGCGGCGCTGTATCATTTCAGTTCGAAGGCGATTTAAGTGTGACTGAGATGGGTCGTCCGAGTCCTTGGGGCTCTCTGTTGGCTGGGGCGAATGCTCAGCAATTCCCGTGGGGGGATTTGCAAGCGCTGCCGATTGACTGGGGAAAGCCGTAATTTTGCTTGTCGTCAGTCACATTTATGTGTTAGCGTAAGGATGATTACTAATTGGACAACTCTAATAAACCGTATATGAAAAAACTGTTTAACAAAAAAACTCAAACTGGCATAACTTCTTCGGCTACCCCCATCCACACCACCGACCTCGAACCCACCCCCTCCCTCCTCTCCCGCCATAAGGACAAGCTCATCATGGCCGGTCTCGGTCTCACCGTCCTCACCCTCTTCTCCACCCTCATCTTCCGCTCCTCTGCCCTGACCAACCAGTTCATCCCCCTCTCCCTCACCAGCAGTACTAACACTACCGGCTCAGTCCAACCAGTCCCGGACGCTACAGCTGCGGGTGGGAGTTATTTGAAGTTTGTTAGTACGGGTGGTGGTGGCGGTAGTGCCACTAGGTATGAGGCGGAGGATGCCGCTGATTTTGAGCTACTAGACAAGGATTGCAACAGGCAGATTCTTTTTCCACTTCTGCCGTCAGATAGTGAGGCTTCGGGCGGTGCATACTGCGGTATTTTTGGCGCGACTCCGGACGGGGTGATCAATGATAGGATTATTTTTAATGTAAATGTAGATAGAAGCGGAGCGTACATTATGCGCGTAGCTTATCGCAACGACTATGGTGGAGACGATAGTGCCGGAACTAACCGCGATGCTCGTCGTTGGATTATTGTCAATGGCGGTGCGCCTATAGAAACGATGCTGGAAAATACGGGTCCGGCATGGGCGACAAAAGATTACACTATAACTTTGAATGCCGGACCGAATACTATTGAATGGGCGGTACCGACAGAAGGCGGAAGATATTTTGGATGGAACGATTTTGACTATATAGATATTATCCCTGTTGACGGCAGCTCGCCCAACCCGCCGACTAATCCTGATCCACCTAATCCTCCCACAGATCCGAATCCACCGGTTAGTCCTTCTGGTCAAAAATGTGTTATCTTCCTTCATGGCAAAGGGGCGTGGGGTTTCACGGTAGACAGCGGAGATTGGATCTCGAGTGGCCCTAATGGCAACGCTGAAGGGTGGGGGCAAGGACAATGGCTCTACTTTCCGGAAGGTAACTATCAGCAAGTAGTGAATATCCTTACCTCTGCTGCCGAAGGTTGCGGTCAGATTGTGCTGCACGGGTTTTCTAATGGTGCTGCCGCGGCCGCGAAGGTGTATTGTCGCGGAGAGACGTTTAACGGACGTCTTGTTGGAGTTATTGTCGATGATCCTGTGACAGACCATGCCGTTGAGGGGTGTAGCCCGGCATCGGGCGTAAAGGCAGTGATTTATTGGACTGGTAGTTTGGAGTTTTTTCCTCCTGGATCAAATTGCGCAAGCGATGACTGGACATGTGAGGGTGGCAGTATTATCGGTATTGTCGCATATGCAAGTGCGATGGGTGCACCATATAAGCAAAGCATCAATGGAGGCCATAGTCCTTATCCTAACCCCCCTGAGCTTTTTGAGTGGTGGTAATCAGCCTAAGGCTTAAAAGATTTTTCATAATTTATTATTGTGCAAATTAAGAAAAAGCAGTCTGTCAAACGGGCCGCTCTTCTTGGCGGAGAGAGCGGGATATCGGCCACTGACCTCCTCCGTTTGCTTGCCAGGAAAATGCCTAAGGGGCGCTTTCCTGGCTGCACATCACTTCGCCGAACCCTTCGTTCGCCCGGCTGCTGCCGGACTCACTTATTCGGGTTCAAATCCCTCAAGCAGTATAAAGCAGCCTACCACAGGCAGGCTGCTTTATACTGGCGGAGAGAGCGGGATTATAGCTTCACGCCAAGAAAGCTTCCTTTTTTGATTGCTTTGCTTTCTTGGGTTCGGCATATAATCTCGCCCACCGCTCGATTATCGAACCGGTGTTCGAATCTTTCTCATCAAGGAGAGAAACGACCGTATCTTTCGATACGGTCGCCCCTCTCCTGGCGGAGAGAGCGGGATTCGAACCCGCGGTACGGTTGCCCGCACACACGCTTTCCAAGCGTGCTCCTTCAACCACTCGGACACCTCTCCCTGGTGTTGCCATAATTGACCAAACACGGCTATTATATCTGAAAATTACTACAAATACACCTTGCAGACAAGTCAAACAACAGCGTAAACTAGTACTAACATGGCTTTGATTGAGATAAAAGACGTCAGTAAACTGTACGGCTTCGGTGATGCAGCTACTGTGGCGCTGGACGAGGTGAGCCTTGAGATTGAGCAGGGCGAGTTTGTGGCGGTCATGGGCCCAAGTGGTTGCGGCAAAACGACACTGATGAATATACTTGGTCTTCTCGACCGGCCGACGCATGGCGAGTACATCTTAGGGGGTAAGCATGTGGCGCGCCTTAAGCCGCGAAGAGCGGCAAAGTACCGACGCGACCGTATCGGTTTCGTGTTTCAGTCGTTTAACCTACTTTCCCGGCTAAATGTCATGGAAAACGTGGCACTACCGCTCGCTTATAAAGGTATGACTACTGGCCGGCGTAATCGGCGGGCTAGTGAAATGCTGGAGCGGGTGGGGCTTAAGAATCGGGAGTATTACCTGCCCCGGCACCTAAGCGGTGGGCAGATTCAGCGTGTGGCAATCGCCAGGGCGCTTATTAATAATCCTAATATAATCATTGCCGACGAGCCGACTGGCAATCTGGATAGCGCATCAAGCCGATTGGTGATGGAGCTGCTTAGTGAAATTCACAAAGCTGGTAATACAATTCTCATGGTGACACACAACCCAGAGTTAACACGGTATGCCAGCCGCGTAATATACATGCGTGACGGTATGGTTGTGCATGACGAGCGTTCGGTAATCGGCGAAGTGGCAAAGCATGCCAGAAAAGGCATGTATTTCCTGCCCCGCAAAGATGAAGAGGACGATCTGGCAGGAGTCTCCGCGCTTATGAAAGCACTTCCGGGCCCAGATGACTCAACGAAGGCTCAAAAGCCCAAAAAGCGAAAGAAATCCAAGCGAGCCAAAAAGCATAAGGTGGCAAAGAAATGATTACCTTAGTCAGAAGTAACATAAAGCTGGCGACTGCTTCGCTTACCGGAGCGAAATGGCGGAGTTTCTTAACGATGCTCGGGGTTGCGATTGGCGTGGTTTCGGTGCTTACCATTGTCGGCATTGGTGAAGGTGTGAAGCGGCAAGTGGCAGAGAATGTGCACGATCTAGGAAGTGATCTCATTACTATCAGGCCAGGCAAGACAGTGCAGCGTGATGCTGAGGGTGGGTTAACCGGCATTGGCTTGACCTCTTTTCTGGGCGCGAGCACGATTACCGATGAGGATATAGAGATAGTTCGCCAGACTCCAGGAGTCGCCTCGGTGGTCCCCTTAAGTTTTGTGACCGCGACCGTAGAGTATGACGGGCAGAGGGATGATCGGTTTTTGGTTGTTGGTACCGGTGATGAATTGACGGAAGTCATACGCCAGGACGTAGCGTACGGAACTTTTTTTGGCGCCAGTGACGCTCACAAGCACTTCGCTGTTATTGGTAAACGTGTGGCCGAACAGCTTTTCAAAGAGAACGTTCCAATTGGCAAGCTTTTTAATATCAAGGGGCAGGAATTTGTTGTGCGTGGTGTCATGGAGGAGTTTCATACCAGTCCGCTTCAGGTGGGTCCTGACTACAATACCGCCATCTTTGTTCCCTACGAGATTGCTAAAGAGCTGACCGGCGGCACTGCCCAGATTTCGCAGCTGATCGCTCAGCCGGCCGATCCTGCTACTCTTGACGAGGCAGTCACAGCCGTCAATGAAAACATCCAAGCTGCTCATGACGGGCAGGCAGACTTTTCGGTTCTGAAGCAAGAGGATACGCTTGCTGTTACCGATACGGTCCTAGGCTTGTTGACGGCTATGATAGCCGGTATTGCGGCCATTTCCCTCTTCGTGGGGGGTATCGGCATTATGAATATCATGCTGGTCTCAGTAACCGAACGGACGCACGAAGTGGGTATCAGAAAGGCTGTCGGTGCCACCAACAAGCAGATTTTAGGGCAATTCATGACCGAGGCGATATTGCTGAGCCTGTTCGGAGGGGCCCTTGGTATCGCGGTGACATATTTGGTCAATGGGCTGCTGCGAATGGAGACAGACCTTCAGCCGGTTATCGCATCACCGGCAATACTTGCGGCGCTTATCGTTTCACTGGTGGTAGGAGTCGTGTTCGGTATGGCGCCAGCATTAAAGGCAGCCCGCAAGGATCCTATACAGGCCTTGCGTCACGAGTAATCAGGATGCGAGCTTGCTGCGTGGTGTGGAGTGCTTAATCGGTGGGGTTATTTTGCAGCTGGTCCGCTCATAAAGTACTCAGCGCTATAAAAAACCGGCGATAAGCCGCAAGGTTTCTGTAGCAACATCCGTGCAATCAATCATTGCAGGTGCTACGTACCCGGGCTGTCGCCGGTACATCCGTAGGTCAAATGTTAAGGCTTGTACGGGTTTCAAACCACCAGAACCCGTCACTCCATGCTGGCTCTCTTCGTTTGGATTCATATTTTCGCTTATACTTCATGGTGCCCTCCTGAAGTAGCTTCATATTAAAGCTTATGCGGAATGAATGCTGTTAAATATTCCGCATACTGCTTTTCGTAATTATGGCCTACGTAGTTGTACTATGTCCGCCCCGGCCGCTTAGTAGCCGCATCAGGAATATGAGTATGACGGAGCCAATGATAGCGACTATCAGACTGACAATATTGAAGCCTGATATTCCGTCGCCACCGATAAGTTGGTATAGGCCGCCGCCTATAAACGCGCCGATGATGCCTATGATGATATTGGCTACTGCGCCCTGCTCTTCGTTAGTCTTCATGATGATTGATGCAATCCAACCGGCTAATGCGCCAAAAATTATCCATGCAATGATACTCATATACTATTCCCCCTTATTGTTATTTGTGCGGCCACCCGAAATAGGTTCTTTCATGCGATCCTGTTCCTCTTTGAGACGGCTGCGTGAGGCGTTCAGCTCTTCCTTGGTTTTTTCGACGCCAGATTTGACAGCTCCGGTCATAGTGTCCTTGGTTTGCTTGGCTCGCTTGACATTTTCATCGACACTCGTTTTAGCCTTGTCCGCGAATTGCTTGCTTCGCTGCTGAAGCATGCTCCTCGTCTCTTTGCCACTCCGGGGGGCGAATAACATCCCCGCTGCAACACCTGCCGCTGCTGCGGCCATTAGTGATAGCATGGTGTTTTTTCTGGTTGTTTCCATGCGACCTCCTTCCCCATCTTCCCTACATGATGATTGTTATAAAGTAATTGCTTTTAGCGACAGTAACTAGGAGATATTTCACAGCATCTATAGCTTGTCGTCATCGGTAGGATTAAGGTTTTTAGGACTTTTGCTGCGGTTAGGATTGTAGTCGACTACAGCCGGGTCATCGGGTACGTCAAAATTGGCGGCCTCTACGATACCTTCATGGTATATCTGGTCGCTGTCAATTTCTGAATTCGGGTCGAGTGCTTGATGGTCTTGGGGTAATTTTGAATCACGTTTAGCCATATCGTCGGGTAGTGGATTGTCGGTGTAGCGCAGGGTGCCATCTTTGTTATTGTTCAGAGCGTCATCCCTCATACCGTCTCCTTTCCGCTAACATAATGAAACAGCAGCGTTAACGCTGCTGTTATGAATCTCGCAAATAGAGCTGGTGTTTAGGCTTTTGCGGTCAGTACGCTTTGAGCGATTTCTGTGATTTCTTTCGGGTCATGCGCACTCTTTAGGAGGTATTTCTCTGCACCGATATCAAGCGCTTCTTTGATGCTTGCATCATCATCCAGGTTCGAAAGCATAATCACCGGGATGCTTTTGGTGTCATCGCTGGCCTTGAGCTGCTTGAGTACCTCGATACCATTCATGCTCGGCATCATTACATCGCACAGAATAATATCAGGCTTCATACTCTCTACCTTCTCAAGCCCTTCCATGCCGTCGTTCGCCACATCTACGGTGAAGTTCTCAAGTTTGAATATTTCCTTATACATTCGTTGTATAAGTGCATCGTCTTCGATAATTAGGACTTTGGTTGACATATTGTATCCCCCTTGGCCGCAAGTGGCCTACATATTTCTAAAGCTATTATACCGCGCAATTGCAATTTTGGGCATGGAATCTGCTTAGAGGGGCCGCTACTTAGGCATTCGATGCTTTTTGGCGCCCGTCTGCCGCCGCCGCTTCCGGTAGCTTCTGCAAATACAGGTAGCCGATTGCACCAACAAGCGTCAATCCGTAGATCCACCAGACTATCTGGTACCATCCTCCTTGCACGTGGCTGCCAAGTGCTAGACCGTGCACAAAGATGCCGATTATCGCAAGGTCACTTGCCGCTACTGCGTACTTCCACCATTGCTTGTTAGCAAGCTTTCTTCGGAGTTCAAACAGTAGGAATGCAGTCAGGCCAATTGCACCAATAAATGCTGCCCATCGAAGCGAGGGGGCTACATAGTATTCCATGTAGCTGTTTGGCGGAAGGCCAAATCCGCCCTGCCATAGTTTCCAAGACAGTATGGCGGGATGTAATATTAGGCAAATGAGTACCGCAAAGCTAGTTAGCTCAAAGTATCTTTTTGTAGCATTTATTTCTATGCCGGCGCGTATGCGGAGGGCAGCTATAACGTAGTGGGCCCACATAAGGCTGAAGGCAAGCAGGCCAAGCAAAGGAAATAGCTGGTAACCCGTAACTTCGGACAATTGCCAGCGGATGCCTTGGCCCCAGGCGAGGAGCGCCAGGATAACTGATATGGAGCTGACCGTCCATGCGGTCCAGAGTAGCTGTGCTTTGCTTAACTTCATCATAGAGTAATAATAGCAAATTACTGCGATGAAATACTCACGCTTTTAAATGCCTATCTTTTCTCTATCTAGCGATATTGGTTTTTCGCGTTTGTTCCGGGCTTTGGGCTTTGGGGGCAGAGTGTGTTTCGGGCGAGGTGTAATTATGGGGTTGAAACTTTGCCCTGGTTTCCTTGCTTATCCTAAGCTTGTCTTCAGGGCTTTTATGTTTCGTCATAGGCACCTCCTTCACTGCACTACAAGCTTACCTGGCATGCAGCCGTATGGCAGCAAGAAAAATAACGCCGGCGTTGCTTCCCTAGCCTATTTACGGGCATTTTTCTTTACGGTACTAACAAACGTTGCTGCAGCGCGGCCTCCCATACTGAGTATGCTCGAGACAAGGTGTAGTCTGGATTCGATCATATGTTGCATTCGAACTATCTTAGTCCTAATGATCCAAACCGAAATTACGAGAGCGATAATCAGTATCAGCATAATGACCATGAATACGATACCGGTTGCATAAAATACCGTCTGAAGCTCCATATTTATTCCTTTCGCTAAGGTACGACGATAATGATAGGCAAATTCTACAGTTGTATCTGTAATTAATATAACATCTACACTCTACTGGCAGGGGTGGAGATTGGTTAATGCATCGGGATGGTGATTTTAAAGCACGAGCCTCGGTCGACTATTGATGAGACAGTGATAGTCCCGCCGTGCAGGTTGACGATTTTCTTTGCCCAGTACAGCCCTAGTCCCGTGCCGCCGACGGAGAGTGACAGAATATTATGGCTCCGTGAGAATTTTTGGAAAATCTTAGAAAGATCTTTTTGGCGGATTCCAACACCCTCATCTTCTACTTCAAGTACGGCGAAGTCGCCCTTCTGAAAGATAGAAACAGTAATTTGCTTGTCCTGAAAAGTATACTTACTGGCATTGTCTATAACATTATCTATTACCATGCGCATTCGCTGAGTATCGATAGGGACGTAGAGGGCTTTTTCCTTATAGCGGATAACAATGTGCTGATTCAGAGCTTTGAACTTATGAGATTGCTCATCCACGATGTCTTTGGTCAGCTGGATAATATCAATAGATTCTTTACGGATTCTTACTTTGCCAGCGTCTACGCGTGCGACGCGCAGCAGATCGTTAACGATGTTGATCTGCCGCTCATTGCTGTCATATGCGCGCTTGAGCATAGTGATTTGCTGCTGGGTTATTTTGCCGGCATACCCTTCAAGGATCATTCCTAAATACTGCTTGACGCCTGTCGCCGGAGTGCGTAATTGATGGGAGGCAAGCGAGATGAACTCATCCTTTGCTTTTTCGAGCTCAAGGTCTTTCGTGATGTCACGGAATACCTCGATTGCCCCAATGGGGACGCCATCAAGTAGTAGCGGGGATACGTTTAGCTGTACGGCGATTCGAGTATTGTCTTTTCTCCGAAAGTATACTTTGGCATTTACGGTTTCACCGCTTAAGAACACTTTGGTCATCGGCCGCTCAATGTTAGGGATGGGTTGACCGTCTTCGTCCTCAGCAACTATGGCCCCTGGATACCACTCACCAAGCAGTTCTCGCTCATTGAACCCTAGCAGCTTTCGAGCCGCTTTATTAATCTTACTAATTCGGCCGGTTTCATCAGTCACTATCGCGCCTTCACCTATACTATGGAAGAGTGCGTCGGACTCGGCCTTTTGTAGCTCGTGTTTCGAGCGAACTGCTCTTTGACTTACCTTATTCGCCATGATTAGCTGCTTGCTCCTTGTTGCGTACGCTCTGAAAGGTCTCTAAGCCGGGACTCATAATCAATAACTTCCTCTTTGTTGTCTGTCAGCATGGCAAAGGTCAATTTGATCCAGTGAATTAATGTATCCAGATCCTGGGGCGTGATGTCGGCAGGGTCTTTTTTAAGATGGGCAGAGATCTGTCGCTTAATAAATCGTTCGGCTGCCTGGCCGAGGTATTCTTCACTGATTTCCACCACCGTGCGGTAAAGGGGTTGACTGTTCGACATGCTAGCTGTTTTCCATCACGATTGACTTAGGTGTGCAAGCTTTGACATATATGCGTCTTGCTGTCCATACGACAGTTCGTGTATATACTATGATAGGTGCACACAGAAGATGTGTTGCGGCGATTGAGGTGCTGTACCTTTCTGGCATCCCTATCCCTGTCGGCTGCAAGAGTCGCAGCGCGAGATATGCCACTACTATCCCCATAAGCGTTGCCACATAGTACTTTGTTTTCACGCCTGCCCTAGCTCAGTTACATTAGTGCTCATTATATATGAAATGCAGGTCGAAGATGTATCGACCATCTTTTCAGTAGCAGCTATAGCATGACTCAACATTACTTCGCTGACTATGAAAAAATTAACAGCCATGTATATAATGTCACGTTACCATAGCAGGGCTAGTAATCATATAGGGGGGGCTTTATGGCGGGAAAGTTCAGTGATGCGCTTGATGATTTGGAGAATGAAGTTCACGAAAAGAAGGGGCGAATGAAACAGAAGCTAGAGGACTCGAAGGGCAGAAAGGGCGATACCTAAAAGCACAATAGACGGCGTAAAGCCGTCTATTTAGGTTTATTGGCCCAGCTGGCTTAGCGGCTAATGCTGATGGACTCTCCATTTTCGGCCGCGGGCGCACTTACTGTTATGCGATTACCGCTGGAGTTTTCTACAGTATATCCCGTGTTATATTCAGCTCCGCCGTCGCTACAGATTGATCCGGTTGGGTTTTCTGACCCAGCGGTTGGGTCCAGCGGAAGATCTGCAATGTAATCCGGTACAAGTACGGGACAAAGATCTACCGTTCCCTCTCCGGAGGAGGCGATGGTGAGCGGACTGTTGGTTATGCCTGGAGGCAGAGCGCCTTTGTTCTTGGTGGCATACTGATGGATAGCGTTTAGGATTGCGCTAGTGTCTGATCGGCGCTGAGTGTTATTTGCGTCAGAGAACTGCTGCCTAGGGTTGATTGCCACCAGGACGATAGCCAGTAGCACGGCAAGGATGCCGACAACGACTAAGATTTCAATAAGCGTGAAGCCCTTTTGATTATTGGATTTTTTCATTTAGACGCAACCTTATTAATTACCATAAGCATAATTGTAGTTTTGCTTCTTGTCAACGGCTCATTGCCGCATTGGCGCTGCTTCTGATTGCTTGGCTGTAATTTGCTGCAGCGCGGAAACCGTAAGTTGCGGGTTGAGGAAGTTGGCGACTTTTACCGCAGCAGTCTTACCCAGTATTTCGCTAACGGCGGCGGCGTTGAGTTGTTCTCTGGAGCTTTTCTGTCCGTATGCAGAAGCTGGAACAACGGCGTGCACTCTGCCGCCACACTGTTCGATCATGCCTATGACAGCGGAGTACAGTAGTTTCGGAGCTCCCCATACTATCATTGTGTTTTTCTGCTGGTAGCAAATGGTTTGCTTCTCACTATCTTTAAATGGCAGCATGCTATGAAAGTCTGAAGCTAGTGCTAAGACATCGGTATCATCGTGCACTTTAATTAGCTTTTGGAATAAGGCGTCCAGGGCTATGATCATGAGTACTCGACTGCCTTTATCTATGGTTTTTTGCAGCAGGGGCATAGCTTCTGCCTCGAGCTGCTTCTTGCTCTTGATGTCCATGTACTTTACCGCTGCGTCTGTGAGGTTGATTTTCTCTTTATAGCCTTTCTTGGAATAGACAGCAATGGTTTCATAGCCAATGATGACGACGGTATTTGGTTTGCTTTTGCTAAATAGTGACATTATGGTAGCTCTCTCCAGGTGGACACAGTCAGGCCAGCTTCGTCGCGAGTGGCCGACACTTCGATAGTGCGGCTAAAGTTGTCAAACTGCCCTTCTGAAGTAATAATTATCGGTGATGAACCGCTTACGCTTATTGTAGCAGCTCCTTCGCCGATAGGCAGGACTTCTCCGTTGTAGTCCGGATCCCTGAGCAGGCGCAGTAGGGCGTTTTCCGCGCCTGATTCCGCTATACTGAGTGCCATTTCACCTGAGGCATAAGTGGTGCTGCCCTGCATATGTAGGATGGCAATTGTCGTAGCGCCGACGCTCAGGGTCAACGCTATGGACATAAATGCCAACAGTGCCACAAGTGCATGTCCTTTTTGTCCAGCTTTCAGAATCATAGGCAGCTTCATTCAGCGGACTCCCACTGTCGTTGTTAGCGTGGTTGAAGCTGGCCCTTGGGCCTCTTGGGCAACACTCGTGACAGTCAATGATATACGGACCATTGCTTTACTGTCTACTGAGCCAACTCGCTGAACGCTGAAGTCGGAGATGGTCGTCTCTGAACTGTTCAGCTGCATCGGCATATCATTGATGGTTAGCAGCAGGTCGCTGTCCTGTAATTGGTAGGAGTAGGCTTGATTCTGGATGGTGAGCGTCAGGCTGCTGCTGGCTTCACCGGGAGAGCCAGGCTGATCAATGGATTGCGCACTTCTGATATCGTGACTGAGCCTGGTGAGTATATATCGCCCGTCTTGAGAGACAGAGGTGCTGGCTTGAGTTTCGGTCTCGACACTGGTTGCGGCGACGAAGATATCAGTCAGTGTAATGATGAAGATAGATAGCAGCGCCATGGTCATTAATACTTCGACAAGCGTGAAGCCTGCTTCAGGTTTATCTGATGTATGTTTGCGGCTGTAGTCGGGCAGTTGTATGGATAGTAACTTCATGGCGAATAGTTTATGGTTATATTTTCCAGTACAGGCGTGGCGTTGCCGTCTCCTGCAAGCTGCGTGCGGTACTTGATGTAGCGGCCATTCAGGTCCAGTGGCAGTTGTCCGGAAGCGGTAAAGTAGGTGGCGGCCGTGCCATCGGGCCCTGCATAACTCCAAGTGCTACCGTCATTACTTACACCTATCTGGACTTGCAGTGATGTGCCTGGCGGTGTAGTTGCAGTAAAGTCTAAGTAGTTAAGGCTGACGTTCTTCCCGGCGTCAAACACGGAAGATTCAAACGTGCCGCTCGATGCAAGACCATCGCCAGCAACTTCATTGCCCGTAAACAGCTGCAATTCCGAGTTGGTGCGCGAAGATGCGCCGTAAGCGACTATGCCGTCCACTACGATGTCATAGAGCGTATCATTGCTGAGCTTTAGTGTGCTGACTACCGTGGGGCTGGCGGTGCTTGAGACGTTAAGGACGGTGAATTGCTTGTTTGAGCGGGCCATCGCCAGAAAGGCGTATTCACCAGCAACTTCTGTGCCGAAGATGCTTACCCCGCTTTCATGACTGCTCCGCAGTGTCGGATTGGCGGGATTCGAAATATCGAGTAAATAGTACTCAGGGCCAGCATTATTAACATCTGTCGCCAGGTATAGCGTATTGTTCTGCACTGTCACATCATTTGCAGCAGCTGACCCAGGAGCGTTGAAGGTGGCTGTAATTTGCGGCGATGATTTATTTGTGGCGTTGACGACCACTAGCTCCGAGTTAGCCATAGTGGTGGCGAGGTACACTATGTTATTTTCGGCATATACGGCGTTCACTGTGCCGGCTAGATTAAGTGAGCCACTGATGGTGGGGTTGCCGAGGTTGCTGAGGTTGACGATATATAGCTCGTGAGCGTTGCCGGCGTTACCCTGCTCCTTGCCTATGTATGCGTAAGAATTATGTACGTGAATGCTCGTGGCGTTTGCTGCATCACCCAAGTTGAGCGAGCTGTGCTGTGAAGGGGATGCAGGGTTGGCTGTATTGACGATGATAAGCTCAGCGGTATTGTGCTCCGTAGAGAGCGCCGCATAGTTTCCAATTCCATGCACACCAGTGATAGCAGCATTTCCCTGAGTCGTAAATAGGCCGCGGTACGCGGGAGAGGTGCGGTTAGTGGCATCAAAAATGTATAACCTCGGTCCGGCCGCCACATAGAGGAGGTTTCGGTCAGTGTCCAGATAAAGTGCCGTTGCGTTGATGTTCGCCTGCGTATTGTAGGCATTGCTCTGGCTTGGCGTGTCCCAGCTTGGCTTTGTCGTGCCTACGCCGCCGCTTAGCTGCACCTCGCCGCCTGAGGCATTTGCTGTAGTGGTATTGGCGTGGGTGCCGCTATCAAAATCAGCTTGCGTCGTTTGCGTCCACGCTGCGTTTCGAAACCGGTGAAGATATGTCGTCATTGATATAGTCTCGGGTAGTGGTGATTGCCAGGAGACGCTGAGCGAGACTTTTTTGGTTGAGGGGTCAATTTCTCCCTCGCCGTCAACAAGTGCACCGCTGTTGTCGCGCATTGCATCACTGATTTCGATTTGCTTAGTAAAGCCGTTGTCATACAGCGGTCCTGGATCAAGTGTCCATTCGTGACCGGCAAGTGCAATGTGATAAGTGCCATTACTAGAGAGTGCTGCCCAATCGCTGTCGCGGATGTTTCGTACGGCTTCGTTCATTTCTTGCAGCAGATATGATGCCTGTGCTCTTTCATGCTGCTGAGCCGTACCTTCACGGGAGGCGATTACCGCCGTTGCGAGCGCCGGTAGCAGAATGGCGGCAAGGGCGATTGCGACCAGGACCTCTATGAGTGTCTGGCCGGACTCTAGGTGGTTGCGCGGCTTCATTCCACTGCCCTCATGACACCGAGGCGATTAGCTGCTACGGTTCGTGATTCTCCGGTGGATGAATTGTGAATGGTAATTGTATCAGCGCCTTCAGTGTAGTTCTGCACTTCTCCGCTGCCATTGCTGAATATTATTACTGAGCTAGGGAGGGTTGTGCTAAGGGTTAAGCCGGTTTCTGTCTCAACGGTGAAGTTGTCCGGATCGGACTGATCAAAGCTGCTGCCCCGAAACAAAATGTAACGGTCATTTTCGAATTTAATGCCATGCGGTTGGAGGGTGCCGCCTGATCCGCTCTCGCCTGACATTGCGCGAAGCTGCTGACTTCTGAGGTCCGCCGTCAATATCTCCAGGCTAATGGATGAGACCGCTGATGCTTGCGGCCGGATCAAATTGATGACAGCGGCTCCGGCAAGAGTTGCCAGCAAGGCCATAACTAACATCACCTCTAGTAAAGTGAAGCCTGATTGACGGGTATCGGTTGCGCTTTGGGATGTGCTGCCCATAACTGCCTACCTTGTTCTGATTTGGGTCATCATATTGTACATCGGTGCAATTACGGCAAGCATCATCCCTCCGACCAGGACACCGATGACGACAATCATGACCGGCTCAATCATGGTGGTTATGAGTTTGAGAGAGCGGGAGACTTCATTTTCGAAATGTCCTGCCATCTCCTGCATCATCACCTCAAGAGTGCCGCTTTTTTCCGCGGTTTCGGTCATCTTGACCATAATTGGTGGGACTTCTTTGGTCTTTCGGAGCTCTACTGAAATCGGCCGCCCCTCCAATACATCGGCTTGCATGGCGCTCACGGCATTGATGATTGATTTTTTTGTAAGGACTGCTTTGGATAGTTCCAGTGCTTCCGATATGGTGATTCCGGCCGTGAGAAGCAGTGATAGGCTCCGACAGAATCGGGCAAGATCAATATGAACGCCCAGACGGCGGAATCCGGGTAGCTGCAGCAGAGCATTGAGCAGCGCTCGTTTATGCAGCCGGTACAGTACGCTGACTGCTACTACCGCTACCCCAATACCCGCAAGGATAAATATGTAATTAGATAGTAGCGTATCGGAGACGGACATCATTAACTTCGTTGCAGCCGGAAGCTCGACGCGAAGTCCGGAGAATATCTTATTGATACGCGGCATCACAAAAATAAGCACCAGGCCAAGTACGACGAAGAAAATGCCGATAACGAATGCCGGATAAGTCAGGCTGGAGCGGAGATTATCACGAAACTTGATATCTTTTTTTATCTTTCCGACTAAGTCTTTCAGGGCGGTTTCGAGTGTGCCTGATTCTTCGGCGGCGCGAATTAAGTTAATGGTGACGGGATCAAATACCTTTGGCGCCTTGGCGAGGGCCTCGGAAATCGGCCGCCCTTCATTGAGCGCTTCTTTGAGCAGTAAGAGTATTTTACGGACATTACCCTTGCTTTCATCAAGCAGGCTCTCGACAGCCTCCATGATTGGAATGCCGGCGGTCAGCATAGTGCTTAGGTTGGAGATTAGCGCTAAAGTGTCCTTAGATGAAATGCGAATCGAGCCGGGCCGTCTGACCGATTCTGGGCGGTTTGGCAGAGTTTTGGAGTTTGACCGTATCATTCGTGCGTTGCCCTCAGTATTTCATCCAGTGTAGTTATACCGCGCTGAACCTTGGATAGGCCGTCCTCCATCATGGTGGTCATGCCCTCCTCTATAGCTTGCCTGGCTATTGCATCTGCGCTGGCCTTCTGGACAATCAGGGAGTGGATAGCAGACGACACTTCCATGACTTCAAAGACGCCGATGCGACCGTTGTAGCCTGAGTGATGGCAGGCGTTGCATCCTTTGCCGATGTAGAGACGCACCTCTCTATTATCCTTATCAAAATATTGTCTGATGTATCTCTCCGGTATCATAGCCAGCTGGCCAGCTAGCCGATTATCGCCTTGCCACTCTTCTGATTCCTTTTTGAGTTCAATACTGACTTTGCATAAATTGCAGGTTTTGCGCACTAGACGCTGGGCGACGATAACATTTACCGTGGAGGCGACTAGAAATGGCTCAATTTCCATGTCGATGAGCCGCGGAAGTGCGGTCGCGGCGTCATTGGTGTGCAGCGTAGAGAGGACGAGGTGTCCGGTCATGGCGGAGTTTACGGCAATATCGGCCGTTTCAGTGTCACGGATCTCGCCGACGTAAATAATATCAGGGTCCTGACGTAGGATGGACCGCAGGCCGTTTGCGAATGTCAGATTAGTCTTGGTATTGACCTGGATCTGATTAATTCCGTCAATTTCATACTCCACGGGATCCTCGATGGTGGCAATGTTTTTCTCGCGACTATTAAGGATTTTGAGGATGGAGTACATACTTGTGGTCTTCCCCGATCCGGTGGGCCCGGTCGAAAGCACCATGCCGTATGGCCGCATAAAGCCAGATTTGACTTTAGCCAGATCCGCTTCGCTCATACCCAGATCGCCGAGCCCGAATTGGCGGTTGTGCGAGGAGAGGATGCGGAGCACGGTTTTCTCCCCGGCTGTAATTGGTACGATTGAGACGCGAATGTCGATGTCATGATCGTTCTCTGAGCGTATCCGCATTCGTCCGTCCTGAGCGCTCAAATGCTCATCGGTCTTCAGCTTTGACAGTACCTTGATGCGTGACACTAGTTGGTCGTGCATGCTCTTGGGTATTTTGGTGATGTCGTGCAGCATGCCGTCAATCCTGAACCTGAGCAGACTGCTTTCGCGCGTTGGCTCAATATGGACATCTGACGCTTTATTACTGAATGCTGATTCGATGATCGCACTTAGTATGTCGGCGACTGAAGCGGTGGGCGAGCCTTTGCCTTCACCAAGTCCAAGATTGTCAAACACCGTCTCCAGGTCCTCGCGGTAGAATGTGAGTGCTTCCTCAAGATCAGACTCAGTTGTGTAGTACAGGCGGTATTTCGTGGCCCTAGCTTTCCTAACCAGCATCCCGAACAGATCGGTACTGTCCGGCCTGCTGGTTGCAATACTGAGTTCGCCGTCCTCTAGGCCTACGGTGACCGTCTGGTGTTTTTTGGCAATTTCCTGGGGCAGGATTCGGAGAACTTCCGGATCGACGTTCTGCTTGCCAATGTGCATGTACGGTAAGCTATATTCTCCAGCCAGCAGCTGCCCGAGGTTCTCGCTGGTGAGCATGTCATGGTCCAGCAGCCACTTATATAGCGGCCGCCCTTCGGCGACTGCTGACTTTTTGGCTTTCTTCAGGTCTTCGGCAGGAATGTATTCAAGCTCTGAGAGTAACCGGTATAGTTCTGTATCGGCGACAGCCATAGAATCCCACCCTCTCTAATGTCGTCTAAGACTTTGCTTTTGTCATGCTGTTGATCTTGTCAACAAGAACGTCAAGCGAAAGATTGCTTTTGACCAGATAGTCATCAGCTCCTAAGTTCATGGCTTTGTCCAGGTCTTCTTTCTGACCGAGGTTGGAGGTGACGATAATTGGAATGGACTTAAGTGCGCTGTCCTTTCTGATGTGACCAATTGTCGTAAACCCGTCCATGACCGGCATGACCATATCAAGCAAGATAATGTCCGGCTTGAAGGTCTTAAGCGCTTCCAGCGCCTCTTCCCCGTTACCGGCTATCTCCACCTCAAAGCCGCTTTTCGTAAGCTTGGCGCGATACGCGCTGCTTAGGAATCGGTCATCTTCAACGACAAGTACTTTGGTCATTTCGCCTTACTAGCGCCTTTCTTTTTCGTATCGGCTTTATTGTCTTCGATGAACTCGCTCATGATCGAGATTATCTCATCTAAGCGGTATTCTGCTTTTAGTATGTACTTTTTTGCCCCAAGTGACAAGATGTTCATGACTTTATCAGGGCCGGCAGAGTTGCTGACGACGATTACTGGGATGTTTTCCCATTTAGGGTTGCTCTTGATTTCCTGCATAAACGCCAGACCGTTCATGTCCCGGAGGTAGTAGTCAAGCCATATGGCATCGGGAATTTTGCTGATGTTCTCCAGATAGTCGATGGCCTGCTTGCCCCCACTGCATGACACGACATCAAAGCCTGATTTCTTCAGCTTTTTCGAGATTGCTTCCAGTAGCAGCGTCTCATCCTCCACTACCATAATGGTCGGTTCAGTTTTTGGCATAGTTACTCCTATTCTACCATAGATATTTTGGTGTTATTGTTTGTGATCTCGAGCGAGTAATCAGGTCCTAGGTATCTAGTGACACTTCGCCTTCTTGCGCTTTCATGCCGGACATCGGCAGGCTGAACCAGAAGGTCGTTCCTTTATTTTCTTCGCTCTCAAACCAAATTTCACCGCCGGATGATTCGACGATTGCCTTGATCAGGTAAAGGCCAAGTCCATTGCCGTCTGTTTCCACGCTGATGACGTTTTCAGCGCGGAAGAATTTCTGAAACACCTGACCATGTTGCTTTTTTGGAATACCAAAGCCAGAATCTGACACCTGTGTAACGATGAAGTCGTCCTTCTTCGATACGATGACGGCGATATCACCACCCCTCGGAGTGTACTTGATGGCATTGGTGAGTAAGTTCATATACACCTGGCCGATAAGGCTTGGGTCGAGGTTAATCTTCGGTAAGTTGCTGTGCACGCTCACGGCAATATTCTGTTCTCGCTCCGCAATCTTTGCCTTGAGATCAGTCACGATTCCTTCTACCAGCTCCTTAATGTCAGTCGGTCGAGGGTCAATGATAATGCGGCCTGACTCAATGCGCGAGATGTTCAGCAGTGAATTGACCAGGTCAATCATACGGTGCGTGGAGTCCATCATATTGACAGCAAGCTCTTTCTGCTCCTCGTTCAGCTCACCGCCGTCGCCATTGAGCAGCATTTCACCAAACCATCGTATGGCAGAGAGTGGCGTGCGGAGCTGATGCGAGGCGAGCGAGATAAACTCTGTCTTCATACGGTCGATTTCCCGCTCCTTGGTCACGTCACGGATGACAAGTACTAGACCGGTAATGGTCTTGTGCAGTACGACAGGGCTCACGGATACGCCCAGGAACTCCTTATCGTCACTGTTCTTGGTTGGTCGAAACTCGAAGACTTCACTGCTGGCTTCGCCGGTCGATAAGGTTCGGTATTCCGGTCGCTGTTTCTTGGCTATCTTCCTGTGGGTTGAGGTCGAGTGCAGAGGAAAGATATCAAAAATCGACTTACCGATGGTACTGTCCTGATCCGGCAGGTTCAGCATGTTGAGCGCGGCCTTGTTGGTTAGCAGGACCGTTCCGTCATGATCAAGTGCAATGATGCCATCTGTCATGCTCTGGAGTAGTGTCTCGTGACGTTTCTTCTCAAGTACAAGCTTATTGTAAGATTCCTGCAGCCGGTCTCCCATCTGATTAAACGATTGGGCTGTCTGTCCGAATTCATCGCCAGACTTGATATCAACTTTATACGTGAAGTCGCCATTGGCGATACGAATCGCCCCGAGGCGTAATTTCTTGATCCGGTTGGTGATGATGACAGCAATCATCCAGCCAAGTAGTACTACATATACCAAGGCGAATGCCGTAACCCAAAAGTTTATGTAGCCGAGCCGATTTGCAGCTTGGGCAGTCTCTTCATCAGTGGTTGCTATTTCCGAAGTTTCTGAGGTGATGATTGCTTCGATGGCGTTCGATAGCCCCTCTTCCTGGCTGATAACTTTTTCTGTTTGAGCAATCACTTCAGATTGCGGCGCGCCCTGTTCCTTGAGTTCAATAAGCTGGTGAATGTTGCTGGATATATCGTTGCGCATTGACGGCAGGCTGGCGAGCGCCGCTCTTCGGTCATCCGGTATAGAGCTGTCGCGGTTGATCAGCCGCATATACTCTTGTTCACTGCTGGTAAGTTTATTGAGGTCTGATAACAGTTCAGCTTTTGTAGATTCAATCAACGCCTCGTCTTGAAGGCTGCCAAAAGAGGATGTAGTGAGCGTTAGCCGCGATATGGCGAATCGCAAAGAGTGAAGGGCTTGGACTTGGGGTATTTCATGCTCCGACCATTTGGTTCTAATTTCGCTGGCAATCCGAGCTGTCTGGGCATTTACGAGGCCCAAAACAAGAATCATCAGTGTGATAACGACAAAGACTAGCGATATTTTTTTCGTGACTGACAGGTTTTTGAGCATTTTTAAAACATAAGCCTAATACTGCGATTCAGTGTACCTGAATGCCCGGATGTCGGCAATTATATTTCGCCCGTCTGTCGCAAGGCATGAGGTGGCTCATGTGATTGACACGTTTCCCTGTCGGGGCCTTATGTTTGCTGCCATAGTATCGTGCCGCAGTTGTCAATCTAGCGCTATGATTTTAACTTGCTTCAGAGGATTGCTGTAGGCGGAAAAATATCGCAACGACACCGTGCTCTTGTTCGTCTGCGATTGAATAAAATTGGCGGTATCTGACTATGGCTTCTTCGATAGTGGTCACACCCGGAGTAACGGCTTCTACGTCGATCGAGCTCAACATTTCTTCGAAGCTCTCAAAGTAGAGTACTTGCTTAATCAGTATCGTGGCGCGTCCGGGGATGGATTCGATGATACGTCCGTTATGCCATATGTCTTCGCGGATACTCACTGTATCCCCTGCCCTAAACTTAAGAAATTTTCCTCGCCCGAGCCGGCCCTCAATTGTTTTCTGGCCGCTGAGGATTTGCTGTAACATTGAAGATTCTACTCCGAATTCCTGCATTCAAACATAATAGCAAATAATTAGCAGCTTCACCGATAAGGGCATGTGCATAAACCTCATTGACCGAAGGCTTGAGAAGGCGGATACTGGTAGTTGCAAAGCATGAGCAGGTTGCATAATGGGATTATTCAAAATATTTCAAAAGGAAGATAACCAAACAGCGTCGCAAGCTGAAGCTGTGTCTGAGAGTAGCGTATCTCAACTCAGTGGCGACTCGACGGTCGCTGAATGGCTGAATCATCCGATAGGCGGTGCTATCTTGCGTGAAATGCTGGAAAAAGGCGGACAGAAAGAAAGCGCACTAAGTCCTGTCAAGCGTATGCCACTCAAGAAGCTAGTTGCACTGAGTCGCGGTAAATTTACTGAAGACCAGATGAGTGAAATGATCGCCAAGGCTAACTCCGGCCAGACATCTTCAGCGCTATCGGCAGAAGCGGTAGATGCGTCAGTGGTGGAGCCGCCTGCTGATTCGCCGCCGTCGGAGCGTGCCGAATGGGTGGAGAAAATTACGCCAGGACGATTCGATGGCCAGACGGTGATCGTCACCGGCGCTGGTTCTGGCATTGGCCGGGCGACTGCCTCGCGGGTGGCTCGTGAAGGCGGTCGGGTTATTGCGGTTGATATTTCCGGAGATCGATTGAAAGAGTTTGCCGCCTCACTTCAGGGCATGAATATCGTCACGATAACAGCTGACATTACCAGTGATGAGGATATAAAGAAGATTACTGCAGCCGCCAGTGGCCAGGTAGATGCTTTGGCGAATGTTGCGGGCATTATGGATAATATGACGCCGCTGCATGAAGTCACTGACGAGATATGGGATCGTGTCATGAGTGTCAATGTTACCGGTATGATGAAGTTAACCAGAGCGGTGCTCCCCCTGATGCTTGAGCACGGACACGGTTCAGTGGTGAACGTCGGATCAGAAGCTTCGCTCCGCGGTTCTGCGGCTGGCGCTGCCTATACGACGTCCAAGCATGCGGTGATCGGCCTGACAAAGAGCTCTGCCTTTATGTACGGTCCGAGCGGGATTCGCGTCAATGCAGTAGCCCCGGGCGGTGTGATAACAAACATTGAAGCTCGCTTCGATTCAAAGTTAGGCGAGGAGCGGGTCAATACCGCACTTGCTCTAATGCCTGATGCTGCGACTTCGGAGGAGCTGGCTGCTGCGATTACCTTTCTGCTGAGTGACGATTCGGTTAACATCAACGGAGCGATCCTGGCTTCTGATGGTGGTTGGTCGGCGGCCTAGTCTTAATTATTCTTTGGCTGGTATTTACTGCTGCAGTAAAATATACCTATGAATCAAGTTGATATTTCCGGCGGTACGGTACACGAGCTGCCGGCGGATCTGGAAAAAGCACTTCGCGCTAATAAGGCGGCTCTTGCGACCTGGGAGAAGATCACGCCCCTAGCACGCAATGAGTGGATTTGCTGGACCGTGTCTGTGAAACAGGAGGCAACCAGAGAGAATCACATCAAGCGCGCATGCAGTGAGCTGGCCGAAGGCAAGCGCCGCCCTTGCTGTTGGATCGGCTGCATCCATCGTGAGGATAAGGCAATCAGCCCTTCTGTTAAGTGGGTGCTTGATAGGCGCACGTCCAAAAGTAAAGCGTAGTCCCGCTACCTTAGATGTCCTAGATTGAGTTGGCTAACAGACTAGGCGTACAGCGTAATACTGTTAGTTAAGTTGAGCTACATCGATTTGCAAGATTTTGTCATCATCTGCACCTGGATTTCCTCGTCCGTCGCGGTTTGAAGTCGAAACATATAGGTTTTGTTGATAGCTTTTCACTGCTCGTAGGCGGCCGTATTCTCCTTTCAGGTGCTCGCTCAGTGTTACTGTGGTGTCGTTGCTGTTGATTTTAGCCTCATAGAGGGTCTGCCCGCGTAGGCCGGCAAAATAGAGCGAACCGTTTAGAAAGGCGATTCCCGAAGGCGCCCAAGTACCGCTGCCTGAATGAGCTATCGGACTACGCATCCCGGGTCGGGTTTCATCCCCGGCAATGACAGGCCAGCCGTAATTGGCGCCCTTTTCTATGAGATTAAGTTCGTCCTTGCCACTTCCCTTGCCAGCGTAGCCTTCCCCGGATGGTCCGTGTTCAACTGACCACATACGCCCTGCTGAGTCCCAGGCTATACCTTGAGGGTTGCGGTGACCATAGCTCCAGACCAGATTGCCAAACGGATTATCAGCTGGCACGGACCCGTCATCGTTCATGCGCAGGATTTTTCCAGCCAAGTTGGAGGTGTCCTGAGAGGTGCTGGCTGAGGCAGCGTCACCCGTCGCGGCATAGAGCTTGCCATCGGGTCCGAACGCTAATTCCCCGCCGTCATGCACGGATGCGGCCGGTATCCCTGAGAGGATAACCCGCTGGAATGTCAGCGTGTCATTGTCGTAGCGGTATTGCTCTATGCGGTTGTGCAGCCCGCCGGAACTTGAAGTTTTATAGATATACAGGAGGCGATTGTTGGCAAAGTCCGGATGCAGTTCCAGGCCTAGCAGACCGCCCTCCGAGGTCTCTGTTACACCGGGAATATTGTACACAACTCCTTGGGCGCTCAGACGCTGGATCCTGCCGGAGCGTTCTGTCACCAGCATATCGCCGTTCGGCAGCCAGGCCATTGACCAGGGTGTTTCCAGGTTGGTGCCGACTACCTCAATAGCTTTACATGTATCACCAAGCATGGCAGCTGAATTACCACTGGCGGATTGGTCTGGGAAGACGCAGGCGTTGCCGGTGAAGTTTCCTGATTCGGCTTCAAAGTTCGCTGTTGGCGAAGCGGCTCGAATCGCGATGATAGCGACTATACCGACGAGCGCAATACCTACTACCGCTAGGGATGGTTTGATATATCTATGGTAGCGCGGCGGGAGCTTTGAGGACTTCATCGCAGGCTGAATCCTTAAGTATTAGCCTATTATATTCGGCCACTCTACGCACCACAAGCATTCTGGTGGCTGCTATTTCTGCAAAGAGTGTGCCTATCGTACTTTTTATAGTATCGGACCAGTGTTGAACGATAGTAAAATTTGACTATTAAGCTATAAATATGTTATAATAAAAAGATAGACCAGTATTCTTTCTCATACTCTCCTCAGTTTCAGTAATTCAGAGAAACGCTTCCTCCTCTGACTCATAGTGCATCAATCTGCTATTATCTGACGTTAATTTCGCGTCGACGTAGAGCTGTGGCTCCAAAAAGTATGAAGACAGCCGTAAGTCCCAGCAGTACTGCTACTGGAAGGGGTGCAAACTTCTCTAATGGCATATCGGCAACATGCGAGTATGGCGACAGCTTAAGCAGCCATTCAGGGAGTCCAATCAAGCCAGCGAAGTTGCCCATGAAAAACGAATAGCCGAGCAGCGCCCACACAAGTCCCATCGCACGAGGCAATGCGCCGTAGAGCAGTACGGCAAGGGCGAGCATCACGAGCACCGGCGGAATGCTGTTTAGATGAGCAGTCACTGTCGGCCAGATATAGCTTGTATCGCGAATAACTAAGGCAGCACCCAGTCCGGTCGTCAGGCCTGCAAGTGCCATCATTGCCACTACTCCGCCGGTTGTCACAACCGCCATACTTCCCAGCCACTTTGTCCGGCTCACTGGAGTCGCCAGTACAGTCTCGGCGCGTCCAGAGAGCTCTTCTCGCCGCATAGATAGGATTGCAATGATTGCATATATCGCCGTCAGATATCCCATAAACTTAGCCATGTAGGCAAGATATCCGGCAAGCAGGCCTTCGCTGCCGCCAAAAAGTTCGAGAAATACCTCTGGAAGCTGCAGCGTGCTATCAAAAAACCCGTCAGCATAGGCTCCCATCGTAATGCCCGTTATCGCCAGTGCGGCTGACCAGCCAACGAGGCTTGTTCGCTGCAAGCGAAGCGCTAGCCCGAGCGGTGTACCGAGCTTTGGTTTAGCATAGGCTCGGCCTGCCCGAGCTGCAATAAAGCTCGCACCTACATCACGTTTGGCAAGCAAGACATAGCCGATAGCTACAGTGATGACAGTCCAGGCTATGATTAGACCGAGCGGCCACCATCGATCAAGTACGAATGGGGCTGTCTGCTGTGCCCAGCCAAGCGGTGATAGCCAGGATAGTGTACTGCCGCCCTGGGCTGCCATGTCTCCGCCGGCTCGCACTACAAATGCTGTCCCGAGGACCGCGCCCGCAGAAGCGGCGGCGACCCGCGAGTATTCCGTGAGCTGCACCGTGACCGCTGTCACGCCAGCAGACGCCATCCCGACAGCGGCCGCGGCAGCAGCAAGGATGAGCGAGCCCGTCACGTCAAATCCGCCGAGCCCAGTCATCATGAGGAACACCATCCCGGCTGCCAGCAGATTTGTCGTAAGCGCCACGCCAAGAGCGGCAGTCAGCAGTGACAAGCGTCCGACAACACTCGCATGAATGAGTTCAGCTCTCCCCGTCTGCTCTTCGGCACGTGTGTGTCGGGTAATGATAAATATCGACATAATGGCGGTCATTAAAAACAGATATAGTGCATACCCATTGCCAATGACTTGTTGAAAGCTCACGTTATCAAATCCATAGCCTGGACCAACCAGCATCCGGCCGACTGGCGAGAGGACGAACATCGACATAGTATCCTCCAGCTGTTGGGGATCGCTAAACGCGGTGGGCAGCGCTTGCGCGAGATACATGATGTAGAGGCCGGCGCCAATCACCCAGGCGGGCAGCTTAATTCTGTCGCGACGCAGCATAAGTCTATACAGCGTGCCAGTGCCTGCAAGTAGTTCACGCCACCGGGCAGCGGCCATTAACTCGCCTCCTTAGCCTTAGCTGTATCCTCATGATAGTGACGCATCAGTAGCTGCTCGAGTGTAGGCGGACGAGCGGTGATTGATTGTATTTTCAGTGCGGCCATCGCTTTCATGACTTCAGAAATACTGTCCGCATCAATCTCAAGCTGCACCCGGCCTGCTTTCTGGCTGAATGCGTGTACGCCAGGCAGTGCTTTGAGTGATTCGGCGGATTGAGACACTTTCGCGGTGATGGTCGTCCGCGTCAGATGGCGCAGCTCATCGAGCGTGCCAGTTTCAACAACGCTCCCGTTGCGGATAATCGATACCCTATCAGCCAACACCTCGACCTGGGCAAGGATGTGACTTGAGAGCAGTACGGTCACGCCTTTTTGTTTGAGTTCGCGAATGATTTCTTGAAACACAGCTTCCTTCAAAGGGTCCAGTCCGGCCGTTGGCTCATCCAGCAGCAGCAGCTCAACATCACTGGCCAGCGCTGCGATGAGCGCTACCTTCTGGCGGTTGCCTTTGGAGTAGGTGCGACACTTTTTCGTGGGATCCAAATCGAAGCGCTTACACAGTTCATCGCGCCGCTTTGCGTCAAACCGTCCTCTTAGCCGTGCAAATACATCAATTGCCTCGCCGCCAGTCAGGTTTGGCCACAGCTCTACATCACCAGGCACATACGCGAGCCGGCGGTGAAGCTCTACTGCATGACGCCACGGATCTTCGCCAAATAGCTTCACGCTGCCTCTGTCGGCCCTAAGCAGTCCGAGCAGTATTCGGATCGTCGTGGACTTTCCGGCCCCATTCGGGCCCAGGAATCCGTGTACCTCACCACGCGCTACCTGCAGGTCGAGATTATCGAGTGCTTTTACTTTGCCGAATCGTTTCGATAGTCCCTTGATGTCAATCACCAGATCTGGCGCATGATTTGTTTGTTTCATGTCGTCGCAGGATGCTCCTTATGGTTATGGTAGTTCACTCTATTCTTCCAAAAATACCAGTTAGAGGCAAATGCCACACCTTTTGGTCAGCTCCTGCAGGCCGACTGACGGGATTATCGGAACTATAGATTTGCAAGATTATTGATGAAATGGGCGAGTGTCCCGCCCGCGAAGGAATTACTGCGCTTCGTGGCATACCCAAATGCCAGGCCCAAGATAAGAATCGATAGCGCCCCGCCTAATGGATGCGCAAACTTGCTGGCGAGCTGGCCCATAAAGAGCCATCCGGGTACGTGCAGTAGAAGAAAGAACAGGCTGGCAAATATATTGGCGGTCCAAAATGGCATGATTCCCCGCAGGGATCCCAGTAGCGCACCTCGGCACAGATATTCTTCATAGAGCGGCGATATAATCAGGCTGTTAGCTGTCGCAAAACCCAGCGCTACACTGATCAGCGGTTGACCTGATATGACTTTAGGGACAAGCGCGAAGAAGCCTGCTATAAGTCCGATTCCCCCGCCCCAGATGATAATCTTTTTCCAGTTGGCTTGCGTCAGGGTGCTCTCTTTGCTAGCCCCCATTCTTTTTAGGAGCCAGAGAGACGGGGCGATCCAGAGTATCGATTTTGACAGCGTCCAAAACAGAAGCTGCACCGCACTGCTTTGGTCCTGGATGCTGAAAAGTCTGGCTGCAATAAACCACCATATCAACCAAGCTGCGATAATCAGGATTGACCATGTAGCGAGCGATATTCTTTTGTTTCTGAGTCATTAATACGAATATACACCCGGCTATGGCTGTAGCGATAGATTGATCTGCAGCTTTACGAGCTACTGTTTGCGTTCGGCCAATGTCTTAATACGCTCCAGGGCTTTGGGATAATGCACCTGAAAGTATTCTTCCATTTCTCCCGGAACGCCGAATGCGACGGTCAAAGTCGTGATGCCGCCTTTTTCCGTCAAGGTGTAGCTTTCCTCGCCGCCGGTCCATTCATCTTCGCGCTCTCGTTTTCCGCTATCTTGAGTATCAGCTCGGTGTCTGAGTAGTAAGAATTCGTTTGGTGTCAGCTTTTCGACCAGGCTCGTCACGCCGTATCCGTTTTCTGCGGAAATGAACTGCACTTCACTCCCCTCTCTTAGTTCGCCAGTCATATATGTTCCGGGATCGATGATGCCGGCCCACTCTCGGAATGTCTCATCTTGCCACAGCGTATCTCAAACCTTTTCTCTGGAGGCATGTACCTCAACCTGAAATTGCATTTGCTTCATGGCTTTATTTCCTCCGGTTGGTTAATGCTATAGGTAGTGATGTCGCTTCATAGTGCTACTCGAGTGTCTTGGCGAGCGCCATTGTGGCGTGGAATTGATACAGTATTATACGTTACTGAAGGCCTCGGGTTTAAAGTCAAAATGCTGGCCGTCAGTGCATGGACAGGCTATAAGTTTGTGATTGTGGTTACTGCAATCTGATGCCTGACAAACCCCAGGCTCTTGTGATACGCCCTGGCAACCGCCCAGGCAGATATAATGTTCGTTCATGACTCTAGTATAGCAGTTTCGCGCCTTCTTTGGCGCCGTTTATGCTTTAACTATGCGGTAGGTGGAGCGTACAGCTCAACCAACAATCAAACTTAGTTGCCTTTATGGTTAAGGCTGGGTTGGCATAGGAGGCTCGGCTGGCAGTGGTTGTGGCGGGGTAGGTTCAGGCGTCTTCACTGCTTCCAGCTGACGCCTAATTTCGGCTATATCAACACCTATTGACAGCAACCAGTCATTGTCTAGCTGGAAGGTGCCATTTATACATAGATTCATCTCCGACACTATAGAGCAGACTTCTCTAATATTTGCTGGATCGGCGCACACATAACCACCATTGCTGCTGCCGTACATTGAGCCCTTTACGAGCACCTCATTTTCGCCAGGTTTTCGTGGAACATAAGGGCTATAGCATGCGGCTATACTCCTGCCACCAGAGCCGCCGTCAATCTCAACATACTCTGCGCCAGTCCTCGGGTTTTTATTTACGATTGGAGATTCACCGGGCTCCCCAAGGATGGGTATGGCGCCATTTCTAATTATTTCCGCTTGTTGCTTTGTTAAGTTTAAGCCCATTAGGAGTCCATAGTTGTATGTGCCAACAATCAGGTCGCTATCATTTTTGTATTGGTCCAAGAATGATTGTTCTATTCGATCAGCTTGTAAGATGGCGCTGTCTGCGGCTTGGTGCGGTCGGTTTACCTGATTTTGGAAGCTGCTTCCGTCGCCAGCAATTACGCGCAGCTCGCCCTGCACTTCCGAGGAGCTATTCCTGGCCTCTAA
>CAYZZS010000015.1:0-2039 GCA_964483035.1 uncultured Candidatus Saccharibacteria bacterium
TCGAACCGGATACCTGCTATGAAACTTACGAAGACCGCCTGGAGATTATCTACGAAGTCAACTCCCAATTTAGTCGCCTTGTTGACATGTACAGGCAACTGATAGCTGAGTCGCCACCGGAGACCAGAATTTATGTCGTTGGATACCCGCAAATTGCTGATCCAGAAGGTAGCTGCGGGCTTAACGTTCGGCTAAATAAAGCTGAACTATACTTTGCCAATGAGCTCGTCAGCTACTTAAATAGTCTGATTAGCCAGGCCGCCAAGAAAGCCGGCGTTGGCTATGCTGATATTGAGCAGGCGTTTGTCGGCCATCGTTTCTGCGAGACCGCCAGCCATTTAATCGCCATAAACGGCCTCACTCGCGGTAACGATATTATCGAAGCGCTAGGTGGCCCGATTGGCAATGAAAGCTACCATCCGAATGGACGGGGTCATGAACTAATGAGCCAGGCCATCCTTACTGCCACTGACCACTTCACCATGCCGATGCCCCACCCTGACCCAACTGCAAACCTACCAAGCCATGACGGCATCGCCCTGCTCAACGCCCCAGTCACCGGTAGAACTCTAAATAGACTGAACTACAATACCGAAACCCAAGATAATGTTGTCTACAGGGGCGGCGCCTGGAATACAACAATAACAGGCTTGAAGAGCTCGATCAGCCCGCGCAGCACATATTCGGTCTGGATTAATTCCGATCCGGTGCACTTAGGTGACTTTGTGAGTGACGACAGCGGGACGCTGGAAATTAACACTACAATACCCGAGTCGATGCCAACCGGTTTCCATACCCTGCATATATACGGCCCAAATATAACTGGAGAATCAATCGATCTGTACAAAACCATCTACATCGCTGCCAGCCCAACGGACCTCGATGGCGACGGTATGCCGGACGATGGATCGCCATGTCTCATATTTCCAGCCAGCGGCAGCGACATGGATCAAGACGGTATCGACGATGCCTGCGATGATCTTATTGACCTCCCGCCGCCCGCTGAGGAGCCTCCTGCAGAAGACCCACCCGTTAGCCCTCCGGGCAAAAAACCCAAGCAGATTCCCTTCTGCTTACCGCCGGATCACGCTAACAAGCACGCTAGGACTCATTTCCCGCCTTGGCGAAGGTCAATCCCCCACCCACTCACCAACTGCCCTCGCTCAGATCGACAAAAACTTCATAATCATAGCCATAGCCTACACGCCATCCTCATCGGTCTGTTCCAAATTCTCGTGAATAATCACCAAGAACTTCTGTCCCGATACCGCTAGCTGTTGCAGTTGACAGTTTGACCGTACGGCCAGTAACTTACTTCTAGTGATTGCCGAAGACAAAAACCCCAATGAATACCTTCCCGGCCCGCCCGCTCCTGCACCGGAAACGCAGCGGCGGCTGTCGCTGCGCAAGAAACTGGCGGTCGGCTTTGGCGCCCTGCTTTTGACAGTTGGCTGGCAAAACCTCGACGAGGTATACCGCTGGAAGGACATAAATGAAAACGGCAACATGATGCCCGACATACCCGATTGCCCGGATTATGAGGATGAGGCAGATAACATCAAGCCACTGCCAGATGTCCGCCAAAAGCCTAACAAAAACTCCACCAACCAGACCGCAGAACTGACTGACAATTCACGGGCCGAGTTATCAATGCGAAATATCCGATCGAGCGCCCACCGAAACGAGCTTGGGTCATTCAATCTACTGGCGTCAGCCGAGCAAGCCCTGCGCCTCCTTGATCATCAGCAAGTATCATTCACCTCAAAATACTCCGGTATTGAGTTCCAGTTTTACAGTGATCGCCAAACGGCAGCCTGGGAGCTCGATCCCCAGGCTTTTGACACAATATTTCACCATGCACTTCTAGATGATACTCCCCGGGGAACACCACATAACAGCCACCTCTTGCAATGTCTCCGCAAGCGAATTATTGAAGACCGAGAATTCGCGGGCAAGAGCTTTAATGTCTTTATACCAAGCAGCCCCCTCGCCTGTATGGCGAATGGTAGACTTATTTACCCGGAAGAGACAGCTGACGC
>CAYZZS010000015.1:2139-24773 GCA_964483035.1 uncultured Candidatus Saccharibacteria bacterium
TACGATACTGTCAACTAGTCGCTGGTGGGCTTCAGGACAATGTGCCGATCCCTGCCTTCACCAACTGACTCCGTAGCAAGACCCTCATCGCTTGCCAGCTTATGAATAGTTCGGCGATCAGCCGCATTCATCGGCCTCAGATGCATCGCTTCGCCGCTATCCTTTACCTGCTTGATCCACTCTTGGGCTTTATCAGCCAGCCGACTTGCCCGCTGTTTCTTGTAGTCTGCAATATCAACATTGACTCGCACCAACTTGTGATTGTTGTTGCGCAGCGCGCTTGACACCATAAACTGCAGCGCACGCATTGTCTCTCCCCGCTGCCCAATCAGAAAACCATTCAGGTGCGTCGATGGCACGCTAAGCTCAATCACCTCCCCATCGCTTGACGTCGCATAAACGTCGGTATTCAATCCAAAGAATGACAAGACGTTCTCTAGGTACTTCTTTGCATACTGAATAGCTTCTTCGGCAGCCAGCCGGTCTGCCTCGGTCCGCTCCAGCTCGTTTGCAGCTTTTGCGTTATCAGTATCCATACCTACCTCCTTCTCTTCTTTTTAGAGGCGGCTTGTTTCTTTTTATTTTTAGCTCGCTGCGTTGCAGGCTTTGGAGATTCTTTGGCGACCACTTCACCTTCAATAACATCACCGGTCTTGGTCTCGTCCGCGACTTTGCGCAGTACTTCTTCGTCTGTTTTCAGCACCTTGGCTTGCTGCAATACGGCAACCAATCCGCTCACGAACCAGTACAGCGCCAGAGCCGAAGCAATATTGACTGATATAACAAATATTAACGCAGGAATTAAGAAGCGAGTACTACGACCAACCGCAGCATTCACCTCTGTCTGATCCGCTTCCTTGCCCTGGTTCGCTTCCTTCATAATCGTCCGGAGTGAACGACCACTTTTGTTATCCGGCATAAGCTGCTTGCTCTGATAATACTGCGTCAGCGCACTGGCAATAACAATCAGCATCGCTGGCCAGTACACACTCCCGCTCCCCAGTGCCGCACGCGTAAGATCAACCACGCCAAACAGCGTGGCATCAAACTTGGTAGCCACGTCAGTTGCAAGCTCCTGCATCCAGCTTAAGTTTCGGATAAATGGGTAGGCGAAATTGACGATTTCATCCGGGTCTTGCACCAGGCGATTCAAGCCACTATAAAGACCGATAAGGATCGGAAACTGAACAATCAAAAGCCCGAGCGAGGCAAACGGATTGATTTCCCGCTCTTTATACAGAGCCATGAGCATCAGGGACTCTTGTTGACGATTACCCTTCGCCTCCTTCTTGATACGCTTAATCTCCGGTTGCAGCTCCCGCATTGCCTTGGCATGGTGCAGCTGCTTCTTGACGAGCGGCCACATCAAGAGACGAACAAGTATAGTAAACAGAATGACAGCTAAGCCGAAATTATGGCCTGGCAGTAACGCATATATCAGGACAAGCAAATTGAAAATAGGCTGCACGATGAGCGTAGTAAACATTGTAACTCCTTAGGGTTTATTGTATCACATGCGAAAGCCGCAAAAATCCACCCCTTTTGGGCCGTTATTCAACGTGCCTTGTGCGGCGTGCCCTTAGGTTGAGGAATGACCCCGGCCCGCACCATTAACTGCTCAACAGCTTCATGAAGCTTCGCAGTTGGCACCTCTGCTAAGCGGGAGTCATAGACGGTGAAAACCATATCAACCGGTTCGTGAATTTCCGCCTCTCGCTGGCGAATAGCCTCATACACCCGGCGCCGAATACGGTTACGTACCACGGCAGATTTATGCACCTTGCGACTGACTACTACTGCCGCTCGGTAGGTGCTCCGTCGAGAATTCGGTATGCTTTTCAGCCCCACCATAGCACCACGCACCGACCTACCTTTTTGGTAAACATGCCGGAGGCTGTTATAGCCGTGGAACCGATGATTGCGGGAAATCATATTACTATTAAGAATATAGAAATTGGCGAATAGAAACTAGCAGCACTCCTGTGCTGCTATATCTTTAGTGTGGTCTAAATTTGCTATGCCGCCAACTTCTGGCGACCCTTGAGCCGGCGGCGGCGAAGCACTGCTCGGCCAGCCTTGGTAGCCATCCGCTTCATAAAGCCGTGCTCGCGAGCACGCTTACGCTTCTTTGGCTGATACGTTCGTTTTGGCATGGTAATCCTCTGGATTATTTACTTATAACTAGTAAACAGTAGTTATGGCAATGAAGCAACTAGGCCCCTATCTGGAGCGTACCCCGCCTCATCAGTTCGAGAAACCTCCAGCTCCATTGACGCAAACACTCATTCCTATAAGCACGCGTCAGTCAGCTCTCGTTCCTTGTTATGTAAACACTACGTGTTTTTAACAATATTTACCCCACCAATCTTAGCAAGTTTTCCACTATTATCCAAGTACTTTCCACAGATTTTCAGATGAAGGTCGAGGATGTGTAAAACTTTTCATCTGTTGCAGTAATTTTAATCAGCATGGTACATTATTCCCAGCAATTATTGTGGAAAACTTGCTGGGTTTGTATAGTAAGACTAAAGCACCAAACAAGACGGGGATATAAGGGATGCAAGACAATAGTTTGTGGCAGGCAGTATTAGGGGAAATCGAACTTTCTGTCTCGCGTGCAAGCTTTGTCACCTGGTTTAAGAACACCCGCTTACTTAGAAATAAAGATAAAACTCTAGTTATCGGGGTGCCTAATATATTCATCAAGCAGCAGCTTGAGCGTAAGTACAATTCCCTGATTTCCGAGGTACTGCAGAAAAACGGGGTCGTTCCGGAAAAAATCGAGTACAAGATCCACTCTATTACCAGCAGTCCGAAGAAGGCCGATGAGGATGCACCCGTTCTTATCAACAAGTCTACCGAAAAGGTCGCCCTCCAGGTCAGACCATCCACGACCAGCACGCTTACGCATGCCTACCGTCAGGGTTTGAACGAAAAGTACACATTCGAAAACTTCATTGTCGGTTCCGGTAACGAGCTTGCCTACGCCGCCTGCCAAGCCATTGCGCAAAGTCCCGGCACAAAATACAATCCGCTCTTCCTCTACGGAGGGGTTGGTATCGGTAAAACGCACCTTATTCAGGCCGTGGGTAACGCGGTGCTTGCTAATAACAAAAGCGCCCACGTGGTGTACGTATCAACCGAACAGTTCGTTCAGGAGTTTCTCGACGCCATAAGGTATAAGAAGAATACTGATTTTGCTGGCTACTACCGGACAGCGGATGTGCTAATTATCGACGACGTACAATTTATTGCCGGCAAGGAGAAGACGCAGGAAGAATTCTTCCATACCTTTAATGCTCTACATCAGGCGAATAAGCAAATTATTATCAGTAGTGACAAGCCACCAAAAGATATACCCACCCTGGAGGACCGGCTCCGCTCTCGCTTTGCCTGGGGGATGAGTATTGACATGCAGACACCGGACTTTGAAACACGCTGCGCCATTATCCAAACCAAAGCATCTTCACACAATGTCATCCTCCCGGCGCCAGTTGTGGAATACCTGGCCACCACCGTACAGACAAACATCCGGGAGCTAGAGGGTGCACTCAATCAACTTCTAGCATTCTGTGAGATGCGCGGACTACAACCCGACTTGGCAATTGCGACCAGCCTACTGGGTGCAACCAAGACCCGACCGAAACATATTAGCGCCAAGCAAATCATTGAGCGGACCGCTAAGCATTTCCATGTAACGGTTGAAGAGATGCTTGGACCTAAACGCGACAAGGATATCGTCGTCCCACGCCAGGTTGCCATGTATATCCTCAGAAGCGAACTGCACCTAAGCTTTCCGAAGATCGCCCGGGAGCTTGGCAGAAAAGACCACACCACTGCTATTCATTCGGTAGAGAAAATCGAAAAAGAGTCTGCGTATGATGTTGATATCAAATCAGCTATCAACGAGATTAGGGAGCGGCTGTATGTCTAGGATAATAACCCCCCGCGTCATATCCCTCCGCCGGGCACTATCCAGTCTGGTGCTTCGGCTCTATAGCATACACCAGCACATAAAAGATGTGTGCAAAGCTTGGGTACAAGTTGCTGATAAGCTGTTTTTTCTTGTGTGTATAAATAGCGGCACCTATACACACCTACGTAGTCGCGCACAATTTGTGTGCAGAACCACCCCGGTTTTTACACCACAATCCAACACCTCACCCACTATTCTTTCCCCTGCTAAATTCTTACTTTTACCCCTGTTGAACACTGTTTTATACACGCTTTACACAGGGCTTACTATAACTACTACTAATTAAATATATTTATATAAGTAATAGAAGAGGACATTATGAAACTTCAGGTAACCCAGGAAAACCTCAGCAAAGCCCTTAGTACAGTCGCGCGGGTAGCGAACAGCCGTAACACTCTCCCTATCCTTTCTAACGCCATGATTAAGACGGTTGGTAATAGGCTTAGCGTATCTGCAACCAATCTAGATATCGCAATCACTCACTACATCGGCTCCAAGGTAGCTCAAGAAGGTTCAATCACGGTTCCGGCGCGACTCATGCAGGATTTTGTCAGCAGCCTTCCCTCCGGAGTGATTGAGCTAAAGTTGGAAGAACACAAACTTCACATCAGCACCGAGAGGTACAACTCCATCATTAACGGGGTGGCTGCGGACGAATTTCCGGTTATGCCGGCAATTTCCGATGGCTCAAACTGGACAATCCCTGCCCCGCTATTTAAAAAAGCACTACAGCAGGTTATTTTTGCAGCGTCGTCTGATGAAGCGCGGCCGCTATTGACCGGCGTATATCTCCATGTTTCTGAAGGTACACTCTATATGGCTGCGACGGACAGTTATCGTTTGGCGGAAAAATCCCTCATGCCCTACGAAGAGGAGTTAAAGCTGTTAATACCGGCGGTATCCATGCAGGACCTGATGCGGATAATCTCTGATAATGATGATGAAATCGCGGTGACGCACGATGATCAGCAGGTGCTTTTCCGGGTTGGTGATGTAGAGCTGGTAACGCGGCTAATTGAGGGTAATTACCCTGACTACCGCAAGCTTATCCCGTCGCAGTTCGCAACCACCGCCCAGCTAAAGAAGAGTGAACTCTTAAATATTACCAAGGTATCCAGCCTGTTTGCCCGTGAGAGCGCCGGTAGTGTGACGATCCATGTTGATGAGGCGGATCAGGAAGTTAGTATTCGCTCTATTGCCTCCCAGTTGGGTGAAAACACTGCCAAGGCGAACGGTAAAGTTACTGGAACAAGTGATATAACATTAAATTCTCGCTACATTCTCGATGCCCTGCAGGCGCTTTCTGGTGACGAGGTGCTGTTTTGCTTTAACGGCAAACTAGAGGCCTGCGTGCTTAAGGATGCGACCAGTGATGATTACACGCACGTCATCATGCCGCTTAAGAGCTAGTTGTCTGGTTCGTGACTCCTAGAGTGCCAACTTCCAGTAGAATAGAGGTGATGTGCATAGTCAGTTACGGTAACAGGGTTTTGGGCAGTGATTCTTGATGTGCGCCTGCAGCATTTCCGTTCGTACGATGACGCCTCATTTGAGTTTTCAAGTGGTGTAAATATAATCGTCGGCCCGAATGCCAGCGGTAAGACTAACTTACTTGAGGCAGTGCTGATGGTTGCTCGTGGTGGCTCGTATCGGGCGAAAGATATAGAGTTAATCTCGTTTAATGCGCCGTGGGCTCGACTCGATGCGTATACGCCCAGTGCGGAACGTACGGTCAAGCTGGAGCGTATACCGAGCGGCGTGAAGAAAACCTTCGTGATCGATGAGAAGCCGTTTCAGCGGTTAAGTATGCAGAAGTCGCTACCTGTTACGGTATTTGAACCAAATCATCTCCTGCTTTTAAGTGGAAGTCCGGAAGTTCGACGCTCGTTTTTGGATGAGTTGCTCGAACAGACTGTTCCGGGTTTCACTACGCTCCGTGCGCACTATCGGCGGACCCTGGCGCAGCGTAATTCCCTGCTTAAGCGCGGCTACCACTATGCTGCGCCACAGTTGTTTGCTTGGAATATTCGACTCAGTGAGCTTGGTGGACAGATCGCCCGGCATCGTTCGGAGCTAGTCGATGAGTTTAACGAGTTTGCGGCAGAGATTTATGAAAACCTCTCCAAGTCGCCTGCTAGTGTCGAAGTGTCGTATACCTCCTCTCTTGCTTTAGAAAAATACGAGAGTCAGCTACTAGAGCAGTTGGAGCGTAACGCCGAACGGGAGTGTGAGCGTGGATTTACTTTGTATGGTCCGCACCGGGATGACATGCAAGTTTTGTTAAACGCCCATAACGTTCAGGAGGCTGCCTCGCGCGGCGAAACAAGAACCCTGCTACTGATGCTTAAGTTGCTGGAAGCACGGCTTCTAGAGCGCGTACGTGGCGCAAGGCCGATTCTATTACTGGATGACGTGTTTAGCGAGCTGGACGGTAAGCGGCGCCAAGCTCTCACGAACTACTTAAATGATTATCAAACCTTTATCACCACCACCGACGCCGACGTCGTCGTCCAACACTTTATGGACAGCTGCACGATCATTCCACTTCATTGAAAATCTATTCAACAACTGTATATCTAATTTGATACTCGACCGGATTTAAGCCTTTTGAGGCAATGTAGTCGTTGATTTGCTTCTTGGCTCTATCTATGGCTGCTTGTTTATCAATTCGTACATCAGCTGCTGTTAGCAGGATGTTTGCGTTCAAGATAAAGGCATACTCACCCTCATGATTCATTTCATGAGACCCATAAAGCGTATAGCTGAGTGTAGAGTGTGGAAGGTATGCGAGAAGAGGGTCTTCTTTGTAATTCGGATCTACACCGAGTGTTTCTTGCTGTTGCTGTTCGCGAGGAAGTTTATTGAACGGAATATAGGTTGCGTTGAAGGAGAGATTGATGATATCTATCACCTGTCCGTCATTTGAGTAGATGTCATGCATAGTTAGCTCATAGAAGTAATCCTGCTTAAGGGCATTAATTTGAAGGATTATTGCACTATCTTCTTTCTCTATGTCCCTCACGATTAATTGAGGGTCAGTGACAATACTCCTATCATAACTACCGTCGTTACTTAGAGGCTTATTGAATTCAATCCTTATGACAGATGTGGAGGTGGAAACCGGTTTTGAGGTGTCTGGTGTTATGTTGACAACCTTGAACTGCATGCTATCCCAAATCAAAAAACCTACTAGCGGAGCAAGTATGGTAATCGCCACTATTATTACTGTTCGGATTGGGAAACTTTTATTCATTACGGTATCCTCACAAACCCACTAATTGCTGGTAGGCTCCTGCTGTTATTTACCTCTCTTATGGCGTCACTTTCGTTACCGCCAATAGTTGTAATTACCTCTGTGGTTGGATTGTAGGCAATGATTATATTTACATGAGATGGGTAGGGCTCTAAGCCTTCTCGGTAAACAACAATATCGCCTGGGGTCGGCGTAAAGCTAAGGTCCTCCCTACTATACCAGTAGCCCCTACTTTCCGCGTATGCACGAATGCCCGCTGCAGTTGGTATGGGTCCGCCCTCAAACGGTTTTCCAGCCTGCTCAAATACCCAACTGACAAAATAAGCACACCAATCAGCAATAACACCCCCAGTATATTTCAAGTAGCTGTCGTCTGCTTCTGATGCCCCCAGTGCTAGCTCCTGTCGAGCAATTTCAATTACGGAACCTGCGGTAGTGTTTGAGCACGATCCTCCCTGTATACCGGTAAGGGCGGCATACATGACGAAGGCGCCGAATTGATTGTTGGCGGGATACTCTATAGGGCCGTTATCGCGCTTCACCTGCCCCCACGTAGTGGTGTTATGGGCGGGGTCACGCTGCCTATCGGCTCTATTCATTACATATGGCGAGCCCTCATAGGGTTGGGTTTCAGGATCAAAGCCAAGCTGGGCAGCTTGTTGTGCGTAAACTCCTGCTCGTCCGTTATAGCTAAAAAAAGTATCTTTAACAGCCTCTGGGGTGGGACTAGCTGTTAGAGATCGGTTGGCAACGATTGGCGTACGTTGTGAGTAGTCATTTTTTAGCTTCTCTGCCATAAAGAGTGTTTGCCTAAGAAACTCTTCTTCGCTCACAGGACCGGTTGGGTAGGGGCCGCCATCGCCATTGTAAAACTGGTACACTCCCTGGCCATTGGATGGGTTTTCACGGCGAAGTCCTGTTTCCCTTTCATGTATTACTGCAATCATCTGCCATGGGATTTGATATTGATTCGCCGCCTGCTCATAAATCGGCCGATTAAGAGCTATTTGATTGAGTTGAGCTTGGTTAAAGACTCCACTTTCCGTATAGTTTGCCCCTGCGGTTAAGATGTTGCACGAGTCTGCTATTTCATAGTCTTCAAGGTTATAGTAATGAATACCTGAGTCTAGTAGGCGTCGCTGCTCTGACGTAATGGCATGCGCGGGTACAGTGGTAAGTAGCACTGTAAGGGTTATGGCGGCTACGAGTTTTTTTACCATTTTAATTACCTGTGGTTGACCAGTGCCATGGTTCGCTTGGTAGGTTAATTAAATTATGAGTAGCTTGATTTACCTCCAGCCATCGGAAACAGGAATCATTCCTGCGGACAGTAGCCCCACTACAGGTTAAATCAACGGCAAGCCCCCATTCATGAAGTGAGCTTCCTGGTCTTGCTGTAGGAGGGCGACATTGACCAGACGGTTTTTGGTAAATGTCGTAATCGGTTGCTCCACAGTGCTCTCTGCGTAAGCGGATTTGGGTTTCATAGGATCGATAGCCGCCACCGCCAATGTTTAAGCCCTCTGAGGCTGCGCCTTCAGTTATTGCTCTCACATGCGCCTCGATAGCTACATTAACAGTTATGCCATTAACATTGCAAAGTCGAATTTTGATATTAGGGTCAGGGGTGTCTCCGATACCTGCATCCTGACCGATCACGCACTGTTGACTTGAGGTGTCGATCCCTCGCTGGCCTCCGCTTGGGGGGGTCGGCGCGGCTGGGGTTTGAGGTTCAGCTGCTCCGGCGAATCCAATAATTCGACACGAATCTATGTCGCCTTCGTAGCAAGCTGATGATTCTGCGAGCATGCTATCCAGAACGAAGAACCTTAGTCTGGTGAATTGTTCACTCTTATCATCGCAGTCTCCATCCCTCCTGTTTCGCGTATCCAATGCTCGCACCTGATTTGGAATAGGTTCAAGATATATATTGGTGGGGTTGCTTGTCACCGCCCTTAGTCCGAAGCACTGCTCTATCCTCTCAGCACCTCTGTTGCTTCGAACGTACTCCTCGATAAGTTCAGCATTTTCGTAAGGGTTTGCATAAAGGTCACTCTCAAGCTCCTCGACTGTAAATCCAAACATATTATATCCATAGTCATATTCAGTTGCTTGAGCATAGGCTTTTGGAGAGATTATTGAAGAGAAGTTAGACCCTAGCTTAGCTGAAAGGATACGAGGAAGGCCTAAAACTGAAGATATAGCCGTATTTGGAGTTGAGAAGGAAGGGTTTTGTATAATAGTTCGCGAAATCAGCGAGTTGGCGTCTCTGTAGTCAAAGATACGCGCATAGAAGCTTTTTTGGTTACTGCCAGTCGTAGAATTAAAGTATTGGTTGAGCTGAGCGGTTTGTCTATCTGTAAGCTCACTTCCCCCAAAGCTCACCATACTTTCGATAGCTAGCAGGCGCGTGCCGTGCATAGCACAGGCGCCTGTTACCCCGCCACCCACAGGGGCTCTTACTTCATTCCCTTGGTCGTCTTCGGCAGCCTCTACAGCGCTGCTTATGCACGCCGCCACTTCGTCGCCAGCCAAAACTCCAGCTATTGTCTGTAGGCCAGCACCCATCGCGGCAGTTTGCAGGGCTCCCTTAGCTACGCAAGAGGTAAACCCCGTTCCAATACACAATCCGACATCCATAGCCCAACCTATGACCTGCCCAGCAGTGCTACTTACTGCATTACACCCGGCATCTATTATTCCTCTGGCAAAACCTACAGCGTTAAGTGCAGAGTTGACGATTCTCTCCAGTGCTCCAATCGACTTGGTTGGATGCGCCTCGTCGGGAATATCACGCCCCGTCAATGGTTGACCGTACTCACCTTGAATCGGCATGGCTGAAAATGCAGAGCTTGGATTGCCGTTTTCATCAGGCGCGTCTAGCTCCGCTGCAACAAAACCCAGCTCCTCAAAGTCAATTGGTGGTCCTACTCCAAGAATAGCTGCCTGCACCTGTCCGGCGATAGTGAGATACCTGCCGCCAGACCTCATTAATGGTAGAATGACGTTATTGAGTCTATTTACACCATCGGGATCTGCTAGGTCTATCACCATACACCCTAGGGCGATACCTGAAGCAGTGGCGACCGCTCTGCTGGCTGCTCTGCGACCATTTACCCTATTAGTCTCGGTGTTCGAGCGATTTCCGTCAGCGTCTTGGTCGCCTGAAGTTATGGTACCTCCACGGTCCGCGTCAGGTCGGGCAGCTTGTCTGCTTCCTTCCACATGCGCCCGTTTAGCTGCCCTGTCTTGGAGTCGCCTAATTGGGTTTAAGATATTACCCATATTCAAGCCAGCTTTTCTAATATTTGTTCGGACACCTACAAAACCTACTTTTTCAAACCCTAGGTTATTAGAGGCCTTAAAGAAGGATTTGTATCGCCGCTTAGCTGCGGACTTGCTAGTTCCGGCCGGGTCGATAATTGCACGATTCCCTTCAATCGGGCCGTCAAATCCAGCTGCCCTTAAGCTGGCAGCTGATACTCTATTGGCATCAAACTCAATATGGGTCAGTCTTCCTCTGTTTCGCCCCTCAGTTCCATATACTGTTCTCATGCCATTTCTATTCAGTCTGGCATCAACCCTGTTTGCGATAAATCTACCCTTGGCAGAAAGTCTTCTTTGTTCGGGGTTGGCTGGGTATCTTGCCCACTCGTAGTGGTTAGTCAATCTGTCGGACATAATGTTGTTGCCAAGAGTAAACGGGTTACTGATTAATTGGGCAAAATGCAGTATCTTTAACGGACCCTGCACAATGCTAAATGCCCCAAATCCACCGACGGTCAGGATGCCTACAATGATGCCCGTGGTAGTATTGCGTCTTGTGAGCAGTCTACTTCTTAAGCTTCTAGCCTTCTTCCCGCCTTTATACCAGCTACTATCAGAGCTATCACTTACGTTACCCTGGTTTTCGTTCGGGGGGATTTCTCCAAAGTCACCGCCAGGCAGAGCCTTTTCTTCTGCCTCTTTTAGTCCATCGGGTGTGGATGGTTTACTGCTTCCATCAGAGTGGTCTTCTGGCAAATCGTCGTCGGTGGCTGAGGGTGCGGCATACTGAGCCTCGAGGCTGTCATTCTTCCAGCCTGGCTCATCATATACGCGGTCTTGCTCTGGATTACCGTCGGTTTTTGTTGCCACTCTCAGTCTTCCTTACTGATTACACTCCCGGATAGAGTCTATTGTCTAGATCAATTGTACCCTGTGGTTGGTTGAATTCGCCAACCCCTTGCTGTTCCAGTGCCTTAAGATGGTCTGGATTAGTAGTTATTAGACTGGTTTCTGTTGGGCTGGCGGTAATCTGGATATGGACATGGTTTTGACCGGCAAAGAATAGGCCCTGCCCAACCGGGAATTGGCTAAGTCGTTTCTTTTCTTCACTCGTCAGCTTAAAGGTTTCGGATAACACATCGACTGCTGAGGTTGATTGCTTCAGGAGGATCTGCATTGAAGCGTTAGCGACGATCGCCCGGCCCATGCGCGAACCCATGAAGTCCTCGACGTCCTGTGTAATAGTCGTAAGGCCCAGGTTGTATTTGCGGGCACGCTTAGCAAGGCTAAACATAAAGTTTGCCGAGTCCTCATATTTCATAAGCTGCCAAGCCTCGTCGACAACCAGGATGCGTTTTTTGCGGTCCGTCTTGGTCTTGTTCCAGATGTAGTTCAGTACGATGTACATGGCCACTGGCCGCAGTTCATCCTCCAGGTCTCGGATGTTAAAGACGACAAATGGATTATTAATGTCGATATTTGACTGTTGCGAGAAGATGCCGGCAAATGTTCCGGTGGTGTATTTACGCAGACGCTGGGCGAGCTGCGGCCCAGTATTGCCCATATGTAGCAACGTCTCGTACAGGTCATTGATAGTCGGCGGCGGGGCGGTATGGGTGAGCGGGTCGTTGGTGATGCCAGCCTTGGCGTACGTTTCAATAAGCGCAGCATCAAGATCGGCCTCTTCGACCGGGCTCAGTGCTGGCATGATAGTGGCGTTACCACCGACCATCTGTGCTTGAGCGCCGCCCATCATGAGTCGCAGCAGGCCATGAAGTGTGATCAGGTTACTCCTCAGGGCATTGTCGGCTTCTTCGGTGTCGACGACCTTTGGCAGGTCGAAGGGGTTGATGCGAGTGTTAGAGTTGAGGCTTAGGCGGACGTACGCCCCGGCAACCGCATCACACATGCGCTGGTATTCATTTTCCGGGTCGATGATGAACACCTCGGTGCCCATCATCAGGCTGCGCAGCGCCTCGAGTTTTACGGTAAACGATTTACCGGCACCAGACTTGGCGAAGACGACAGAGTTGCCATTCTCAAGGCTGAACCGGTCAAAGATGACCAGGCCGGAGTTGTGCATATTAATACCATAGAGGATGCCGTCATCCTGGCTGAGGTCGGCGCTGGTGAATGGAAAGCTCGTGCTAATAGCGCCGGTGTTCATGTTGCGGCGAATCTGTAGCTGATCAGTAAACTGCGGCACGGTGCTATTTAGGCCTTGCTCTTGCTGGGCGCTGGCTGGCTTGGAGTAAACAAGCTGCTGTCCAAGCATGGACTCGACCTTATGAGAAATGAATTCCAGCTCATCCATGGATGAAGCGTAAATAGTGAAATACAATCCAAAACGGAAGAAGCGCTCTTCGCCAACTTGCAGTTTGTCGCGCATTTCTTCTGCGTCTATAATTGCGGCCTGTTTGCCCGGGTCACGTACCCTGCCCTTCTCGGCATCAATCTGAATGCCGGCCTCAAGTTGAGTGACTTTCTTGCGCAGGTTTTCAAGCACCACCTGGCTTTCTACCGGATAGATAAAGATACTCATATCCATGACTTCATCGATGTTAACCATAGGGCTGAGCCAGCCAGTAAAGACTTGCCGTGGATACCCATAGACATAGTAGGTTCGGGCGAAGCGGGTGCCGAGGTGGAAATAGCTGCTGAAGAATTCCAGCGAGCTTGGCGCTATAAAATCACGCAGTGCGGTAATGCCCTTGCGGAACGCCATGGAAACTTCCATCTGTTCCCTGCGGCGCTGGGCTTCGGCTAGCGCGACAGGGTCGATCTTCTGTTTAGCCATTACAGAACCTCCCGATCAAGGTGCGGCTGGACCGCCTGACCTTCGCCCTTAGTGACTACAGGTACTGTCAGATCATCGAAGTTTTTCAATTCCTGCCTTGTAGCGGTATCTGGATTGTAGGTATCGTAGTACAACTCGATTAACTCCTGGGTATCGAGCGGCAATCCTTGAACGCCACATTGCATTAGTCCGCCCAAGACTGCCTGAACCCGATTGCGCAGCTCTGTTTTGGCAGCTTCGAGGTCGTGTTCATGAATGACTACCCGCTTTTGCGGCTCATTCCTAAACAGGTTCATTGCGCCACTAAACAGCCCCTTGCTGGCTGCTAAGGCCTTTTGGATATCCGGTCCTGGGAAGTATGGGATGACCACATAAAACCTCTTATCCATGATGTTGGTTTGAAGTGCCAAATTATCGATATACACCAAATAATCTTCCATTAGCAGTGCCAGCAGCATGTTGTCGTGTTCGGTTCGGATCTTATCCAGCTTTTCGATATAGGGGCGAAGATCAACTTTTTGGGAGCGGATAAATATCTGCACCGGAAAGTACAAAGAGTTTAAGAACCCTTGGTAACTGAACTCAACTGCCTCCCGCTCTTGGGGGCTCATCAGGTCGAAGTTGATAGATTTGACCATGACGACTGAGCGGAACGAACCGTCGTTCATAATAACAATACCATCGCGAATCTCAGCGATTTCGAGGGTGTTCTGAGTGCTGTTCGGATTAGGTCGAGCAGCTGGAATGGGCGGTGTGCCATATGGCGCGGCGCCAGCTGGCGGCTGACCATAAGGTGGCTGCTGGGGAGCGCCAGGGAACGCCGGAGCTTGCGTTGGGCTAAATTGAGGCTGCGGAGTATTGTACGCAGGTGGCACAGGTTGCGGCGGAGCTGCGGGCGTGCCTTGCGGTGCCGGAGTGCCGCTGGCTGTACCGGGATTTGATTGCGGTTGATCAGAAGGATTCATTCGTTTGTGTTCCCACCTCTGGATTTCGCGTTTCGCGACTCAGGTTTAGTGCAATGGAATTACCACTTCGTCGCCATTTTCCGGCAAATCTTTTTTGCGCGCTTGGTTTGCATGACGAGCGACGGTATCCACATACAGCTCATTGCTCTTTGCAAGGTTTAGTATAGCAGGGTCCGGCGGAGGTGTCATGGGCTCAGCCGGCTTTCTTGCTGCTTTCATACGCTGTTCGGCAAGTGCTTGCTGCTCGGACAGCGGGAGCACCCGGTGCATGTTATTGAATGATGACGGCTCCGCTGCCTTCTGTTCTTGTATCTTGGCTAGCTGAGCCAGTTCTTCCGGAGATGGATCGTGCTTGGGGATTGGATTTTCACTACCAGGCGCAACTATCTGATCGCCGAAGGTTGCGTACTTTGGTGCTCTTGCCACTGGCGGTTCTTGCGCGAACCAGTAGTTGCTCTGAGGATTTTGCGCTGGCGCGGCTGCAGGATTGGCCGCTGTCTTCATACTCTCTACCAGCCGCTGGCGGTACTCCTTTGCAGAGGTTTTAATCATGGCATCGAGCTGCTGTGCAACCGGGTTATTGATCTCGTCCATCATGTCATCAGAGGCACTGATGTCATAGGATGGGACATTCATTGGAAGTGATGAAAGGTCAATCAGTCGTTCAGAGGCGTTTTGTTGGCTGGCCGCAAGTAGGCTGGGCTGTGCATACATATTGATATTGACGTTCTTGACTGCCCACCCCCGGCTGTCCAGCGTGTCAGCTAATGCTTTTAGCCTGCTTTTTACTTCTGTCTGAGAGAGGTTTTTCGTCAACTGCTTTTCAACTTTCTTAGGAGCTGTAATAGTAACCAGTTCTTGTACGCCGTCCTGATTCCACACGCGGCGGCGTGGTTTGAGTAGGAATCTCAGTCGCGCTAGGAGCCACACTTCGGTTGGCTGGTCCCTTCCCCACGGAAATCCAAGGAAACCGCTGACGAACATTACTGGTGAAAGGATTACGATAACAAACCAAACTCCCCGAGTAAGAGTAAAGAAGCTCAGGTATGCGCACGCGGCGAAGATAAGTGCAAAGATAAACTGCTTGAGCGTCAACGGCCCGAGGAATTTATCCTCTGCTTCTATATCCTGTAGAACCTTATATGTTGCCATACTTAATTAACCTTTACAGTATTACCCCTCCGTCGCCGGGGCGTGTTCCTGGGTCTGGGGGCTGGGTTGGCGCAGGCGCATTAGGCAAGAGCCCAATGTGTCTTGCAAGCCCTTGTACTGCTTGATTGACATGAGCCGAGCCTGGAGCTGATACGACCGGCTCTCGTGATATACCGCCTTGTGCCTGAACTGGTCTTGCGGTTTCACCTTCGCCCTCCATGCCTTGGATCCCACCCCCTCGCATCATGAATGTTTCGGTGATCTCACGAACTCTTCCCATCGTAACAGTGTCGCCAGTGCGCTCAGCTGCATCATAAGCGCTGCTCAGTTGCTGAATGGTGTGCGCACTCATCTGTGAAAGTGGATAGCTACCCCTCTTTTCATATATTTCATTTACAAACCCCGAATCTTTGAGTGCACCTGTAGACCAGTCTGTATATTTATATTCGAGGTGCTGATTTTGGTTTTCAAATGCAGACCCGATCCATGCGCCACCGGCTTCTGTATCGGTCATACCCCAGGCGTCCTTAGCCAATGATCTATATCGTACTGAAAGATCGCCTACCTGCCTGCTTGTCATAGCTTTGCGCATTTCATAAGACAGCGCGGCTTGTTGGGCAAATCTGTCGTTACCCCAGCGCCTGTGACCTTCATGAACGTATGCTTCGTCAACCCAGCCACCACCGAGTGACTTATATTGACGTCTGCCGTCCGCATCTACGCGCACAAGAGCATTGTCCAGGTTGTCGTCCCTTTGCCAATTGCCATTTTCGTCCATAGACTGCCAGATTTTCTTCCCATTTTCATCTGTGATCTGTCTAGATGCTGTCGTTGAGTCGGCCAGTTTCTTGTTGACAGTTAAGCCGCGGATAGCATCGTCGCGGCCGGTAGCTATTTGGTCATTAAGTTCTTTGCCTACTGCGGCCTGTTTTGCTGAAGCTGCTGCCTCTATGTTATAGCCACCAACTCGACGTGCGGCAGAGCGAAAAGCGAGCCTACTCAAAGCATTGCCCCGAGAGGCACGCTCATTCAGAGCCCGAGCGGCATTTGCTCTGGTTTGAAGTATGCCTCGGCTTCCAATGCGCCCACCCAACAAGCCTCGCTCCCATTTTCGTGCTCGATTTTGTCTGGCACGATCGAATAGCCCTTTTTCTTTATCGTTTGCGATACCGGCAAGCGTGGCGAATGTGCCCCCTGCAAGCTTAAATGTGAATGGAATAAAGGCATAAGGAAGCATGTAGGCCATTATTTTCATAATAGGAACAAGTACTGCGCCGTCGAGACCGGCGGAATCACTGTTATGGATGATGAAGGCAAATATACGTCCTACAGCAATCAATATCATAATAATCGGGTACATCATAAGCAGCTTACTGAATGACCCCCACCATGCTTTCCATAATTTATCATTACCCGGAAATATCCAAGCGAGTATTGCAAGTGGCGCAACGAGTAGGAGTGCAACAATAAATATTTGCCGCAATAAAAGTATGAAAAAAGCAGTAATTGCAGCCAGTAGCAAGGTGCCGCCGAATAGCCATAATACAATTATAAAAGCAATAGCTCCGGTTAGTCCTGTAATAATACCCATAAATATGTTCCCTTCAAAAAGGCTCGCAAGAGTTAACTCGCCGAACCTTGTTTCAAAGGGCGAGGTTGCAATACCAACGGCGCCACTTCCAACAGCATTAAAGAATTCAATTAAGAAGACACAAATATTGTATGAGAGGCTAATAAATATAGTTGCGGCAACCAATCTGGGCAAAGCTTTTTTTACCGTGTATGCGCTTACGAAGTCGTATCCAAGTGCGGTGCTTATTACCATTACCAGCATAATTGGCACAAGTATTATGTATGCAATGTTTCTGATACTTGCCCATGCTTGCTTTAACTCAGGATTGTCATAATAATTTTGGTCAATTGTGAGAAGTGCATTTATCCGCGAATCAACCCAGTCTAAGCCACCATCAATTGCAAGAATGACCGGACACATTATCCAGCCCATTGGGCCACTCTTTGACTCACAGGAGTTTTCGGGTTGCGATCCGCCCGCTGCAGCACCGTCACCACTTGGGATACTGTCAGGGGTTACACCGGGTGGTAATTGTGCAGCATCTGTAGTCACATTGTTTACCGTTACCGGTTCTGATGTATAGCAATCGTTAATAGTGCGTTCGAAATCCGCCATGCTTACCCATGAATGGCCAGAATATGCCCCCATGAGTGATTCGCTCTTGTCGCCATCGCTTTTAGGTAATCTTCCTTGGTGTTTCCTGACCGTTATCGTGATATTCGAGGCGCCTTGATGAGCGGCTTGTATCGAGTCTCTACATGGGCCCTCGTCTGGATCGTCTTGCCAAATATAAACGCCGAGTGCAGGATCGAAGGTGAATACTCGATATTGTTCATTAAGTTCGACTATTGAGTTTCCTGCCCATCCAAAAGAAATGGCGGCAGCTTCAGGGTTATTAATTCTAATATCATCAATCTCGGGACCATCCTCAACACAGCCTGTCACATCTGGTACGAATCGCTGCAGCTTTACTGTATCGTCAGACGGTAAAATAACAGCATCTTGATCGCGTCGAAAAGGGTTGTACTGCATATCATATATCTGATCCCTACAACCGTCAGGGTCGTCTATGCGGTAGAAAACCCAGTCTCTATTATTGTCATCGGAAATGTATTCATCACCGGCAAATTGAATACGAAAGTTGTTGATCCACGCTGCTTCAGTAGCAGATGATTGAGCATGCAAAGGCGCTGTGTTGATGGCAGCCAAAATCACTAAACATAGAAACCAAAATGCTATGCCCAAGCGAAGTTTAATTACTGATACCATTTAGCTCAATATACCACAATTTGGTGATAAAGCATAAACGCTAATAATGGGCATGAATAGCTAATATCAATCACGAATGCGATGATGTTCTCTCTTTTGACATAGACTGACTATGTTTGTAGAATTATGCTCAGTATGATTGTTGCAGCAAGTAAAAAACGATATTTGTTTATTGCTGTCTCTGTATTAATAATTCAACTCGTAATAGGAATGCTCTTTTCGGGTATAATAGCTGCGCAAGCAGCACCTGCGGGCTGTGCAGGAGGTCCTGCTGGGCCGCCATTGCCCGGAACCATCTGCCCTGACGGAAGTATCCCTGTGCCGGATCCAAACTTGCCTCTTGGCTGTCCTGGTTCTGCAGCGCAGGGACAACCCGCGCCCAATTACTCAACAACCTGCCCTGCCCGTCCCGGACGAGCAGAATGCACATATAGTGTTAATGTAGGTGACGATGAATGTGCCAGTAATATGAGCAGTACAGGCGGCGAGGATCGCATAGACCTTGAGGCAACCTGCAAAACAACGCCAGAGGAGTCGCTTAATGCAGAAAATTGTGGTATTTTTGCTTACCTCGTCACATTTATTAATGTGTTATCCGCTCTCGTTGGGATCGTAGTCGTGGGAATGATTATAATGGGCGGCATTCAATATGCTATGTCGGCCGATGATCCGCAAAAAGTCAGTGCTGCAAAGGATAAGATAAGAAATGCGATTATAGCGCTTGTTACCTTTATTTTTACTTTTGCCTTTCTGCAATGGATCGTTCCGGGAGGAGTGCTTTGATGAAGCGGCTACCAGTTATTGTCGTGTTAATGGTTGCGACGACATTTGGTATTAATGCTGCGCACATGCCTCTTGCTCACGCGGCGGTAGATCCTGCTGCGTGCGATACTTCGAGTGTGTTTCTGGGATTGCCTCCTTGGTATAAATATTTGGACGTTGCCCCAGATGACTCTGGCGGCTGCTCGGTAATGGGTCCCATAGACGAAGATACGGGGAGCTTTAACTGGCGCACAAATATTGGTCGGATAGCGCTCGCTATTGTGGAGATGTTGCTCAGAATTGTCGGGTTGATTGCTGTCGGGTATGTTATCTACGGCGGTATTAAGTACATTATGAGCCAGGGCGAGCCGGACAAAACTAAAAGTGCCAAAAACACCGTAGTAAATGCGTTGATCGGCGCTGCGATTGCCATAGCAGCAACGGCAATCGTGAATCTAATAGGCGGAGCATTGATGTAGTATGACGAAAATAAGCCATTACCTTGCACAGATTACCAAAGGAGACGTTCCGAGTTTGCCGGATCCAGCGCTCGATAGCAACAGTGTCACTAATGTCCTTCAGATAGTATTCGGACTGGCTGGGGGTATTGCGCTGCTGATTGTCGCTATAGCTGGGCTGCAGTATGTGCTATCGCAAGGGGATCCTCAGAATACGGCAAAGGCGAAGAATACCATTCTCTATGCTTTCGTCGGCCTCTTAATCTGTATTTTTGCCTTTAGTATCGTAAGCTTCGTGATCGGTGATATCTAATGAAACGATTAATTAATTCCATTTTGCTCTCCATGACTGCACTGGGGTGTATTGCTGTGCTCTCCCCCGCCACCTCAGCCCAAGGTTTGTTCGATGAGGTTTGTAGTGGTGTGTCAGGTTCAAGTGTTTGTACTGAAAAAGACAAACCTCAGAGTGCGCAGAATAACCTGATTTACGGCGAAGGCAGTATTCTTGCCAGGGCAACACAGGTTGTCGTGATCGCCGTGGGTGTCGCTTCAGTGATAATGATTATTGTTGGCGGACTTAAGTATGTGCTTTCAGCGGGCGATGCCAGTAAGGCTTCCTCTGCTAAAAATACCATCATTTATGCCCTGGTGGGGCTGTTGGTAGCTGCTTTTGCGCAAGGTATAATTACCTTTGTGATTAATAGGTTTATAAACTAACAAAGGAACGAATATGAAAAACTTGAGATTACTTCTCTCGATAGCACTGGTAAGTATCATGGCTTTCGGGATTGCCCTGTTGCCGTCAGGCCTGGCTTTGGCGCAGAAAGAAGCTGTCTGTGATGGCATTGCGCTTACCGGTACCGGTGGTGGTTGTGCCGCTGACGACTCAGCAATCAACAATGTCATAGCTCAGGTCATTAATATACTCTCAATGGTTGTCGGTGTAGTGGCGGTCATCATGATCATCATCGGTGGCTTCAAGTACATTACCTCAGCCGGGGACTCTTCTAAGGTTGGCAGTGCAAAGAACACCATCCTCTATGCCATAGTGGGCCTGGTTATCGTAGCGCTTGCGCAGTTCATCGTCCGGTTTGTCATGAGTCGCATCTAGGCGGGATTGTGGAATTTGCAGCGGTTATGATGTAAGATTTAGTGAGAAACAAGGAAAGGAATCATGATTAAAAAACTAAAAACAGCACTGTTAACCCTGCCTATCACCTTGACACTCGGTATTGCCGGACTGGTGCCTGCAACGGTTGGCGCGCAGGCGGACATTCAGAGAAATCTTTGTGGCGGCGCACAGAATTTGTCATTCAGCGAAGGCGGTGCGGCGTGTGACGAGGGTGACTCTGAGGAGCGGCTCGACAACCTTATTACCCAGGTGATCAATATCTTCTCGATTGTCGTTGGTGTTATCTCGGTTATCATGATCATCATCGGTGGCTTCAAGTACATTACCTCCGGTGGCGACAGCGGCAATGTATCCAGCGCCAAGAACACGATCGTGTACGCAATTATCGGTCTGGTAATCGTAGCGCTTGCGCAGTTCATCGTCCGGTTTGTCCTGGACCGCGCAACTCGGGTCTAGCAATAAAGCTTCAGTTCAAATAAAAACAGGCCTTACGCACAAGGCCTGTTTTTAAATTTCTCAGTCTTAGGCTACAGGACTTGGATCTTCTTGACGGTGTCCTGCTTGAGCTTGGTGAATGAGATCATGAGCACACCGTCCTTGAGGACCGCTTCAATCTCATCTTCTTTGACCGGAATCGGTAACGCAATGCTGCGGGAGAATTCGCCCCAGTAACATTCTTGGACGAAATAGTTCTCGACATCCTCTTCGTTCCCTGCTGAGAGCGTGCCACGAATGCTCAATGTATTGTCAGAGATACTCACGTCGAGATCGTGCTTGTTAACGCCCGCCGTCCGTGCCTTGACGACAAGTTTTTCCTTGGTTTCATAAACATCAACAGCAAGTTGTCCGGGGACGGCTTCTTCTTCATCCCATTCGTCGGCAGGTGGTGCTGTTGCTGTAGAACTGTCGTCGGTAGTCGGCAGATCGTCATCGCCCAAAAAGGCGGCGGTCAACTCGTCTTCCATGAGCAAGTCCTCATCGCGATTTCGTCGCGCCATAGTTGTTACCCTCCACTTCGGTTATATTACAGCACTTGCGTTTTTATGTTGTTAACAGTATAGCTTAGGTGACCCTCTCCTTCAACAGTTAATAATTGAGATTTACAACATAAAAATGACAACGTGCACCTTGTCTGTCTGCTACTATCTAAATTAGTGAGCCCGGTGGAACTACTTATTAGTCTTATTGCTCCCCATACCTGTATGGTGTGTGGCCGTGACGGGGCGCTACTATGTGAGTGGTGTCTGCTCGATGCCTGCAGCCCGCTGCCTGAGCGATGCTTCAGGTGTAAGGCGCTCAGTAAAGATTCTCGGGTCTGCAACAGCTGTCGTCGGGCAAGCGGGCTTAGTTATGTTTGGGTTAAAACTGACTATGAAGGCGCTGCCAAGGAGCTGGTTCATGTGCTCAAGTTCGAACGGGCAAAGGCTGCGGCCGGCATCATCGCCGAGCTTATGGAGCAGCAACTCCCCTACCTTGATGACTCATATGTCATTACTTATGTTCCCACGGCCTCAACAAGGTACCGGCAGCGAGGATATGATCAATCTAGGTTGATTGCCAAAAGTATTGCCAAAAAGCGGCATCTGCCATGTGCTGATGCCCTACTCCGTCACGGCCACGGTCGCCAGGTGGGGGCTCGACGCAGTGAACGACTGACGCAGCTCAAGGGGGCATTTACGGTTATCCGCCCCGATTTGATAGCAGGTAAGCGCGTACTGGTGGTCGATGATGTTGTAACTACGGGCGCATCGTTGAGTGAGGTGTCGAAGGTGCTAAAGCAGGCTGGCGTCCGATCCGTCAGTGCTGCAGTTTTCGCGCAAAAACTTTGACTTTATAATAAGCAGGTGAACTGATATAATCACCCCTGTTGCAATAATCCCGTCTGACAATAAGTGGCGGCACGGAAGGGTGACCGAGTGGTTGAAGGTACCTGTCTTGAAAACAGGCGTGCCGGCAACGGTACCGTGGGTTCGAATCCCACCCCTTCCGCCACTATGCTTTAACAATCTGGAGAGGTACCCAAGTGGCTG
>CAYZZS010000016.1:0-23839 GCA_964483035.1 uncultured Candidatus Saccharibacteria bacterium
CGCGTACGGCTGGGGGCCGTGAGGTCGCAGGTTCAAGTCCTGTCACCCCGACCAGAAGGAACTTTTTCTAAATCCACCATCAAATTGTATGGTGGATTTAGCTTTATAACAGATACAACATCATTGCCAGCACGTAGGTTCAACACTACCTCACGATACACTAAATCTTCTTCCACTAAATCCTTTGTTTTGAGTAGTGTTTCCAGATACGAACGTACGAGTTCAACAAACTGTTGCTCTGTCGGCAACGTTCGGCTTACTCGCTCTAGCTCGCTCTCGGCTTGAGCAAGCGTCGCTTCTTTTGCCGTTACTATCTGTTGCTGTTCTTCCAGCTTACCCTTGTGGTGTTTCTTGTAAGCTTCGGGGTCGTCTCGCTGGAGTATCTGATATTTTGAGTAGTTGTTTTGTTCTTTCTTGAGGTCAAGTCTGGCTTCAGCGACTTTACGCTGGGCAATGGCTTTATCGACCTTGAGCTGTTCTTCGAGGCGACCGATGTACTGCTTGTAGGCTTTTTCGGTGTTCTTGGTCAGGTGTTTGAGCGTCCAAGCAATATGAGCGGTCAGATACTTGAGACGTATGCTCTTAGGCAACGGTTTACCAAAACGCTCAGTCGCTTCTTTGGGTTTACGGCGTAAGCAGTCTTTGTTCTTGCAGTAAAAGCTGATGGTATAGCTACCAGCATTTTTACCTTTGGTTAGCTTGGTTCGTTGAAAGCCCATTATGCTGTCGCAGAAGTCGCAAATAACCTTCTCTCTCAAAATACCGAAGTCTAACCGTTGGGCGTTAGTTTTGCGTCCAGCATACTCTTTCTGGAAGGTGTCGGCGGTGTTTTTACTCAACACAATATGCTCGTCAGTCGTTACCAGCGGTACAAAGGTGTAAATTTCGTGCAGGTTGGCGTAGTTCTTGCCGTACTGGTAGACACCGCAGTAAAAGGGGTCGCTCAACAGCTTGGCGACGGTCTTTTTGTTCAGCTTCGACTTGTTGTACGGCTCGTCTTGGTACTTGCGGTAGCTAAAGCCCGAACTGTTCAGGAACTCAGCGACCTCTTGGTTGGTTTTACGCTCTTTGAGCCTCATTTCGACTGCTTGACGTAGCAGTTTCCAGTTCTCGGTATCTGGCAGGAAGTAACCGCTGTCTAAATCAACATAGTAGCCCTTCTTGATAACACCCACATACTTACCGTCTCGGATTGCTCCTGTGATACCCCTAGAAACATCGACAGATAGCTTGTCGGAATACTGCTTTGAGGTGGCAAACAAGATGCCAAGGAGCATCTTACCGTTGGGGTTGTTCTCGAACTGGTACGTCTTGAAATGCAAGTCTTGTATCTGTTCGAGGTCAATCATCTCAATGATTTCGCCAGCTTCTTTCATATTGCGAGACAAGCGGTCAGGCGACCACGCTAACAACCCGTGATATTTACCCGTCTTGAACCCCATAAGCATAGCGTCAAAGATAGGACGGTTGCCAGACTTTTTAGCAGATGCACTCTCGATAAAAATATCCTCGTCTCGAACTTTAACACCTATCTGGTCAGCTAAGGCTCGACACTCCGTCTCTTGGTCTTCGAGTGAGCGGACTTGCTTTGCCTCATCATCGGTAGACTTACGAAGGTACATCACATAACGACGCTTTTCTCTGGGCAAAATACGTTGGCTACCCTCGGTGGCTTTTGCGTAGTAGTCGGTGAGCTTGGCTACATCGTAGCTACTCTCTGGCAGGGCGAAGATGTCGTCTTTATGTTTCACTTCGTTCATAAGGTTTATTATAGCACAAGCACCATTGACAAAATAAGATGTTTATGCTAAAATGTAATCTGTTATGTCCGAAGCAAAAACACATTTCGATATCGAACCCATATGCCCTCTACCATCAGGTGAGATTATCGCTGACCCTACTACAGTTTGGCACGCAATCAGGGGCTACGATTTCGCTGGCCTAGAAGCAATTATGCAAAATGGTTTGTTGCCAGCAGAAAATCAGCAAGATTTTAGTGTTTCCGTATCAGTATCACCTCAACAAGCTTGGTCTATTGGACGTGAAGCAAACTCGTTTTACGCATATACTCTTCAAGATGGCATTAGCCTTGCAATCAAACAGGAAAACCCAGTATACCCTGTAGGAAATCACGGTGGTTTTGTTGACGAAGCTAGACTTGCGTCTGTATCACCAGAGGCTGTAACGGGCGTTATGATACCAGAAGAAGCGGTCAACCGTCCGTTGGTCGATATTGCTACAAGACACGAGGCCAGAAAACCTATGCAGGCACAAAGTTATATTGAACGTACTGTTGCTCATATTGAAGCACTAGGTGGCCAGATAGACGAAGATACACGAACCGTTATAGACGGTTGTTTAGCAACATCAGCTAAAGGTGAGTACGTATCTCGTGAGCAATCAGGTCAGCTCGAAGCCTTGTTTATGAAAGCTTACGGTGATGCCATAGAAAAAACTCGTGGTATCTCTAACCCCACTGTAAAAGATGTACTTGAAACGATTTTTGCGAATGTAAAGAAGCCAAAGGTGTTTACATACACTGATGACCAGAAACAAGAGATAGGCTCACAAAATGCCCAGCTAGCGGTGCGTAATCAGGCTAGGGATATTGGCGGAATTGGTCTGTATAGTTCAATGCGATTTTAGCAGGTTCAACGGTTTTTACGTATATGTAATTTGCTAACAAAGAATATTGCAATAACAGAGGTGAGTAACAACAAACATTTTGTTGGTTGTTGGGCGAAAACTAAAACGCTCACCCCCGTTTTGTGTGTTTGTTAAATTGTTGGGTGAATTGGCAAAACAAACCATTTTTTCACTCGCACGAAAATTGAGCAGACTTGTGCGTTTACACACTTACCCAAAAACAGCCCTTCGACAGGTAGGGGGGTTACTTCTTTTGCGTTTTAGCTTTAGCAGATGCTTTGTCGCTGACAGCCTTGTGTAGTTGTTTTAGACTTTCGCTTTTAGTAGCGTGCTGGCTGAGTGCAAGTGCTAGTACATTCACAGCCGAACGCAACTCAGTCAGAGTGTACTCTTCGTAATGTAGGGTATCATCGCCAACGATTTTGAGGTTACCAATGGCATCCCTGTACTCTTTATCGAATGGAAGTTTCTTGATGGCTTCCTTTAGATTGTCATCCTCGATACCGTACTCTTCAACTACCAGTCTGATAGTGTTGCGTGTTGCAAGCAGTGCTAATAGGTTTACCTTTTGCTAAAGCAAATTCTGCCTCTCTGAACGAAGCAACAAGCTTCTTGCTGAGTGATTTTGGTAATTCACGTTCCTGAGCAGGCTCAGTGAAGGCTATGAACTCTTGTGCTTTATACGGTGGAGTACCACCCCCGATTATGCTTGTTCTTGCGTGCATTCTCGCATTGCTTGCTGTCATCACACGACCTCTGGCATCCCAGCCAACCTGCTTATCGTAGTAGGTGTTTGTCCCAACCACTAACGGATACTTACACCTGTCGCAAATAAGCATCCTCACGGTCAAATACTTGCTCTCGTCGCCATCTCTAGACACGAAATGATTATCAGTTTCAGTAACAACACTACAGGTTCTGTTGCGACAAGAGTTTACTGGACACCAATACTGCCAGCCCTCTATGATGCTTTCTAAATCCTCGGTTGTATAGCTAGTGTTTCTCGGCATCAGCTTCCTCTAGTGTCCTAATATTTCGGCTACCGTCGGGCGTGTAGACTGGCTCATCTTCCCAAGGAGTTGTATCTTGAGCTGACTGTTGCTCGGGTGCTTGTTCTTCTGGTTGCGTGTCTTCGTTGGTATCGCTCATAGCTACATTATACAAGGTACTTCGTGGCTGTAATACTGTCGGGTTTGACGGCGTTGCAGAGTAACCGCTTTATCCTGTCGTGCCGAACACACCACTCAGTGTAGCCTACAAGAAGTTGATATAATGGTTCTAACGATGGTTCAGTAGCCGTCGCTAGATTTCGACCAATGTAAGGGGCCGCTTTTGTAGCGGCCTTTTACATTGGTGGACACATGAGTCGGAACCTGCGACCTCACGGAGTGAGGGAGGAGGTGAGAAGTGCCGGTGGCACTTCGCAAGGAAACCTTCCGATGGCAACTGTGTTGCCAATAGTGAAGTTTCGGGGTCGCGGAACGTGACCAAGTCCTGTCACCCCGACCAGAAGGAACTTTTTCTAAATCCACCATCAAATTGTATGGTGGATTTAGCTTTATAACAGATACAACATCATTGCCAGCACGTAGGTTCAACACTACCTCACGATACACTAAATCTTCTTCCACTAAATCCTTTGTTTTGAGTAGTGTTTCCAGATACGAACGTACGAGTTCAACAAACTGTTGCTCTGTCGGCAACGTTCGGCTTACTCGCTCTAGCTCGCTCTCGGCTTGAGCAAGCGTCGCTTCTTTTGCCGTTACTATCTGTTGCTGTTCTTCCAGCTTACCCTTGTGGTGTTTCTTGTAAGCTTCGGGGTCGTCTCGCTGGAGTATCTGATATTTTGAGTAGTTGTTTTGTTCTTTCTTGAGGTCAAGTCTGGCTTCAGCGACTTTACGCTGGGCAATGGCTTTATCGACCTTGAGCTGTTCTTCGAGGCGACCGATGTACTGCTTGTAGGCTTTTTCGGTGTTCTTGGTCAGGTGTTTGAGCGTCCAAGCAATATGAGCGGTCAGATACTTGAGACGTATGCTCTTAGGCAACGGTTTACCAAAACGCTCAGTCGCTTCTTTGGGTTTACGGCGTAAGCAGTCTTTGTTCTTGCAGTAAAAGCTGATGGTATAGCTACCAGCATTTTTACCTTTGGTTAGCTTGGTTCGTTGAAAGCCCATTATGCTGTCGCAGAAGTCGCAAATAACCTTCTCTCTCAAAATACCGAAGTCTAACCGTTGGGCGTTAGTTTTGCGTCCAGCATACTCTTTCTGGAAGGTGTCGGCGGTGTTTTTACTCAACACAATATGCTCGTCAGTCGTTACCAGCGGTACAAAGGTGTAAATTTCGTGCAGGTTGGCGTAGTTCTTGCCGTACTGGTAGACACCGCAGTAAAAGGGGTCGCTCAACAGCTTGGCGACGGTCTTTTTGTTCAGCTTCGACTTGTTGTACGGCTCGTCTTGGTACTTGCGGTAGCTAAAGCCCGAACTGTTCAGGAACTCAGCGACCTCTTGGTTGGTTTTACGCTCTTTGAGCCTCATTTCGACTGCTTGACGTAGCAGTTTCCAGTTCTCGGTATCTGGCAGGAAGTAACCGCTGTCTAAATCAACATAGTAGCCCTTCTTGATAACACCCACATACTTACCGTCTCGGATTGCTCCTGTGATACCCCTAGAAACATCGACAGATAGCTTGTCGGAATACTGCTTTGAGGTGGCAAACAAGATGCCAAGGAGCATCTTACCGTTGGGGTTGTTCTCGAACTGGTACGTCTTGAAATGCAAGTCTTGTATCTGTTCGAGGTCAATCATCTCAATGATTTCGCCAGCTTCTTTCATATTGCGAGACAAGCGGTCAGGCGACCACGCTAACAACCCGTGATATTTACCCGTCTTGAACCCCATAAGCATAGCGTCAAAGATAGGACGGTTGCCAGACTTTTTAGCAGATGCACTCTCGATAAAAATATCCTCGTCTCGAACTTTAACACCTATCTGGTCAGCTAAGGCTCGACACTCCGTCTCTTGGTCTTCGAGTGAGCGGACTTGCTTTGCCTCATCATCGGTAGACTTACGAAGGTACATCACATAACGACGCTTTTCTCTGGGCAAAATACGTTGGCTACCCTCGGTGGCTTTTGCGTAGTAGTCGGTGAGCTTGGCTACATCGTAGCTACTCTCTGGCAGGGCGAAGATGTCGTCTTTATGTTTCACTTCGTTCATAAGGTTTATTATAGCACAAGCACCATTGACAAAATAAGATGTTTATGCTAAAATGTAATCTGTTATGTCCGAAGCAAAAACACATTTCGATATCGAACCCATATGCCCTCTACCATCAGGTGAGATTATCGCTGACCCTACTACAGTTTGGCACGCAATCAGGGGCTACGATTTCGCTGGCCTAGAAGCAATTATGCAAAATGGTTTGTTGCCAGCAGAAAATCAGCAAGATTTTAGTGTTTCCGTATCAGTATCACCTCAACAAGCTTGGTCTATTGGACGTGAAGCAAACTCGTTTTACGCATATACTCTTCAAGATGGCATTAGCCTTGCAATCAAACAGGAAAACCCAGTATACCCTGTAGGAAATCACGGTGGTTTTGTTGACGAAGCTAGACTTGCGTCTGTATCACCAGAGGCTGTAACGGGCGTTATGATACCAGAAGAAGCGGTCAACCGTCCGTTGGTCGATATTGCTACAAGACACGAGGCCAGAAAACCTATGCAGGCACAAAGTTATATTGAACGTACTGTTGCTCATATTGAAGCACTAGGTGGCCAGATAGACGAAGATACACGAACCGTTATAGACGGTTGTTTAGCAACATCAGCTAAAGGTGAGTACGTATCTCGTGAGCAATCAGGTCAGCTCGAAGCCTTGTTTATGAAAGCTTACGGTGATGCCATAGAAAAAACTCGTGGTATCTCTAACCCCACTGTAAAAGATGTACTTGAAACGATTTTTGCGAATGTAAAGAAGCCAAAGGTGTTTACATACACTGATGACCAGAAACAAGAGATAGGCTCACAAAATGCCCAGCTAGCGGTGCGTAATCAGGCTAGGGATATTGGCGGAATTGGTCTGTATAGTTCAATGCGATTTTAGCAGGTTCAACGGTTTTTACGTATATGTAATTTGCTAACAAAGAATATTGCAATAACAGAGGTGAGTAACAACAAACATTTTGTTGGTTGTTGGGCGAAAACTAAAACGCTCACCCCCGTTTTGTGTGTTTGTTAAATTGTTGGGTGAATTGGCAAAACAAACCATTTTTTCACTCGCACGAAAATTGAGCAGACTTGTGCGTTTACACACTTACCCAAAAACAGCCCTTCGACAGGTAGGGGGGTTACTTCTTTTGCGTTTTAGCTTTAGCAGATGCTTTGTCGCTGACAGCCTTGTGTAGTTGTTTTAGACTTTCGCTTTTAGTAGCGTGCTGGCTGAGTGCAAGTGCTAGTACATTCACAGCCGAACGCAACTCAGTCAGAGTGTACTCTTCGTAATGTAGGGTATCATCGCCAACGATTTTGAGGTTACCAATGGCATCCCTGTACTCTTTATCGAATGGAAGTTTCTTGATGGCTTCCTTTAGATTGTCATCCTCGATACCGTACTCTTCAACTACCAGTCTGATAGTGTTGCGTGTTGCAAGCAGTGCTAATAGGTTTACCTTTTGCTAAAGCAAATTCTGCCTCTCTGAACGAAGCAACAAGCTTCTTGCTGAGTGATTTTGGTAATTCACGTTCCTGAGCAGGCTCAGTGAAGGCTATGAACTCTTGTGCTTTATACGGTGGAGTACCACCCCCGATTATGCTTGTTCTTGCGTGCATTCTCGCATTGCTTGCTGTCATCACACGACCTCTGGCATCCCAGCCAACCTGCTTATCGTAGTAGGTGTTTGTCCCAACCACTAACGGATACTTACACCTGTCGCAAATAAGCATCCTCACGGTCAAATACTTGCTCTCGTCGCCATCTCTAGACACGAAATGATTATCAGTTTCAGTAACAACACTACAGGTTCTGTTGCGACAAGAGTTTACTGGACACCAATACTGCCAGCCCTCTATGATGCTTTCTAAATCCTCGGTTGTATAGCTAGTGTTTCTCGGCATCAGCTTCCTCTAGTGTCCTAATATTTCGGCTACCGTCGGGCGTGTAGACTGGCTCATCTTCCCAAGGAGTTGTATCTTGAGCTGACTGTTGCTCGGGTGCTTGTTCTTCTGGTTGCGTGTCTTCGTTGGTATCGCTCATAGCTACATTATACAAGGTACTTCGTGGCTGTAATACTGTCGGGTTTGACGGCGTTGCAGAGTAACCGCTTTATCCTGTCGTGCCGAACACACCACTCAGTGTAGCCTACAAGAAGTTGATATAATGGTTCTAACGATGGTTCAGTAGCCGTCGCTAGATTTCGACCAATGTAAGGGGCCGCTTTTGTAGCGGCCTTTTACATTGGTGGACACATGAGTCGGAACCTGCGACCTCACGGAGTGAGGGAGGAGGTGAGAAGTGCCGGTGGCACTTCGCAAGGAAACCTTCCGATGGCAACTGTGTTGCCAATAGTGAAGTTTCGGGGTCGCGGAACGTGACCAAGTCCTGTCACCCCGACCATCACAAAAGGGGCTACCGAAAGGCAGCCCCTTTTGTGATGTATTGAGTGTAAGGACTTGAACCGATAGGCGAAAACAGCCAGTGGCTGTTTGAGTTTTCCATGCTTGGCCGAGCAGCTTAGGCCTTTGGCCGGTTGCGAGCAGGACAATGCAAGTCCTGTCACCCCGACTAATGCAATCGGCCGCTAGCAGGGCGGCCAAACTACTCTGTTAGATGTAGAGTGTGTTGCAACAGTAACAATTTATTATTCGATTAACATCGAATCGCCGTAGCTAAGAAAGCGATAACCTTCATCAATTGCTGTAAGATAAGCGTTGTATAAATTGTCCCAACCAGCAAAGGCGGCTGCGAGCATGAGGACTGTAGAGCGCGGTGCGTGGAAGTTTGTGACGAGTTTGTTGACTAATTTGAAGGTGTAGCCGGGATAGATGAAAATATCCGCTTCACCGGTGATGGTGTCGGTGGTGCCTTCCAGTATATCTTTGGCGGCGTACTCTAGAGTGCGGGCAACAGTAGTGCCAATGGCGCACACTGTATTTCCAGCTGCCTTAGCTGTTCGGATTGCCTGAATAGTCTCATGCGGTATCTCAAAATATTCGCTATGCATGACATGGTCCTCAATATCGTCACTTCTTATCGGCAGGAATGTGCCAAGGCCAACGTGGAGCGTCAGGTAGGCGATAACCACTCCCTTGCTGGTCAGTGCATCTTTTAGTTGCTCAGTGAAGTTGAGTGAGGCGGTTGGGGCGGCTACTGATCCGCTGTGTTTCGCGAAGACCGTCTGATAGCGCTCAGTGTCCTCCCTGGTTGGCTCCCGTTTAATATAGGGAGGTAATGGAACGAGCCCTGTCTGTTCGGCGATGGCTAGTAGGTCTTGTTCGCTCGAGACGACTGCTAGGCCGCCGCCTCTAACCTCTTCTACGATTATGCAGTGCTTGTCGGCTATTAAGGTCTCGCCGACCTGGAGCTTGCCGCGGTACATGCAGATTCGGTGGTGATGGTCGGCGTTTCGGCCGTGCTCTTCGAGTAGCAGCAGTTCACGCGACAGGCCCTCTTTGTTCTTTGCTAGGATGCGAGCCTTGATGACCTTTGTATCATTCAGTACAACAACATCGCCTTCTGATAGGTGTTCTGCAAGTTCGTTGTAATGTTTATGCGTGGTATTTCCTGCTACTTTATCTAGTACCAGCAAGCGGCTTGTACCTCGGTTTTTTGGGGGATGGTAGGCGATTGCCTCATCGGGCAAATGGTAGTCATAGTCTGAAATTCGCATCAGCCTATTCTATCAAAGAAGCGGTTGCTAGCGTAGGGGGTGTTACAATATGGCAGATGAAAACACTCAAATTTAGCATGAAACAGGCCCAGCAGATGCTAAGGGGGGAGATGACTGAGACGTGGCGAATCGATGACGACAAGGATCTGTCTGTCGACGATGAGGTTGAGTGTATTGAAAAGAAATCAGGAAAGGCGTTTGGTCGCGCGGTAATTAAAGAGGTGCTTATTAAGAAGTACGGCGACATTGCCAAGGAGGACGCTCAGGCATTCAAGGTGTTGCAGACATATTATGGTGATGGCATTGATCCTAATGTGCATATCAAGAAGCTACGCTTTACCTTTACACCATACGAACAGCTAAAAGAGCTTTCCGGGGAGTCGTTTGAGTTACGTATAGACGAGGTGAAGTTATATGCTGATGGAGGCTCGCGAGGTAACCCAGGGCCTTCGGCGACCGGATATGTACTGATGGATATGTCCGATAATGTTGTCAAAAAGTCTGGAGAGTACTTAGGTATTACCACGAACAATCAGGCAGAGTACCAGGCAGTCAAGCAGGGGTTAGAAGAGGCTAAGAAGTTCAATGCCAAAGTCGTTCATGTATACCTCGACAGTCTACTAGTGGTCAACCAGATGAAAGGTGTATTCAAGGTAAAGAACCGCGATCTATGGCCGATCTACGAGTCAGTTAAGGAGCTGACCAAGTCTTTTAGCAAGGTACAGTTTACGCATATACCGCGGGAGCTGAACAAGTTAGCGGATGCGGAAGTTAATAATGTGCTAGATTCCATAGACAAGTAGCAGTTTTCTCTAAGGTGTATAATATAGATAGGCCAGGTTGTCGGCTGATCGCCCGTCGCGGCAATACGCTAAGATGGGAGGAAAGTCCGGGCAGCATAGGGAGAGGCAGTCGCTAACAGCGACCGGAGGCAACTCCAGGGAAAGTGCCACAGAAACGAAACTACCTGAGTTATCTCGGGAAAAGGTGAAACGAGTGGGGTAAGAGCCCACAGTTCCTGGCGGTGACGTCAGGAAGAGGTAAACCCTGCCTGCTGCAAGGAGGCGAGTCCTTACAAGGTTTCCCGCCAAGGGCTTGTCATAAGAACCGCTTGAGCTATCGAGCAATCGGTAGACTAGATAGATGATCGGCTAAAACAGAACCCGGCTTACGGATAATCTGGCCTCGAAGTCGACAACTAAAAAACACCTCGGTGAGCGAGGTGTTTTTCATGCACCGCAAGGGGCTATTTTGCGGCTTTTACGACGGCCTCAAAGGCTTTTGGCTCGTTGACGGCCAGTTCAGCCAGGACTTTGCGGTCAAGTGTAATATTGGCTTTCTTTAGGGCTGCAATTAGTCGGCTGTAGGTTGTGCCATTCAGGCGGGCAGCTGCATTGATGCGTGCGTTCCAAAGTGCCCGGAAGGTGCGCTTTTGGTTGCGGCGGTCTCTGGTTGCATTAACGAGCGCTCTGGTGACGGCTTGACGTCCGCGCTTGATGCTCGAGCGATTCGGGCGAGACATGCCCTTAGTGGCTTTGCGAATCTTCTGATGTCGCTTGTGGGAGGTGACGCCTCGTTTAACTCTCATACTAACTCCTTGTATCGGTTCCGTTACTTCTTATTTGGCCTTATAAGCCCAGTCTGAGTTTCAGGTTCTTGGCACTTTTGCCGGTTATTGCTTTGACGCCTGCAAAGTTGCGCTTGCGTGCTGCGCTTTTCTTCTGAAGCAGGTGGCTGCTGCCGGCGTGGCGGCGTAGCACCTTACCGGTTTTAGTTACTCTCATTCGGTCTTTAGTGCCGCTATGCGTTTTTAGCTTTGGCATTCGGGTTGCTCCTTATGACAAAAATTAATTGCTTTCCAGCTAGCTGGGGTTTTTGGTCAACGATTATCGAGTCGCCAAACCCTTCAATCACTTTCTCTGCAAGCTTGAAGCCCAGATCTTTGTGGGCTAATTCGCGTCCGCGGAAGAAGACAGTCAGTTTTACCTTGTGTCCTGCTTCCAGGAAGTCGGCGACTTTCCTCATCTTGACGCTTAGATCATGTTCACCGATCTTCAGGCCGAACCGCATCTGTTTGACGTCCAATGCCTTGGCATTGCGCTTATTTTTCTGCATCTGCTTGGTTCGTTGGTAGTTATATTTTCCCCAGTCGATTATTTTGACCACAGGCGGGTTCGCATCGGGGGAGATTTCTACCAGATCAAGTCCCTTGTCTTCGGCGGCACGCAAGGCTTCTTCCCTTGAAAGGATGCCGAGCTGGCGACCGTCTTCGTCAATAACTCTAAGCTGAGGTGCCCTAATCGCCTCGTTTAGGCGAGTTGCTTTGTTGATAAACTATCTCCTTTTACTGTAGCTTACAGATGATTGCAGCTCATTGTAACAAATACCCTAACAGAGGTCAACACGGTAGTGATCGAAGTCTTGCATTCAGAGGCGAGCGAGATTGTCAGGGCGGCGGTACTGGATCGCCTCCGTGATGTGCGGAATCTCGATGAAAGGAGAGTCCCCTAGGTCGGCGATAGTCCGGGCGACCTTAATGGCTCGCATGTAGCTTCTTGCTGAGAGCTCCAGCTTCTGTGCGGCCTGATCTAAGAGAGTTTTGGCTGTCGGTGTCAGCTTGGCGGTGCGCTTGATTTCATTGTTTGACAGGTCGCTGTTGGTTTTGGCTGGTGACTGGTAACGCTGCTCTTGCAGCTTCCTGGCCCGAGCTACCCGAGCGAGGATAGTCTGACTGCTTTCACTGCTACTGTTTTCATGTAGTAGTTTCTCATGTTCAATTTCCTCAACCTCGACATGAATATCAATCCGGTCGATTATCGGTCCGGAGAGTTTGCGCTGATATTTGACAATCTGAGCTGGCAGGCAACTACACGCCTTACGGGAGCCGAAATAGCCGCACGGGCATGGGTTGCTTGTGGCGACCAGTATGAAGTTGGCGGGATAGGTGATCGATTCTTTGGCGCGAGCAACTGTTATTAGCTTGTCCTCGAGCGGCTGTCTGAGCGCCTCAATCGTGACACGGCTGAATTCCGGAAACTCGTCAAAAAACAAAATGCCGCGGTGACTAAGGCTGATTTCACCGGGGCGAGGCCGTTGTCCGCCGCCAATAATTGCGATGTCGCTTGAGCTGTGGTGCGGCGAACGAAACGGACGCACGGTGTAGAGCTTGTCATGGCTGGAGCCTGTCAGGCTATGCAAATGGGTTACCTCTAGCACTTCGTCTCGTGTGAGCGGCGGCAGGATGGATGGCAGCGCCTTGGCCAACATGCTTTTACCAGTTCCAGGAGGGCCGTTTAGCAGAATGTTGTGATTGCCAGCTGCAGCTATCTCCATTGCCCGTTTCGCTCTAAGCTGTCCGATGACGTCTTTGAAATCGTGAGCTTGAGCAGTAGTACCGATCGGGGTAAAGTGCCCATCTTTTGTTAGGAGTGGCTGCAGTGTGCGGGCTTCGCTCAAGTGCAGGTAGTATTGTTTCAGGTTTTCCAGCGGATAGAGTACGATGTCCGGTATTAATGATGCTTGGTCAATATTGGCTTTCGGAATGTAGAAGGTATTAACGCCTTTTTGCTTAGCGCCGAGTATTTTGCCAATAATGCCTCGAACTGGCCGGATACTGCCATCCAGGCCCAGTTCTCCCAGGACAGCCTCTTGCTTGCCGGGGCGCGACTTAATAAGGTTTGCTGCGCCCATGATGCTACCGGCCATTGCCAGGTCGAAGCCAGTTCCGTCTTTTGGGATGTCGGCCGGGGCCAGGTTGAGTGTTATGCGTTTGCGAGGGAAGTCAATCGAGCTGCTGGCAAAAGCGCTGCGGAGCCGCTCTTTGGCTTCGTCCACTGCTTTATTTGCAAAGCCGACGATCACGACAGCCGGCAGACCATTAGTGCTATGGCATTCAATGTCTATGACTATTGTTTCGCCATTATGGTCGTGGAGGCTCTGGATCCGTGCGCTCATTAACGAATAGTATAAAGCAAATATGTAAATAATATTACAAAAATATAACGACCCGCTGCGAGTCCGGGTCGTTATATTTAAGCTTTTTCTTTCGCTTTTTAGGGTCACGTCTCAGCTACGCTGGTAGCTTATTATGGAACAACGGCTTGCGAGAAGCCGTTGTTTCGTAGGCGTTTTTGTTTTTGAGCACTTTTTTTATTCAAGTGCTACGCCTATCTTATAAATTGTCTTTTATAGTGTCAATACGATAATGCTAAATTCTATCCACAATGCTGTGTATAACTGCTGCAGCTCATGACGACGAAGCTGCTGGATTTGATGCGCTTGGGTGCAATTAAGTGCAGGTGAAGGCATGTCTTAATTAAGCTTAATTTGACATGCATGCAGACGGTCAGTGGGTCGGAGTCTGAAGGGTTGATCCTGGGTGCCTGAGCCGCGCAGACGCGACTGGCCGTGTTTGCAGCTTTTGGATTCGGGTTGTGGGTATATCCTAAATTTTGAACTTAGGCCGAGCACGGCCGGTGTGTCATCACGCAAATTATTATGTGGGTTTGGGCATTGGCAGTTTTTCGTTATAGCGGCTTTATTTAGCGGGTTCACTTTTAGCTTTGCGGATTTTCTATGTCAATTCTTTGGCGCTGCAGTTTGTGGTTGGTGTGTGGTTTTTGGCAGGGCGAGGCACGCGATGTGGTGGATCACGATGACTGCCGTCACGTTGCTGTGCTAAAGATTCGCAAAATTTAGTGCACACTATAGGAACATTTATTTTATAAAAAACAAGAACTGAGCCACAGTAATTGTATGCTATTTTCACGGTGATAAATTCCAATCTATCAATTTTGCTGTTATGTCAATTACAACATAAATTTTAAAGCGTTCTCAGAATCTTGCTGGAGCCCAACAGATTAACGTTGTTTCTAGTATAACAATATTATATTGACTTTTTATGTTTATTGTATTAGTCTAAGAAGCGTAAGTACTGAAACAAACATGTCTCAATAGGCCGTGAAAATTCGGCGCTCGAACCGCCTTACCGGCGGGGAGAGCGGTCAGTCAAGGGATGCCTGCAGAACTTGTTTTGCGGGATATCTCAAGCCACGGACGGTAAGCGCTAATTAATCTACGATATATAGAGCGCATTTACCGTCCCGGCACTAAGAAAATAAACATGAAAGGGTAAGGGTATGGGTAAAAAGAAAGTAGCGGTTATGGGTAGTAGCGCCACACTAAGTCTGGCTATATTGCTTATGACCACTAATCCGCAGAGTGTGTCTGTGTTTGTGATGATGGTGCCATTCCTGCTGTTATTTGCCATTCTTTCATCAGTCGGCTGGCTGATATTTGAGGCTTACGACACCGAGCCGCGGAGGCGGATTGTCCTCTCGGCTATGTTTGCGGTGTTGCCTGTTTTGCTGCTAATCCTGAAGTCGATCGGGCAGCTGGAGTTTAAGGACTTGCTAATCGTCTTGGCGTTTATTTTGTTTGGCTGGTTCTATGTTTCGCGTATCAACTTCCGGCATGAGCCTCAGTAGTCCGGCTACTGTTTATGCTAATGGAATTTTGCTATACTTAGAGGTAGAGTTATGGATCAGAATTCGTCATATTCACCATCTGTTGGGTTGCCAAGTCCTGGAAGCGATTCCGGAAGTGGCGGAGCCGCTGCCGGGCAGCCGTTGCAGCAAGGGTCTCCCGCAAGTGGAGTAGCCTCGACTACTGCGAGCGGTGTACCGTTAAATGCTCCAATGATTCCGCCGGTGAGCCCGCAGGCTGATGTGCCCGGAGCTTCTCCGCAGTCAGCCGCTCCCCGACCACCCGCTGCACCGCACAGGGCGGCGGACGCCGACCTGATTGAGAAGGCATGGGTTGAAAAGGCGAAGGCGATCGTGGCCCGTACTCGACAGGACCCCTACGCACAGAGTAGGGAGCTTAGTAAGTTTAAGGCCGACTATATTAAGAAACGTTACAACAGGGAAGTGAAGCTAGCGGAAGAATAGATAATGGCGACATTACTGTATATAGCCATAGGAGTTTTGCTGGTTGCGGCAATTGCCGCGCCAATAGTCTATTGGCAGACGCAGAAAATGTTCCGAGAGCAGAAGAATTACGAGCGTGGACTGAAGATGATTCCGCTGCTCATACACTTGCCGCCACCTAGTGAGGACACCGAAGCGAACGGGCGTGATGTTCGCGATGTCATTGATGAGAATATTTCTAAAGCACAGGTGATTTATAACATTATAGCTAGCACCTACCAGAAGAATTTTAAGCGTAAAATCTACGGGCAGCGGCATTTTGCCTTTGAGATAGTTGGCTCAAAGGGCTTTGTTCATTTCTATGCGGCCGTGCCAATCTCTATGGTTGACGTCATTCAGCAAGCAATAGTTAGCGCCTATCCGTCTGCCAGACTGGAAGAGGCGGAGGATCATAACATCTTCAATCCTGTCGGTAAGTTGAGTGCGACGGTGGGTGGTGAGCTGACGCTGAAGGAATCGTATGCTTATCCGATTGCGACCTATCAGGATTTGAAGCGTGACGCGATGCAGTCAATCTTAAATGCCATGTCTTCGCTTGATAAAGAGGATGGTATCGGTATTCAGATACTGATGCGTCCGGCGAATCCGGTCTGGCGCAAGAATGCATCGGCTTTCGCTAGTAATAAGCGCAAAGGCAAAGAGAGCAAGAAAGGCAGCGAACAGCTCCTGTCTGTGAGTAAGCAGCTTGCCATGGCTGCTATTAAGCCGCCAGAGGATAAGCCAAAAGATAAGCCAGATAAGCCGGAGCTATCAAGTATGGAACAGTCCATGCTTGATGCGATTGAGGACAAGACCAGGCATCCGGGTTACGAAGTGCTAATACGCGTGGTAGCCTCTTCTAATATTTCGCAACGTGCACATTCGATACTTAATAATGTTGTGGCGTCATTTTCACTGTTTGATGCGCAGGGAAGAAATGGCTTTAAATATACGCCAGCTAAAGATTTGGTAAGCTTTGTGACTTCCTATATCTTGCGCTTCTTCCCGCAAGAGAACAACAAAAATATTTTGAACTCGGTCGAGCTGGCTTCGCTGTTCCACTTTCCGGACCAAAAGAACATTCCAACATCACAGCTGGAACGGCAGGGATCAAAGCAAGTTGACGGTCCGCGGAATATGCCTGATGAAGGCTTGCTGCTTGGGTACAACATTTTCCGTGGTGTGAAAAAACCGATTCGCCTGGCCCTGGAAGACCGGCGCCGGCATGTCTATGCGGTCGGTCAGACGGGTGTCGGTAAGTCAGTGTTTCTCGAGAACCTAGCCTTGCAGGATATGATCAACGGGCAAGGCTTTGCCTTTATTGACCCCCATGGTGACACAGCAGAGCGGCTACTGGCCATGGTGCCCAGGGAGCGCACTGAGGACGTGATTTACTTCTCGCCAGCAGAAGTCGATAATCCGATGGGACTTAACCTGTTTGAATATGATACGCCGGACCAGCGCGACTTTCTGATCCAGGAAGCGATCAATATGCTTTATAAATTGTACGACCCGCAACATCAGGGCATTATGGGGCCTCGCTATGAGCATATGTTCCGAAATTTGGCACTTACGGTAATGAGTAATCCGGAAGGCGGAACCTTCATTGATATTCCAAAACTCTTTACGGATAAGGCATATGAGCGGCAACTAAAGTCGTATGTAACTGACCCGACAGTATTGGATTACTGGAACAAGGAAATGGCGGCGACCAGTGACTACCATAAGAGTGAAGTCATGGGGTGGTTTGTTAGTAAGTTTGGCGCATTCCTGGGCAACGAGATGATGCGTAATATCATCGGTCAGAGTAAGAGTGCGTTTAATCTGCGCGAAATTATGGATAATAACAAGATTCTGATCGTTAACCTCAGTAAGGGTCGGTTGGGTGAATTGAACTCTAAGCTGCTCGGTATGGTGTTTGTTATGAAGTTCCAGGCGGCAGCAATGAGCCGGGCAAACATACCCGAAGATCAGCGTAAGGACTTCTGTCTGTATGTTGACGAGTTCCAGAACTTTACGACGGATTCGTTTGCGGTGATTATGTCTGAGGCGCGGAAGTATCGTCTGAACCTGATTGTGGCTAATCAGTTTACGACACAGCTGACTGATGAGATCCGTGACGCCGTCTTTGGAAACATCGGTACGGTTGTATCGTTCCGTGTCGGTCAGAATGATGCCGAGGTGCTGGCCAAGTACTTTACACCGCTTTTTGATGCCAGTGACCTGCTGCGTGTGCCAAACTGGAACGCAGTGGTTCGCACATTAGTAGGTGGTGTGCCGACACAGCCATTTAGCATGGCAGGATTGCCGCCGCTTGGAAATCCAAATCCAAAACTGGCGGAGGCTCTTAAGCAGCTTTCGGCAGCCAAGTATGGCCGGCCGAAGGCGGTAGTTGAGAAAGAGATTTTTGCTCGACTAGCAGTTAAGGAGCAGCCAAGGCCGGCGTTTGGCCAGCAGTCACCGTTCAATAGGCCGCAGCCTTCGCCGTGGCAGCAACCCAATCCGGCTGCATCCATGCCGCCCAAGCAGCCTGCTGCTCCTGGCGGCAGCGGCTCGTTTCTCGAGGAGTGGCTAAAGAAGCGGGGAGCACCTACTTCTCAGTCGGTTGGTTTGCCGCCGAATCCGTCCGCTACGCCGCAGCCTACCCAGGCTGATGCTGCAGGGCAGCAGCATCAGAGCGGCGCTCCAGGTGCTGCCTCACAGTCTGTCAGTAGCAATGCGCCAGGCGATAAAGCAGCCGCTGATTCTGGTGAGCTGCGAATCCGGCAAGGTGATGGTGGCCGTGCTAATGAGTCGCCGGATACTATTCACATTGATAAAGATGGGAACTTGCGGCCGCTTGATGTTGATGCTGATAGGGACGCAAATGCCGGATCGGCACCGCAGTAAGCGCTCCGCTCAAGCAGTCAATTATATTCAGGCATAATGACTGAAAAGTTGAAGATAAAGGTGTGTCATAAAATGTGGTATTTATTGCCTGAAGTGCGAAATTGGGCTATAATATAATAAGCAAGTAAGATTTACCAAGAACTGACTGAGAGGGTGCTTAATAGTGGCAAAAGTTAAAGATTATGATGCCCAGCAGATTCAGGTGCTGGAGGGACTTGAGCCGGTTCGTAAGCGACCCGGTATGTATATCGGGGGCACTGGTGTCGAGGGATTGCATCACCTTGTTTGGGAGATCGTTGATAACGGTATCGATGAGGCGCTGGCCGGCCATGCGACCTCGGTGTCGGTCAGGCTGCATGATGACGGCGCGGTGACCATAATTGACGATGGTCGCGGTATTCCTACTGATATTCACCCAAAGACCGGCAAGAGCACGGTAGAGACTGTTCTGACCGTACTGCATGCCGGCGGTAAGTTTGGCGGCGGCGGTTACAAGGTGTCTGGTGGTCTGCATGGTGTGGGAAGTAGTGTTGTTAACGCACTTTCAAGCCGGTTTTCGGTGACTGTTCGCCGGGATGGCAAGGTGTATCGCCAAGAGTACGAGCGAGGTGTGCCGCAAAGCGGGCTGGATGTCATCGGGAAGACGGATCAGACCGGTACCGAGATTACCTTTTATCCTGACGATACGATATTTGAGACGGTCAAGATTGATTATGAGACGGTTCTGGATCGGTTGCGTCATGCGGCCTATCTGACCAAGGGAATCCGCACCTCGATTGAAGACGAGCGGACTGGTAATCGCTATAGCTTCTATTTTGAGGGCGGCATAAAAAGCTATGTTAAGCACCTGAATGTCGGCAGGGAGGTCTTGGATGATGACGTCTTCTATGTCGATAAGATGGTTAAAGATGCTCAGGTAGAGATTGCCCTGCAGTATACCGACGCCTTTAACGAGACAATCAAGGCGTTTGCCAACAACGTCTACAATCCTGACGGCGGTACGCATCTCACCGGATTCCGTTCGGCGCTGACCCGTGTCATCAATGATTACGCGCGCAAAAACGGAATGATTAAGGACAAGGAAGAGAATCTCTCGGGTGAGGATACGCGAGAAGGTCTGACGGCTGTCATTTTGGTCAAGCTACCCGATCCGCAGTTCGAAGGCCAGACCAAGAACAAACTGGGCAATCCGGAGATCCGCGGCTACGTTGAGCAGGTAATGACCGAATACCTGACCTATTATCTGGAAGAGCATCCGGCCATTGCTAAAAAGATTGTCGGGAAGGCGCTGCTCTCGGCGCGCGCCAGGAAGGCTGCCCGTGCTGCCCGTGAGAACATTATCCGCAAGGGTGTATTGGAAGGCTCTGGACTGCCCGGTAAACTGGCGGATTGCTCCAGCCGCAATCCGGAGAATTCTGAGCTCTATATCGTTGAGGGTGACTCGGCGGGTGGTTCGGCTAAAAGCGGCCGCGACAGCAAGACTCAGGCGATCCTGCCGTTGCGCGGCAAGGTGCTTAATGTTGAGCGGGCACGCCTGGATAAGATGCTGGCCAATAATGAGATTGTTACGTTGATTAAGGCTCTCGGTGTCGGTATTGAGGAGCAATTCAGCATGGACGGTCTGCGGTACCATCGTATTATCATCATGACCGACGCCGACGTTGACGGCAGCCATATTAGTACGTTGCTGCTTACCTTCTTCTTCCGGCATATGCAGCCGATCATCGAAGGTGGCCATCTCTATCTTGCGAAGCCGCCGCTTTATCTGCTGAAGGGCCAAGGCAACAAGCGTTGGTATGCCTATAGCGATGAGGAGCGGGATCAGATTGTTGATAAGCTGATTGCCGAGCGTAAAGACCGCGGTACGGTTATCAAAACAGAAGATGACCGCAAGAAGCAGGCAGGGCTGACCGATATTCAGCGCTACAAAGGACTTGGTGAGATGGATGCTGAGCAGTTATGGGAAACGACCATGAATCCAGAAAACAGGGTGCTGGTACAGGTGAAGCTGGAAGACGCCGAGAAAGCTGACGCTATCTTCAACAAGTTGATGGGTACAGAGGTCGAGCTGCGCAAGAACTTTATTCAAACGCATGCGAAATTCGTAAAGGACCTGGACGTATAGTATGGATGAGCAAACACCTATGGACAAAGCGCAAGACGATGCTCGGCTTGAAAGCCAGCCGGCTGTTGAAATTATTGACGCGGACCACTCCCGGTCGGTAGAGCTTCGAACTGTCGAAGATGTTATGGAGGATAGCTATCTTCGCTACTCCATGAGCGTAATTGTATCCCGTGCCTTGCCGGATGTCCGTGACGGCATGAAGCCGGTGCATCGCCGTATTTTGTATTCCATGGAAAAGAACGGCTGGAAGCCGGGCAGTAAGTTTGTCAAAAGCGCGCGCATCACTGGTGATGTGATGGGTAAGTACCACCCGCATGGTGACGTGGCGATTTATGACGCCATGGTCCGCCTGGCTCAAGATTGGTCGACTCGCTATCTGCTGGTAGACGGCCAAGGTAACTTTGGCTCTATGGACGGCGATCCGCCGGCTGCCCAGCGGTACACCGAGGCGCGTATGGCTAAGGCTGGCGCCGCCATGCTCGATGACATAGATAAGGAGACCGTACCGTTCCGTGACAACTACGACGGCTCTGAGCGAGAGCCGGAAGTATTGCCGGCGAAGCTGCCCAACCTGCTTCTTAACGGCCAGATGGGAATCGCTGTCGGTATGGCTACCAATATTCCGCCGCACAACCTTAATGAAGTAGCTGATGCGATAATTCATTTGATCGATCATCCTGAGGCAACTCTCGATGACCTTATGGAGTACATCAAGGGTCCAGACTTTCCGACTGGCGGTATCGTTTACGGTCACGACTCTATCCGCAGTGCTTTTGCGACAGGCAAGGGTGGCGTGGTAGTGCGCGGTGCAGCGAATATCGAGGAGACTAAAAAGGGTCGGCACCAGATCATTATTACTGAGATTCCGTATGCTCTGAATAAGGAAAGCTTGATTATTAAGATCGCTGACCTTGTCAAGGATAAGAAGATCACTGGCATCAGCGATATTCGTGACGAGACGGCCCGCGGTGAGGTGCGCATTGTTATTGACGTCAAAAAAGACGGATATCCGAAGAAGATTCTTAATCAGTTATACAAGCTGACGCCGCTCCAGACAACGTTCCACTACAACATGCTGGCGCTCGTGGATGGCATTCAGCCGCGTATTCTGGGGTTGCAGGACATTCTGCAGGAGTTCATTAAGCACCGACAGGTGGTTGTGCGCCGCCGCACAGAGTACGAGCTTCGTAAGGCCAAAGAGCGGGCGCATATTCTAGAGGGGCTCAAGATTGCCCTGGATCATATCGATGAAGTTATCGCTACGATTCGCGCATCAGAGACTACCGAAGAGGCACAAGCCAACTTAGTAGAGAAGTTTAACCTGACTGATATTCAGGCGCGAGCCATCTTGGCGATGCAGCTGCGTACATTGGCAGGATTAGAGCGCAAGAAGATTGAAGATGAGCTGGCCGAGCTGTTGAAGCTTATTTCAGAACTTGAAGCTGTGCTGGCTGATGAAAAGAAGATCCTAGGTATTGTCAAAACCGAACTTCGGGATATGAAGAAGCAGTTCGGCGACGAGCGCCGGACAAAGGTGGTACCGCAAGAGCTTGGTAAGCTCGGTGATGAGGATCTCATCCCGGATGAGCAGGTTGCGGTCACACTTACCAGCGCCAACTACATCAAGCGCAGTCCACTGGCGGACTATAAGCGGCAGGGTCGGGGCGGTAAGGGTCGGCGCGGTATGGCTACCAGGGAAGAGGACGTTATTGAGCACATGGTCAGTGCCAGCACGCATGACTACCTGCTGTTCTTTACGAACAAGGGCCGGGTATTCCGTCTGAAAACGTACGAGGTGCCGGCTACTAACTTGAGCGCCAAGGGTGTGGCGCTTGTGAACCTATTGCAGCTTCAGCCGGAGGAGACAGTCAGCTCGGTCATAAATGTCAGCAAGCAGTCTAACGGCGGCCATCTCTTTATGTGTACGGTGCGCGGCGTGGTCAAGAAGACACCATTTGAGCAGTACCGAAATGTCCGCAGCAGCGGCCTGATTGCCATTAATCTGGATGAAGGGGATGAGCTCAAGTGGATTCGTATGACTTCGGGTGACAATGAGATTCTGATTTCAACCGCCCAAGGGCAGGCTATCCGCTTCCACGAAAAGGATGTTCGTCCGATGGGTCGCGTGTCGCGCGGTGTGCGCGGTATCCGGCTGCGAACCGGTGATCAGGTTATCGGCATGGATATCGTTCAGGAAGGCTCCAGTATTTTCGTTATATCCGAGTTTGGCTACGGCAAGCGCACCAAGGTGGCACAGTTTACGGCGCACGCTCGGGGCGGGGTTGGTATTCGTTCGGCAGTTGTGAATACCAAGACTGGCCAACTGGTCGGTGTGAAGACGCTCTCCGGAGATGATCATCAGGAAGTCATTATTATCTCGAGCCAGGGCCAGACTATCCGTCTGGGCATGAAGGATATCCCTGAGCTGGGACGTGCTACGCAAGGGGTGCGTATTATGCGCCTCAATGAAGGTGATAGTGTTGTCTCGCTGACTCTCGTCGAGAGAGCAGAGGGTGGTGACGAGGACGAAGTAGTCGTTGCTGAAGATCAGCAGCAGTAAATTGCTCGAGCTTGTTTCTGGGCTGGGTAAATACCTTAGCTGGCCCATGATGTAAATAACACCTTGTATTTTACTAAAAACACTTGACTATATCTGTTGCACAAGGTAGTATTGATTTCAGACTTTTCGAGGCTTTGTTCAGGTGTCTCTGAAACGGACGTTAAAAATTGAATAGTGCAAATCAACGTCAGTTCATTTTGACTATATGTTTTAACAGATAAGTCAAACTTTTTTTGGAGAGTTTGATTTGACCAGGATGAACCTTGCCCCGCAGGGGCAGCAAAAGATGAGGCGGTGTATCACCGTCAGCATCAATGCTTTGGTTCATGTTTGGACAATCGACTTTTCTTTTTTTGGAGAGTTTGATCCTGGCTCAGGATGAACGCTGGCGGTGTGCCTAATACATGCAAGTCGAGCGGTAACAGGAGCTCACCTACTTGCTTGAACCGAGACAGGTTGCGACCAACTTTAGTTGGGCGCGTCATTCACGAATGATGAATGCCTGTAGCGAATCAAGTCGAGCAAGGAGTGAGCTTGCTGACGAGCGGCGGACGGGTGAGTAACGCGTAGGAATGTACCCCAAAGTGAGGGATAAGCACCGGAAACGGTGTCTAATACCGCATATGGTCTTCGGATTAAAGCTTCGGCGCTTTGGGAACAGCCTGCGTATGATTAGCTAGTTGGTAGGGTAATGGCCTACCAAGGCGACGATCATTAGCTGGTTTGAGAGGATGATCAGCCACACTGGGACTGAGACACGGCCCAGACTC
>CAYZZS010000017.1:0-16774 GCA_964483035.1 uncultured Candidatus Saccharibacteria bacterium
TGTCTCACCCCGATCACTTCTGGTCGGTGGTTCGGAGCACTCAGGGCCAAAGAAAGAGTCCACTTTACGTGGGCTTTTTCTTTGGCTGTGGTTGGCGGTTTTGCAATCGGCTGGCTGGCAGTTTCATTATTTAATTTCGTTGAGATACGGCTCCGTAAAGATGCTAGGTAGGCAGCGAATCTGCTGCATTGGCAACAAAGATTTTCTTGAAAACTGTCACTGGCAATTTTTATCCCGAATGCTTCACCTGGAGATTGAAGCCTTCAAGTCAAAAAGATTAAAAACCGTCCAAACGGACGATACTTAATCTGGCTGGGGTTACGTGACGTACTTCGCAACTTTGTGTTGCCCACATGAAGCTGATTGCTTTATGCCCCTAACTACTTTTACTGTATATACGCATTGTAGTCATCTGCAGCTTTGTTTTGCTGTAGTCTAACTGCTTCGCAATCATTATATAGTTTATTATAACTATCTATTGCGGTTTGATTTGTTGTATCTACAGTTGAATAAAGACTTTCTACTTCGTTCTGACAAACCTCTAGCTTTTCAGTTAGATTATTATATCTCCTAAGAGCTTCGTTTTGAGCAGGATTAATATACTGGTCTGAACTGTTTTGAGAGATGGCCGAAGCAACCTGCGTCATAAACAGCACAGCACCAATGATAGTAATTATTATCTCACCCCAAGATATTTTCTTTGATTTTCCAATATCTCCTGTATTGTACTTATTAACTGCCTCCATATTTCTTTGCATGAAAATAACCGGTATAAATGCAAGACCAATAACGTTTAGAAACAAAACAGCCCATGCCGTAGAACCTGCGCTAACTTCTTGATCATCGTGATATTTTCTATGCCTCCTAACTTCAATGAACAAATAGTATGAAGTTATACCGAAGAATATACTGTTGAGAATAGGGTAGGCCTTGTATTTTGTATTGCCTTCTTTCTGTAATATTTTCCAGTTCTTATAACTCCAGTGCACAAGATAAAAGCCAAAGGAAAGCAAGGATAAAATTATCATCCGCTTTGGTGAAACTATATGAAATTTTATTTTATGATTATTATTGTTTTTCATTATTACTCCTAATATATTAGGCATAATTATCTACTATTGGCATATGGTTAGCAAGTGTAATCCTTTAGCCTAAGCGCCTAAACCCAGGGTTACGGGACGTACTTCGCAACTATTACACAAATTGCGGGCCGGTTAGTTTACAATTCTAGAACTCACTACTTTTTTGGTAACTGCACCGGCAAATAGTCTGTATGCTTTTCTAGATTCCTTTTTGTAGACCATAAGGCTACCCACTACATCATCGCAACTTATGCAATTTAACTCAGAGCCTTCTGGAGAAAGGTCTATGAATCTATCGAGGTACATTCTTTTAAGCATGCCTGGACCATCCTTTTGATAATAAGCGATGTGGCTGTCGCATTTTCCACACTTTACGTCTAAAACTACAGATTTACCTCCACGTGACTTTTTGTATTTGTCATTTCTAAATTTGTACATGACTGAACTATAAAACAAAAAAGCACTAATACATAGTGCTTTTGCTTGGCTGGGGATGAGGGATTCGACCGACGTTCCGCCGGCCCGAAACTTCACGATTGCCAACCAGTTGGCATCGGAAGGTTTCCTTGCGACATGCCACTGGCATGTCTCACCCCGATCACTTCTGGTCGGTGGTTCGGAGCACTCAGGGCCAAAGAAAAAGCCCACGTAAAGTGGACTCTTTCTTTGGCTGGGGATGAGGGATTCGAACCCCCGATCATGGGACCAGAACCCACTGCCTTACCGCTTGGCTAATCCCCAATATTTATGCTTTATTTTACCCTAAAGCGGGGTTCGAATTGTTAATGTAAAGGATTTGGGCCGTTGCCTTGTCACAATCCTGAGCAGCTAGCTGCAGCAGGTTGCGACCCCGCCTCAGCTCGGGCAATAACTTGCTCCGGGCTTCCGACTCTGCAAAGTGCCACTGGCACTTTTCGCACTTGGCTAATCCCCAATAACGTTTTGCAATTGGGATTTCAGCTAACAGGCGAGAATTATACTAGATTTTACGCGTTTCGTACAGATGTGCTACTCTAAGGCGAGAAAATGCTAAACAGAAAATTACTATGCGTACAATTTATTACAGTAATGCGCGGAATCCTGCCATCCAATTGCTTGAAGAGCCCAAGAGCGGCAGCTGGATTCATATCGTTCAGCCGACCGATGAGGAGTTGGAGCAGCTAGCGACCGAATTCAAGTTAGATCTGGATCTCCTGCATGACGCTATCGACTTGTATGAGTCGCCCCGTGTCGAAGTTGAAGACAAGAATGTCTATGTATTTACAAGGTATTGTTTCCCGGTCGGAGCCGATATTGCCACCGAGCCACTACTGCTTATTCATACGCCCGATCATCTGATAACCATTGCGCGCACCGAATCGAGCGTGCTACTGAATCTAACAAGCGGTGCAACACCGATTATTACCACCCAGCGCACCAAGACATTCCTACAGATCCTAGTAGAAGTTAACCTATCCTACCAACGGCATATCCATAGGATTAGCCGGCAGATTCTTAGTATTCGCAGTCAGTTGCGCAAGGCAACTATCAACAACCAAGTGTTCGTAGATATGATCGACATTGAAGAAGACCTGAACGAGGTGGTGTCGGCGCTGGAGGCTCAGGGTGTGGTGCTGCGAACCCTGCTCAACGGACGATACCTCAGGTTGTATGAAGAGGATCGGGATTTGATTGAGGACCTCTCGCTTGGTACCGGGGAGCTGATTGGTTTGTCGAAGTCACGTCTGCTGACAATCTCAAATACCCGTGAAGCTTACTCAACCATCATGGCTAATACGCTGAACAAGACCTTCCGTCTGCTCACCAGTATCGGTATATTTCTGACGGTGCCGATGATCATAGCTAGTTTGTATGGGATGAATGTAGCGCTGCCATTCGAGAATGATGTGCATGCTTTCTGGTACATCTCCATTGTCGGAACGGTGTTAACAGTATTTATTGTCTGGTTATTTAGAAAACTCAATTGGCTGTAACATATCTTATACCGGTTTTACGCTAAATCCAGTAGCGTAGAGGCACGGGAGGGGATATGTTAAAGGATGAATCAGCGATTTCGATAGTGCCAGGAACGGGCATTTGGGATTTGAACATCGGCGAGATTACCGGACATAATATTGAGACGCAAGGCAGGGCGGAGGTTAACAAGATGTTGACCGAAGGCTGGCTGTTGCTTCATGTCTATACGCTGAAGTATCGGGAGGACGGTGTCTGGCGGGAGCGGCCGATGGCTATACTGGGCAAGCCAAGGAACGGCAATAATCGCCGCCGGATGAAGCCTGGCGTTAAGTTAGCAGCTATGTAGTTGAGTGCCCAGGACTAGGCTCTTTAGGGGCTAGGTCCAGTGGCCTGCCTAGGGGGTGTCTAGGATACAATATTTCGAGCTTCGCCGGTGAGGAACTGCTTGATGTTGTCTATGGATGTCTGGTTGATACGCGCAATGGCTTCTTTGGTGTTGAAGGCGTTGTGATTGGTGACAATGACGTTCGGCATTTTTTGCAGGACCGTGACTTCTAGGCTTTGGCGCAAACTTTCATGACTGGCGTTCTCTGAGCGAACTAGCAGCAGCTCCTCGGTCGTGTTTATCAGCTGCTCACCTTCAAGTACGTCCATGGCGGCGCCGCCGATTTTCCCGCTTTCCAGCGCCTCGATCAGTGCCCGGTTATTGACCAGTTCGCCGCGGGCGGTGTTTATCAATATGGCACCATGTTTCATCTGGTTTAGTCTGTCATGATTGATGAGGTGATGATTATCTTTCGTATATGGTGTGTGTAGGCTTACAATATCGCTCTCTGTCAAAAGCTGCTCCATACTTACGTACTCAAAGCCGATTTCTGAAGCTGCCTCGGTATTTTGGTAAACGTCATGCGCCAGTACACGCATACCGAAGCCCTTGGCGATGGTAGCGCTGCAGATACCGATCTTGCCGGCACCGATAATACCGAAAGTTTTGCCGTGCAGATCGAATCCCTGCAGCTCCAGCCGAGGCGTGACGCCATTTTTGGCTGATTCAGTGGCTTTTTGAATTTTTCTTGTCAGGTTGAGCAGCAGAGCGAAGGTGTATTCGGCGACGGTGTTTGAGCCGTATGTCGGTACGTTTGAAATACTGATGCCGCGCTCCTGTGCAGCTTGCATATCAACATGGTCGTAGCCCGTGGATCGGCAGGCTATATGCCTGAGTCCGGCCGCCTTTTCGATGATATCCCGGCTAAATTCACTAGATACAAACACCGAGATGACTTCGGCAATCGTATCGACATTGTCGACAGTCAATCTATCGGTGACGGTGATGACTTCATGCCCGCTATCGGTAAACGCTTGTTCTAAGTGCTGACGATCATTGTCAGTGACATCATAAAAGACGACTCGTGCCATATCGGTAAGTATTGTTCCATAAACACAACGCTAATACTAGCCATAAGCGTAATAAACACAACCACGATTGTGTTGAGAAGCTATAAGCGGTATGGGATGATGGTGAGATGAAGATTCGGCAGATTATCGCACGTCAAATTCTGGATTCGCGCGGCATCCCGACTGTCGAGGCAGACGTCATGACTGACACCGGGGCGTTTGGGCGCGCGGCCGTGCCGTCAGGTGTTTCGACAGGCAGCAGTGAGGCGCTTGAACTGCGTGACGGGGATGCGGCTTATGGGGGCAAGGGAGTAAGTCGTGCCCTGAGAAGCATTACGGAGATTATTTTCCCGGCACTACACGGGAGGCTGGCAACTGATCAAACCGGCATCGATCAGATGATGCGAGAGCTTGATGGTACACAAAATAAGTCACGGCTTGGAGCCAACGCGATATTGGCAGTGTCTCTGGCATGCGCCAGGGCAGCCGCGGCGGCTAATAATATTCCGCTTTTCAGATACATCGGGGAATTGGCGGGAAATAGTACATTTACCATGCCGACTCCAATGATCAGTGTTATCAATGGCGGGAAGCATGCTAGCGGCTCACTGGATCTGCAGGAGTTTATGATTATCCCGAAATCAGGAGCTACGTTTGCTGAGAATTTGCGGATGGGGGCCGAGATCTTCTATGCGCTCAAGACGGAGTTGATACAGCATGGTTACGATGCGCTTACCGGAGATGAGGGTGGCTATGCTCCGCGCTTCCGGGAAGGGAGTCGTGAAGCCCTGGTTCTAATGTCAGCAGCGGTAGCTGGTGCGGGATACGGGCTGGGGACAGATGTGCAGTTTGCTCTCGATGTAGCTGCTTCGGAACTGCGGCAGGAGGACAGTTACCATCTGCCGAACGAGGGCCGGAGGTTGTCTGCGCTCGGGCTTACGGAGTGGTATAACGAGCTGAGTAATGAGTTCCCGATCGTATCTATCGAAGACGGACTTAGCAAAGACGACTGGGGTGGCTGGACTATGCTTACCGGTACGTTGGGGCAGCGGATGCAGTTAGTCGGCGACGATTTGCTGGTTACTAATGCCGGGCTACTGCAGAAGGCTATTGCTGCCAATGCCGGCAATGCAATCTTGATTAAGCCGAACCAAATCGGATCCTTGACTGAAACTATTGAGGCGGTGAGGGCCGCAAAAAATGCCGGCTGGGGGACGATAATTGGCCATCGCTCTGGTGAGACGGAAGATACTACTATCGCGCATTTGGCGGTTGGGCTGAATGCTGGGCAAATCAAGGCCGGCTCATTGTCGCGAAGTGAGCTGCTTGCCAAGTATAATGAACTGCTCAGAATCGAAGAGCTGCTTGCTGCAGAAAAAGATTCTAAAACAGGTTAAGGTCTCCTAGTTCAGTCGGCAGGAAGCCTTTTTCATGCTTGAAGTCTGCTTGCCACTTATAGTCTTTTTGATAGCCCAGATCTTTCATGAGTTTGGTTGGCGCGTTCCTTAAGTGTAGCGGGACGGGTGCGTCAGGATGTGCTTTCGCTGCAGCAAGTGCATTATTCATGGCGTCGGTTACGGTGCGTGACTTCTCGCACTTAGCCAGAACAGTGGCACAGTGGAAAAGATTATACTGACATTCCGGCATGCCGATGCGCTCAACTGCTAGAAAGGTGGAGACTGCCAGGTTAAGTGCTGGCGAGGCGGCAATGCCAACATCTTCGGAGGCAAAAATAACCATGCGCCGTGCAATAAACTTCGGGTCTTCACCGGCCTGCAGCATACGCGCCAGATAGTAGAGTGCCGCGTTAGCATCAGATCCACGGAGCGATTTGATAAAGGCGCTGATTACGTTGTAATGGCTCTCGCCCTGTTTGTCGTAACTGGGGAGGCGCCGCTGGGCGGCTGTTTCGACAACTTCCGGAGTGATAGGGCCGCGTGCCAGGTGCTTGGCTAGTTCGAGGTTTCCTAAGGCCACCCGCGCGTCGCCACCGGACAGTTCTGCAAGTAGGTTCAGGCTTTTGGCCGGCAGTTTTTTGCTATCAAGTTTCTCTGCCTTGGCTGCCCGTTTTAGGATTTTGAGCATTTCCTGTTTGGAGAGTGGCTGCAGTACCAGAACACGGCTGCGGCTAAGGAGCGGTGAGATGACTTCGAAGCTTGGGTTTTCTGTAGTGGCGCCAATCAGGACAATGGTGCCGTCCTCGACATGTGGCAGGAAGGCATCTTGCTGCGCTTTGTTGAATCGATGTATCTCATCAACGAATAGTATGGTCTTAATGCCAAGTCGTTGGTTTGATTTAGCATGATCAATGACCCGCGTAACATCAGCCTTGCCGGAAGTGACTGCTGAAAGTTCCATGAATTCAGCATCGGTCTCCTTAGCTATGATTCGCGCCAGGGTGGTTTTGCCGCTGCCCGGCGGGCCCCACAGTATCAGGCTTACCGGCTGCTTGCTGGCGATGATTTCGTGTATGATCTGCCCGGCGGCCAGTAGATGCTCCTGGCCGACCACCTCCTCCAATCGCTCTGGTCTCATGCGTTCTGCTAAGGGCTGCATATAGCACCAGTATACGCTGTTGGCTCAGATTTCTGGTTGACTGTCCCATTAAGCAAAATATCTAACAAAATTTGTACCAAAGACAGCATATAGTGAAAAATTACCAGGGTAACGTCAAGGAGGAGGTATGAAACGTTTCATAATAGCAGCATCATTGGCCGTGGCCGTGATGTGGTCACTAATGATGTTTGTTGGGGTGGCGGGCGGGCAATCCTTGCGCTCAGGTGATAACCTGACCATTCCGGCCGGTGAGACGATAGACAGCAGCTTGTTTGCAAGCGGCCGCACTATTGATATCGCCGGTACTGTAGAGGGGGATGTATACTGTGCCGGACAGAATATCGTCATCAGCGGTAGTGTCAACGGTGATGTACTGTGTGCTGGTCAGAATATCCGTATTAGCGGGACGGTTGACGGTAGTATACGGGCTGCCGGGCAGAGCGTGTCAATTGGCGGCTCGACTGCAGGCGCTGTGAGTGTCGCCGCTCAAAGTATCGTGCTTGAGGGCGAGGCTACGGTTGGCCGTGATATGTTTGCGGCGGGAAATGATATACACATTAACGGCCGCATAACGCGAGATCTGGGCGGCTCAGCAACGACGGCGGTCCTAAGCGGTGAAGTAGGTCGCAACGTCAAAGCAAATATAGCAAACAAATTGCAGCTGACATCAACAGCACAGGTGCAGGGTGATATGGAATACAGTAGCCGGAACGAGGCGACGATAGCAGGCGGCGCTGCAGTGCAGGGTGAGGTGCGGCGAACTGAACCAACAGAGCAAACGCGCTCGTTCAGCTCTCCGTTGCGAGTAACGCTGGGTTGGATTGTGTATATGATCGTAGCACTGCTCATCATAGCCTTAGTGCTGGTGCTGCTCTTTCCGACGATATTTCAGGCGGCAACTGATAGGGCGCTGGCATCGCCATTACGGGCACTGTTGTTTGGGGTGATCGCGTCATTCGCAGTGCCGGTCCTGTTCTTTGCATTACTTATTACGGTCGTCGGTATACCGCTGGCCTTCTTCCTACTGTTCCTATGGATCGTTGTATTGTTCCTGGGCGGCCCATTCCTGGCGTACTATATCGGCCGGCTGGTCTTACGTAATTACCAAAACCCGATACCGATCATGCTGGTCGGCGGTGCTATTTTGTTCGTGGCCTACTTTATCCCAATCGTTGGGGTGATTGCAGTGCTCGCGGCAGTCTGGTTCGGTACGGGTATATTCCTAAACGAAGCTATGCGGCGTGTCCCTCGTCCGACGCACAGCATAAGAGGTAAAGCAGTGCGTTAAAAAGCCGTACCGACGATTCTCGGTACGGCTTTCTGTTTTTGCTAAGCGAGTGTTTATTGTTGGAATTGTTCCATCATGCGCTGCAGTTCAGCTTCACTCGGTACGTCGAGGCTTATTTCTTCGACGGGTGATGGCTCGCTGATAGTTACAGTTTCGTAGCTGACCGTGATCTCGGTGGTGGTGCCTTCTTCGACTGAGGTCCATTTGCGGAGCCGATAGTCTTTGTCATCGAACCAGATATACTGTGTCAGGTCAGGCAGGGTCGGATCTGTGATCTCGTATTTAAAGCAGTTATAGCTTCCACAGGCTTCCTTGCCGAGCTTGTTGTATTTGACTCTCTGGCTTTCAGGCAAGCTGGACTCCCCTTCGAAGGCCACGTTGAGACTCTCTGATATATCAAAGGCATCTATAGGGTTTGTCTCGGCTGATTCATATTTCAGCCAAACGTCTTCGCCGGCGCTTTTAGAGTAGGAAGCATTGTTATAGATGATGTGTGCACTGACTTCTTGGCCGTCTTGAATCATTACCATGGATGAGTTGCCCTTGCCGTCAGTCTCTATAGTGGTAACGCCGTTATTGTCAGGGCCGTTTACAGCAATCGTCATTTTGTATTGTTCAGTGAATGTGAAATTGCCGGCAAACTTACAGAAGTCCTTGTCATTGAGTAGTTTCTCACAAGCGTCCTTGGTTTCCTGGGACACAATATTCTGACCAGATGAAGCTCCTTCTTTATCAGACCGCGATTTGTAGACGTAGAAGCCGACACCAGCCAGTACGGCGACTACGACGACAGCAACGATAATCTCAACCGCTGCAATGCCGCGGCTATCTTTTCTAAGTGCGCTTTTCATGCGAAGTACCTCTTAAACTGCTATTACGGTAAATAGTACGTTGCGAGTATGGTCGCGTCAATGGCTGTTATGCTTAAATTGTCGCGGTTATGGTAGGTGCGCTATGTTATTATCAAAGCATTACAATAACTGAAAGATAAGAAATATTACTGATGAAACAGAGCCGCCCTATCATTGCTGAGATGGAGTCGGCTCCTGGCGTTTTGATTGCCAGAAAAAAGCAAATTATCACTGTTGGGATTGCCAGCGCGCTGCTTGTGCTGATGGCGATACTTATTTCACGATCATCAGCTCTGACCGGGCAATTTATTCCACTCAATCTTACAGATAGCACGTCCACGACTGGTGATACGGAATTTGTGCCGGACGGTACAGCTGCTGGTGGTGGCTATCTTCGGTTCGTTGCGTCAAACCCTGGTCCGGGCCCCAGTCCAGACCCGGAGCCTATCACTGGGCAGTGGGAGGAGATTAGTCCGCCAGGAGCATCGAAAGATTTTGGGGCTAGTTCCGGCGGTAATTATGGTTTTCATCATATTGCAGTAGACAGGCGCAATCCTGGTACGGTGTATGTCGGAACTTCAGCACAGGGTTTTTGGAAAAGCACAGACTCAGGTAGCAACTGGACCAAGCTCGGTGCCGGGCTGCTCGATAGCGGCCGCCACTGGACGATTGGTATTGATTCCTTTAATTCCACGGTTTATACCACCATGGGCTATAGTACGCTCGGGTTGTATCGGTCGCGCGACGGCGGCAATTCGTGGCAGCAGATTTTGCCGCAGTCACTTATCTCCAGCACTTCAGCCGATACTTATTATGTCGCTACAGACCCCTACCGAGAGGACCATATCCTGGTGACGTTCCATGCGCAGTGGTCGGGCCAGGGTGACTCCGGTGTGATCGAGAGCTTTGACGGTGGCGATACCTGGACAGTTCATCAGCCGGTGCCAGGCTGGGAGACGGGTCACTATATCTTTTTCTTAAATAATAGTGAGTCGTGGCTACTGGCAACGCAGAGTCCGGAAGACGGCGTATGGAAGACGTCAGACAGTGGTAAGTCGTGGCGCAAAGTAGCCACTCAGAACGTGCATCACGGCTCGTCACAACTGTATAGGGCAAATAATGGAGCGTTTTACCTAGCGCTCTCTCAGGGCATTATGAAGTCTACTGATAACGGGGAGACCTGGACTAAGGTGCTTGCTAATCTTGAGGGCGATACTGCGTGGCCAACCAAGGGCGGCTATATGGGGATAGTTGGTGACGGTGAGCGTATGTATACGAACCTGACTACGCTATGGCAGCCGTCCGCTGGTCACTCATTGCCACAGGCGCAGCCGTACATGATGGCCACGGAGAGTGATGGTACTGACTGGCAGCCCATGAACAGCCAACTGTTCAGTAATGGACCAAATAGCATGGCTTACGATCCGGCAACCGGCTATCTGTTTTCCTCCAACTGGGAAGCCGGTATCTACCGCATAAAACTGCGGTGAGTTGGTGGAGAGTTGCTATAAAATGACGCTTATGTCATAATAAAAACAACTATGTGATATGACGCTAGTTAGGAGCGTCTTTTTTATGGCCGTAACTCACGTACAAGATCCTTCTAAGATCAGGAATATTGCAATCATTGCGCATGTGGACCATGGCAAAACGACAATGGTCGATGGTCTTTTGAAGCAATCGCATACGTTTCGTGACAATCAGGCAGAGATGAGCCAGGAGCTGATAATGGATTCCGGTGATCAGGAGCGGGAGCGCGGCATCACCATCACTGCCAAGATTACCGCTGTGCAGTATGGTGAGCATCGGATCAACATCATTGACACGCCGGGGCATGCCGATTTTAGCGGCGAAGTCGAACGGACGCTTAATATGACTGATGGCTGTCTGTTGATTGTGGATGCTCAGGAGGGGCCTATGCCGCAAACCAAGTTTGTCCTGGCTAAGGCGTTAGCTAGCGGTCTTCGCCCCATTGTCGTCATCAATAAGGTTGATAAGGAAGGCCGAAGACTCGGTCAGGTAGAGGATGAGCTGGCAGATCTATTTTTGGAGCTGGCGGTAGATGAGGCACAGTTGCAGTACCCCGTATATTACGCCATTGGCCGTGCCGGCAAGGCTTGGGATCATGTTCCGTCATCGTTTGATAGCGAGTCTGACCTCAGTGTTATTTTTGATGCGATTATCAGTGATATTCCAGCACCCAAGGTCGCTATTGATGAGCCGTTCCAAATGCAAGTAACGGCGCTTGCCTGGGATAGCTATAAGGGCAAATATGCAATCGGGCGTATATCACGCGGGCGGGTGCGGGCCGGCGATCCAGTAGTGCTGTGCAAACAGGACGGGTCGAAAGTTCGTGCCAAAGTTGACCAGGTGTTTATGAGTCAAGGCGTATCCAGGCTTGATGTGGATGAAGGCATTGCCGGTGATATTGTGCAGCTGACCGGTGTCACGGCCGCTGCGATAGGGGATACGATAGCGGATAGTGAGCAGCCAGAGGCATTGCCGCCTCTGGAGGTCGAGGATCCGACACTCAAGATATACCTTGGGCCAAATACCAGCCCTTTCAAGGGTACGGAGGGTGAGTTTACGACATCACGCCAGATTGGCGAACGCTTGCAGAAAGAGCTGGAGACTAATGTGGGGCTGCGTGTTGAAGAGGACGGGATAGGCTTTCTGGTGGCTGGCCGCGGAGAGTTGCATCTGTCGGTGCTGATCGAGACTATGCGCCGTGAAGGTTATGAGTTTGAGGTAGGGCGGCCGCAGGTGGTGACACGGGAGCGTAACGGAAAGACTGAGGAGCCGATTGAAGAGTTGACTATCGAGGTGCCGGCAGAGCATGTGGGAACCGTGCAGATGGAACTGGGGCTGCGCAAGGCTGCCTTAAAGGATCAGACAGTCAGCTCTAAGGGTGTTACCAGGCTGGTATACGAGTTGCCAACCAGGGCGCTATTGGGGCTGAGGAACATTCTCATGACCAGTACCAAGGGTACTATAGTTATGAACAGTCTGATGATTGGCTACGAGCCTGAAGGGGTGGCGCTGCAGCAGCTGCGTAACGGCGTGCTTACTGCATACGAAACAGGGACGACTACCCCTTATGCGCTCCAAACGGCAGAGGAGCGGGGCATTTGCTTTGTCGGGCCGGCTGAAAAGGTTTACGCTGGGCAAATTATCGGCCTGAACAACCGACAGGATGACCTCGAGATCAATGTCTGTAAGGCGAAGCAGCTTACCAACATGCGCAGTAAATCAAGTGACGGTGTGACACAGCTGACGCCACCAACTATCTTGAGTCTGGAGCAGAGCTTGGATTTCATTGAGAACGATGAGCTGCTTGAGGTGACACCCGCGTCGCTTCGACTGCGTAAGCGTGAACTTGATGCCAATAAGCGCAAACGCCAAAAGGCATAGTCAACTAGCGTCGGCGAAGTCCGAGTATTCTTGCAAGGCCGCCGATTCCCGTTTGCGCAGGGCGGATCTCGTGCGGCGGCTGATTCTTGGCAGCCGCCAGGTTGAAGGCAAGCTGATTCATGTGGGTAGCATTAACTTCAAAACCTGATTTTTGCCACTCATGATACTTGAACGATTCACTGTCTTTTTCAATCATCGGAGGCGGCGTGGCGAACTGTTCGTAGCCATGAAGGCCTGGGACGTAGGTTTCACCCAGCTTTGTGTCTTTGTGTGTTTGGATCACTTTTATGATGGTTGGCGTAATGGTGTCCCACTTGCTGTGCGGTGAGTCGGCAGATTGTGACTTTCGCAGCAGATAGTGCTCGCCCCCGGGAGTCCAGACGTCCAGTTCCTGGCTTAGCCCGTCTTCAGCAGTGGCCACACTGTCTGCATACCGGGAAAATAGGGAATTAGAGTTGAACGAGAGACGCTCAAACGCCAGGCTTTTTGCGGATTCGATGCTTTCCCTGTACGCGAGTGCGTCGCCTTGTTTTATTACTCTCGGTTCATATGTCATAATGCATATTATACCATAATTATATACTTAAAATCAAGCGGAATGCTTCGCTCAAGGCATGTATTTGCAAAAAACCTACAAAATGGTAAAATATTCGCAATCATGTGGGCGAAATTGCCATATAGAACAGAGCGCGACTCATTTGCGGTCGGGATTGAGCGGTTTGCAAATGAGCCGCAGCCGCCCTTCGATGCAATAATTGCGGAAACCCAAGGCAGAATAGTCCAGACAAATATGGGTAAGTTGATATTTGAGGCTGCCCGTGTACGCGATCTGTTGTCAGCTCGAGAAGGTAGGCCGGCCGCTTCAAATTATACGAGCTTCAAATCAGGAGCATCCATGGCGATCCATCTATTTACTTTGGGGAGTAATGAAATCGAGCAGGGGCTGGTTATGAATCATGAAGACTTAAGCTTGAAGTATATAGTGCCCCGTGCGCCATCAGCCAGTGAGCCGTTTGATTACGTAATGTCGCGGGCGGTGCGTGATGAATCAACTAGGCTTCTGAGCAATACACCTGCGTACCATGCGATTTTCCTGCTGGGGCATGGCCAGGAGGTGTCACCGGATAACGTTGGCGAACTGCATATCGGCTATGGGTTTGCGGTGGGGGCGATACATTATGCAATGGGGCGTTCGTTCCGCCAGTTTGAATGGCAAAAATTGCCAGGTGATGTCAAATCTATGGACAACGATGCTTTTACCAAGGCAGTGTATGAAGAACTGCTGCTAGACTGAGTTATTGCTCGTATTCGACTTTCGCGTATCTAGCGCACCACTTATACTTAAGCTATATGACACAGGATGAGGCGCTGGCGATTATGGAGAGCGGTGCATCGGTACTTCTGACCGGTGCGGCTGGAACCGGTAAGACATATTTGCTTAACCGCTTTATTGCACGTGCCCGTGAGAACGGTAAGTCAATTGCGGTCACGGCAACGACAGGGCTGGCGGCTACGCATCTTGGCGGCACGACTATACATGCCTGGTCGGGCATAGGGGTGCATGATGAATTGCCGAAACGGTTTGCTGACAAGCTGACTAAGCAGCGCCGGCAGCTGCTGGAAAAAGCCGATATCCTGATTATTGATGAAATCAGTATGCTGCACGATTTCCGCCTGGATCTAGTAGATGCGGCTTTGAGGGCAGGGCGGGGAAAGTCCTCGGAGCCGTTCGGGGGTATGCAGGTCATACTCTGCGGTGATTTTTTCCAGCTACCGCCGGTTAATCGTGCGGGCAGCCGTCAGGGGGGGTTTGTGACAAGTTCGAATGCCTGGCAAATGGGCATGTTTACTGTTTGCTATCTGGAGGAGCAGTTCAGGCAGGCCGATGATAGTTCGTACTCAGGGATTTTAAACGGTATTCGGACCGGCGTGCTTAGGCCGTCACAGATTGAGCTGTTGCGCTCACGGATGGATAAGGCGGAGGATCCGTTTATGCCGCAGACCAGGCTGTTGACCACCAACGCTGATGTCGACACGATCAACGAACGGCATTTGGTGAGCTTGCCGGGTGATTCCCGGGAATTTGTTATGAATACCAGCGGCAGTAAACGGTACGTAGAGCAGCTCATGCGCTCCTGTCTTGCCCCTGAAGTATTGCGTCTGAAGCCGGGTGCTAGCGTCATGTGCATAAAGAACAGCCCTGACAGAAAGTATGTGAACGGCTCTTTGGGCGAGGTGGTGGGATTTGAAAAAGATACTGGCATGCCGGAGGTGCGTTTGCGAAACGGCCGGATTGTAACAATTCGGCCTGAGAGCTGGGAGTTGGTTGATGGAGATAAGCGGCGCGCAGAGCTGGTTCAGTTGCCGCTGAGGCTGGCTTGGGCAATTACAGTCCATAAAAGCCAGGGGATGACGCTGGATGAAGCAAGGATTGACCTGTCAAAAGCGTTTGTCGAGGGCATGGGGTATGTCGCGCTCTCAAGGGTAAGGGGGCTTGAACATCTGGTGCTTGACGGGCTTAATGGTATGGCGCTCAGGACTAGTACGTTGGCGCGTGAGCTGGATCTCCAATTCAGGAATCTAAGCAGCAATGCCCTACAGTCTAATGTGGCCACGATTGATATGTGGCGAGCGGCAGAGCTGGTTCGCAAAGATGACCTGGCTAAAAAGAAGCCGGCAAATACCTGGGCCGAGAAGTTGGCCAAAATGCGCGAAGTGTTTCCGAATGCATATCGACCATGGTCCGATGAGGATGATGATAGGCTGTTGCGCTATCATGCCGACGGTAAGGCAGAAGAGTTTATGACCAAAACCCTTGGACGTCATCCCGGCTCCATCCGTAAGCGCTTGGAGAAGCTTCTCGAGGAATAGTCTTTAGCTAATAGATATAACCTCGCTAGCGGGGCTGATCAGGGTAGATCTATGGCAAATCTGCATGTCAGGCTAGGCCGCCGCAGTCGCTGCGCAAGATAGCTTGCTTGCTGATTTGCGCCTCTTTAGGATAATGGGTGGCATGAAGCGGAGTGTTGACGCAGCATTTGAAGCGGTGAAGCGGGAGTATTTCCTGCCGGAGCATCTGAAGAGGGCGGCAGGTGTTGATTCTGCGCTGCATATCGGATACGGACAAACAAGCAGCCAACCGACGACCGTCCACATGATGTTAGAGTGGCTGGATGTCCAGCCGGGACAGAAGGTGTTGGATGTTGGATCGGGTTCGGGGTGGACGAGCGGGTTACTGTCATTTCTGACTGGGCCAAGCGGAAAGGTGGTCGCAGTTGAGTTGGTGCCGGAACTGCTGGAGTTTGGCAGAAGCAATGTTGAGAAGCTTGGAATTTCGAATGTTGACTTTCATCAAGCGGGTAGTGAGCTTGGCTGGCCAAAAGAAGCCCCATACGATCGAATTCTTGTCAGTGCCGCAGCAAACTCGATACCCGATGAACTGGTTGATCAGATTGCTCCAGCGGGAAGAATGGTATTGCCGGTCAAGAGCGATGTCGTGGTGGTTGATAAGGATGCTTCTTCTGCAGTCAGCGAGCGGCGTTATCATGGATTTGCGTTCGTTCCACTGGTCTCTTCATGACCTGTTGACCTATTGCTTTTCAGGCCTTCCAGAGCGCTTAGAAAATCGCACATATGTATATAAAGCACCCCGAAATTAGCGGGGCGCTTTAGTTCCCGGCAGCTTGTCTAGGCTGGGGGATTGGATTACGAAGACTTAGTATGCGTACGCAACGTGGTGGTTCTGGTTGTAGCTATGGCTGTAGCCTTTGCTCTGCTTCTTATGATTGTCTTTATTGTTGTGCTTGCTGTAGCTTTTGTTGTACTTGTGATCGTAGGACTTCCCATGGTCCCGCTTGGAGTGACTGTAATCTTTTTGATGATCTGATTTCTTGTCGCTGTAGTCACGCTTCTTGTAGTTATTGTCGTGCTTATCGTACTTGACGTATTCGTGCGTATCTTTCCGGTCGTAATCTTTCTTCTTATGGTCATAGTCTTTCTTGTTCTTGTAGTCGTAGTCCTTGCTGTCGTGCTTCTTGTGATCGTACTTCTTGTCTTTGTCGTAGCTTACTTTCTTGTAGTCATGCTTGCTGCTGCTTTTGTGGTCATCGTAATCCTTTTTGTAGTCGTGGCTATATTTATGATCGTAGTCTTTTTTGTCTGCGTAGTACTGCTTCTTCTTATGATCTGATTTCTTGTCGCTGTAGTCACGCTTCTTGTAGTTATTGTCGTGCTTA
>CAYZZS010000017.1:16874-23373 GCA_964483035.1 uncultured Candidatus Saccharibacteria bacterium
CGTATTCGTGCGTATCTTTCCGGTCGTAATCTTTCTTCTTATGGTCATAGTCTTTGTTATAGCTGTAGTTTTTCTTATGATCGTACTTCTTGTCTTTGTGGTCCTTATCTTTATAGTCGCTATGCTTATGGTCTCTGTCGTAGCTTACTTTCTTGTAGTCATATTTTTTATCGACTGAACTGTGCTTAGTGTATTTATGCTTGTCATCATGACGCTTCTTATCGTATTTATTGTCATGCTTCTTGTCGTGCTTTACGTACTTACGGTCATGATCATTGTCACGCTTAAAATCTTTGCGGTGGCTGTCGAACCATTTCTTGTCTATCTTCCGGTTGTGCGAAGAGATTTCGTGGCGGTCATTACAGAAACGATGATCGCTGTTAAGTGCATATGAGGTCATACGGTACTTTTTGGAAGAGTCTTTATGAGATGTTTTCTTATAGCTGTTGGCGACCGTATGTTTATATGAATGCTTTTTTTGCTTGTCGGCTACTTTGTAGTATGTGTGCCCTTTGTTGCGATCCCGCTCCTTTTCCTTCTTGCTATCGCGGTGCTTGTCATGGTAGCCATAGTCTTTGTTGCTATCTTTCTTATCGATGTATTTATGATAATTGCTCCCATGGTCATAGCTATGGTTGCCGCCTCGGTAGATGCCAAGGGCAGGGAACACTGCTACGACTACTACAGCCACAATGGTTGCCGCTGAATAGAACATATTATTACTCCTCTTGCTATAATATTACGTTTTAAATGCTCCCAAATACCTCCTTTCTGCTTAATCTCAACAAGAGAGTAGTATCAAAACTTTGCTGCTGATGCTGTTATTAAACTCACATATACGAGGGTGCTGCAGGTGTTGACAGTCAAAGGCATAAGCGGAATTATGTTAGAATCATGTACATGAAGCATAAAGATAGTGCAGATACGCGCCTGACATGGCTCCAAACCGGATCACTCCGGTTGGCTCGAGTGCACTTTTATCTGATTGCTGTCTATGCGGCCTATATTATTGTTTCGGACGCCTGGAATCTGGTCACACGAGAGCTAGTCTGGCAGCGGTGGGCGATAGCGGGTGTGATGCTGATTATTACGACCGCTGTATGGTTTGCTGCCAGAAGTACCGTACGGACGGGTGGTTATTACAGGGCGTTGATTATCATTATGGTACTGCTGGGAATCGCACTAGCTACCTTTGCTGTCTATACCGAGCGAGGTATGGCGAGTCGTGGGGTGGCGCTTTATGCCCTGCCGATTATTTCTTCCGCAGTACTATTAAGTCGCAGCGCACTATTTGCGGCGGCGGCATTGTCTACAGCTGCTTATGTGCTCGCCGCAACGCGCTATTTCTTCGTGTACTTCAATGAAGGCTATAAAGCGGAGCTTTATACGACCCTGGGATTGTTCTCGGCATTTTTCTTTATCTTGGCGGCAGTCCTTTGGGTAGTGCTGCGCGCCCGGTTTGATTAGTTAAGAGATAAAGTGTCGCAAATCTTTGGAGCTCGTTACTGCTCGTCACGGATGACTACGATCGTGCACTCGGTGACCAGAGCGGCTATGGCACCCACAGCTGCTAGCGGCGGAGCGAGGACAGCGCCAATGACGCCCACCGTCAAGGGTAGCTCAACCAATGTCTTTCCGTCTTTGTTTTTGATGATAATACGCCGGACGTTGCCTTCTTTGATGATCTGTTTGACCTTGCCTAGTAGTTCCTCGCCGCTAACTTTGAACTCCTCTTGCCTCTTGCTTTCCTCTGCCATATTTCTCCCCACTTCTTATTTCATATTTATTATAACTCCCAAAGGCTTAGGACTGAGGCAGTTGTAAGTGTTTTGGGCTTGTTGAAGTCCAAGTAGCAATATACTGCACCGTTCCTGTTATATTGGACGTAAGTATTAAGCGTTAGTGACAGAGGTTGAGTATGCAAAGCACGGCCCGGACAGTGGATGAATATATCAATAGCCTTCCTGAAGACCGTAAGCAGGCAGTTGCCCGGTTGCGGGAGCTAATTAAGGAGCATTTGCAGCCAGGATTTGAGGAAGGGATGCAGTATGGCATGATTGGTTACTATGTTCCACTTGCGGAGTTTCCGGATACGTATAACGGGCAGCCGCTTAGCTATATCGGGCTGGCTTCTCAGAAAAACTATATGTCGCTCTATCTGTTGCAAGTCTATGGCAATAAAGATTACGAAACCAAGTTCAAAGCGGCATATGCAAGGTCAGGCAAAAAGCTGGACATGGGGAAGAGCTGCCTAAGGTTTAAGAAGCTGGAGGATTTGCCACTTGACGTTGTGGCGGAGGCGGTTGGCCTTATGAGTGCTAGGGAGTTTATTGATATGTACATGAGGGCGCGCAGCTGATGATTGAAGTGCCGCTGGAGGTATTCGATCAGATGGTCAGTCGGGCGCTTGACGCACTTCCGGAGCGATATCTGCAGAATTTGCAGAACGTAGCTATCGTTATAGAAGAAGAGCCAACGAAGGAGCAGAAAGATCGAATGGGGCTTGGCGTGGGGCAGACGCTGTTTGGGCTTTACGAAGGTGCTCCGCTGGCTCACCGAAACCGCACGAATAATTTGCTATTGCCCGATAAGATAACTATATTCAAGCACCCTCATGAGGCAGTCAGCCGAACTCTGGAAGAGGTTGAGGAGCGCGTGCATCGTACTGTCTGGCATGAGGTGGCTCACTACTATGGACTTGATCATGGGCGGATTCGTGAACTGGAGTGATGGACTGTTTGGCTAAGCAGTGGCCTATGGCATATACCAGATTGGCAAACCTATGATGTTCTGTCGGGCTAGCTTGCCGCTCATCAATAGTTAATGCATCTTCGCTGAGCCGGCCGACCAGAAGATCCGGACTGTCTTTTACACAGGCACGGAGCTCGATGGTTGTGTTAGCCGGCTTGCTGATTTCTTCGAGCCACAGGATTAATTTACCTGGGAAATACTTATACTCTCTAAAGCTGGCACTTCTGGATCGCACAACGTGGCCATCATGCACCAAGGGGAAATTTTTAACGATTTCCGAAGCTTGCTGAAAGACTAAGCTGTTGGATTCTGGGCCTTCAATTACTTTTGGTGTCTGGACTGAGGGGAGCGTTCGCTCCCAGATGAGGCTGGCCGGATATTCTGCCATTGGGCAGGAGGTTTCGTTGCTTGGTCTTACCATACCGTATTTATAGCTGATACAAAGTTATTGTCAAGCAGTAGCGGCTTTATGCTAAGGGCAATTTGACATACTATGTACCCATGGCGAATTACAAGGGTCACATTGCCGGTGGCATTGCATCATGTGCGATATATACAGGTGCATTGACGCTGGCGCCATCGGACATTTTGGCGGAGACTACCGGCATTCTAAGTGACTGGCAGATGGTTGTTGGGCTGTTCGTGGTTTCGATGTTGTTTGCTTTGTTTCCGGATATTGACACCAACTCTAAGGGGCAGAATATTTTTTATGGGGCGGCACTAATAGCTGATATATCGCTTATTGCTTCTGGGCGGATAGAAGCCGCCGCTTATCTTGGGCTGCTGGCAATGCTGCCGATAGTCGGCAAGCATCGCGGCTGGACACATAGCAAGCTTGCCATGCTGCTGATTCCGGCTCCTATATTTTTCATACCGTACTTAAATAACCAAGATATACTGTCGACCGCGGCATTATTTTATGGGGCGGCTGTGGCAGGCTATTTCAGCCACCTGCTCTTAGATGGATTGGTGGTCAGGGGCTTTCGTGTCAGATCGCGGCGGTGAGTACTAGCGGGTACTTCCGGCTTTATAGTTAGAATATTTTGCGTTGTAGGGAGTAATACGTATCACTACGTACGCACCCTGCTGCATGGTGGTAACTGGCGGCATACTGCTCTCTCCCTGGTACATTCGCGGCCGTGCAATCTCGGTGAATACCCATTGCCTGGTTGTTTCGTCTGCCTCCAGCTCGGCTATGCCTTGGAGCTGGAGCGTTTCAAGCCGGGGCTCATCATAGATGGTAATCGCCACTTGGCCGGAAGTAAGGATATTACGTGCTTTTGCAGTTTCTGATTTTGTCAAAATGAATAGGCGGTCGTAGGTGTCAGCTCGGTAGTAGACAACGGCACTTTGTACATTGCCGCTACGGTCAATGGTAGAGAGTACGGCAGTTTCATGCGTGCGCAAAAACTGTCGCCCTGCCTCGTTGAGCGGCTTATCGTCAGCCTTTTGCACTAATGCTGGTTTGTCTACAGGCGGCTTATCCGGGCGCTCCTGAGTTTCAAGCCGACGCTTTTCAATGTAGCGCACAAACGTATCGGCGCAGTTTATGTTTGCAAAACTGATGGTGTAATTTCCGATTCGCGTATGGAGGATAACGCTGGCGAACGGGCCTTCCTGTGAGTGGTTAACACCGGCGATGACATCATACGGCAGTACGTCGGTAAAGACGGCTGTCAATTTCTTATCAAGGTATATGACCCGCTTGTCAGTCGCTACCAGCATTGCCGAGGCGCCTTTGGTCGGTCCATATACGACGCCTTTGATGTGCTCATCCTCGTGGACAAGGTTTGGCAGGAAACGGCTCTCTCCCTTGAGTAAACCGTAGGTAGTCGCTCCGGCTTTTATGAGTTCTCGCTTTATGCGCTCACGGTGTTCTTTTGATACCGTCATACCGCCTCCTCATAGCTAAATTATAGCATTTATAACAACATTATATGTGTATTTTTACTACTTCATGCAAACGGTGTACAGTTAATAGCAATATGAAACGATTATGGGCAGTATTTATATCAATTTTAGGTGTGGTCGCATTATCCCTTCCGGCCACTGCAAGTGCAAATACGCAAAACTTCACCATTACGGAGTTTCATGCCGACTATCATCTGTCACGAACGGATGATCAGATAAGTGCACTTGCCGTAGACGAGACCATTACTGCCCAGTTTCCGTCATTTGATCAAAACCGCGGCATCTTACGTGCCATTCCGCAGTCGTACCAAGGCCACACACTGAAGCTTGAAGTACAATCAGTGCGAGATGGCGCTGATCAGCCTCTGCAATACGCCACGTATGAAGAAAACGACAATCTGGTTCTTCGAGTCGGAGATCCAAATGCGTACGTTCACGGTGAAATGACCTACAAGATATCGTATACCTTGCGCAATGTCGTGACTTTTCATGAGGGACACGATGAGTGGTATTGGGATGTCAATGGTACGGGGTGGAGGCAGACGATTGGTAAGGTGACTGCCCGCATCACGGCAGATCGAGAGATATCGGAGGCACTGCTGAGCGAGCAGCGCTGCTATACCGGTAAACACGGTTCTACGGCCAGTCTTTGCACTATTGAGCGGTCCGGTGGCGAGGACGGCGAGGTGGTTACGGTGAGTGCGCGGACGCTATATCCCGGCGAGACGGTGACGTTCGTTTTGGGGTTTGAGAGCGGAACGTTCGCAGAGGACCCAGCGATTGCCCGGGCGGCGCTGCTGCGGAAGCTGCTACTCATCGGAGGCTTAGTAGTTTCGCTTCTGATTCCGCTTATTACTTTTATTGTCATGTACCGTAAATGGAAGGCGTTCGGCAAAGATCCGGAGGGAAGGGGTGTTATTATTCCCGAATATGTGCCGCCCAAGGGCCTGAGTGCGTTGAGCGGCGACTATATCACGCATGAGAAGATTCGGTCTCAAGCGATTACCGCCCGGATTATTGAGTTGGCAGTGCAGAAGTATCTTAAGATTTATGAAATTCCCGCTAAAAAAGGAGCGTTTGGTAAGTCCGGTAAGTCTGACTATGAACTGGAGCTTATCAAGGAGTATCCGGCCACAAACGAGGATGATGGTACCGCTGAGTTGATGAAAGCATTTTTTGGCAACAAGCCGAAGCCTGGAAAGCGGGTAAAATTATCATCGCTAAAAAGCAAACTGAGCACAAAAAGCCGTGATCTCAATAAGACGATAGGCGAGCTGTTGTATAAACAGAATTATTTCACCAACCGTCCGCACGAGGTCAAGCAGCGGTACATTGTAGCGGGGGCTATTGTGCTGATTTTTGGAGCTGCATTGATCGTGCTGCTGCCGCTCGGTATCGGTTTGGTGCTTACCGGAATTATCCTAATGGCATTTGGTAGAGCTATGCCAGCGCGCTCCCAGAAAGGTGTGACTGTCCGGGATTATCTCTTGGGGCTGAAGAAGTATATGACCCTTGCTGAAGCGGAGCGGATAAGATTTCTGCAGAGTCCTGAGGGTGCAGAGAAAATTGAAGTGACCGGTGTCGATCCTTTGGAGCAGCAGCAGCGGGTCAAGCTGTTCGAGGACTTACTGCCGTATGCGATTTTGTTCGGCATTGAAAAGGGGTGGGCGAACCAGTTCAAGGATATCTATGCAGATCCACCGGATTGGTACCAGGGTAATTGGCGCACATTTAATACCGCCTATCTGGCCTCGTCACTCAGCGGCTTTTCTGCGGCAAATGCTGTCAGTTTCAGCGCACCGTCGAGCTCTGGATCTAGTGGCTTCTCTGGTGGCGG
>CAYZZS010000018.1:0-19896 GCA_964483035.1 uncultured Candidatus Saccharibacteria bacterium
CTTGGCAGGGGAGACAGGATTCGAACCTGCGACCCTCGGTTTTGGAGACCGATGCTCTGGCCAGCTGAGCTACTCCCCTTTAGCGTAATTCTTCGTAATGCAATATAGCAGCTGCAGCTGATGATACCGTAAAATGGCGGTTTTGTCATCTGTCAGAGCTTTTCAATCTCGATAGATTCTGATATACAATATGGATAATGAATAAAATAATCCTCAATAAGCCGGTGCTAATCATGTTATATGGCTATCCTGGAGCAGGAAAGACGCATTTTGCCCGGCAGATATGTGACATTATTCGGGCGGCGCACGTACAGGGTGACCGTATTCGATATGAGCTTTTTGAGGATCCCCGGTACGATAAGCAGGAAAACGAAGTTATCACCCAGCTCATGGATTACATGACCGAGGAATTTCTGGGAGCTGGTGTGAGTGTCGTGTACGACGCTAACGCTATGCGGGCAACACAGCGGCGCATTCTTAGGGATATCGCCAGAAAAGCGCATGCACAGTATTTGCTGATTTGGATCCAGATTGATACTGAAACAGCCTTTTATCGAGCAGCGAAGCGTGACCGACGACGTGCTGATGACAAGTATGCCGCTCCGCTTGATAAGAAGCGTTTTGACTATATTGCCAGTGCAATGCAGAATCCGAACGATGAAGAGTACATGGTTATCAGTGGCAAGCACTCGTTCAATACGCAGAAAACTGCAGTTATCAAGCGATTGTACGAACTCGGTGCAATTGATGCTGCCAGCGCTACGAATAAGGTTGTAATGCCGGGCTTGGTCAATCTCGTCCCCAATCCATCTGCCGGGCGGGTCGATATGTCGCGCCGCAACATAATAATTCGATAGCGAAAGCTTATGGCTGGCAAGCTTCTTGAGGTTCCCAGCATCGGTACCGTCAGGCTGTTCAAGCGAAGAGGGGCGAAGAGCATACGTCTTAGCGTCACGCACGAAGGGCAGGTTCGAGTTACGATGCCGCTTTGGACCCCGTACCGGCTGGGCGTGGAGTTCGTGAAACAAAAAGAGGCTTGGGTTACCGAACAGCTGCAGCGAACATCTATTACGCTGCAGGAAGGGGCAAGAATTGGCAAGGCACATCGCCTGTTCTTTGCTGTTGATCCAAAACGACAGTCAGTCCAAGGCAGGCTCTCAGGCACTCATGTCAAAGTTTTGCTTCCTCATGGTATGCCTGAAAAGCATCCGATCGCTCAGGATGTAGCCAAGAAAACAGCAGAGCGGGCACTCAAGCTTCAAGCTGAACAATTGCTGCCAAAACGGCTGAGCGATCTGTCAGCCACCACAGGACTGGACTACAACAATCTAACAATTCGTAAACTCAAGAGGCGATGGGGCAGCTGCAGTGACAAGAAGGACATAGTACTGAACTACTATCTCATGCAACTGCCATGGCATCTGATAGATTACGTTATTATTCATGAATTAATTCATACCGAGGTCCTCAATCACGGCCCGGATTTCTGGAGACTTTTCGAAAGCTATCTTCCGGAAGCCAAGTCGCTTCGCAAGGAGATGCGCCAGTATCAGCCGACGCTCACAGCTGGCTTGTAGTTGCTATAAAACCATAAGCCTATATGTCATAATACGATGGTATGAAGCGTCCGAAAGCATTAAAGACGCCCGCGATAAAACGCGCGGAGCTGGAGCATGAGCGGCTAACCAGTCTCATTAACAGCATGGCAGATGGCGTGATTGCCATCGATGAAAACGCTAAGATTGTACTCTATAACGGTGCCGCCTTGAATATCCTTGACCTCAACAGCTCGATGCACGGAAAGTCACTCGGCAGTGTAGTCAGGCTGATAGATAAAGAGAATCGTCCCGTTAATGTCCATGAGCTCGTACTGAGCACCAAAATTTCCGTCACCAGTCAGGACTACCGCCTGGTTTATCCGGACAAGAGCATGATAAACCTGTACATGAATATCGCGCCAGTGCGGCTTGGCTACGGCCAAGAGGGTATGAAGGGCTACGTTATCTTGATCCGTGACATCACTATGGAGAAGTCTCTTGAGGAGGAGCGCGACGAATTCATCAGTGTTATTAGCCATGAGCTGCGAACCCCGGTAGCAATAGCCGAGGGCAATATTGGCAACGCCATCTATATGTTTGAGAAAGGCGGCTCCAAGGAGGCTATACGCGAAGCACTCAAACAGGCGCATGAGCAGACAAACTTCTTAGCCGGACTTATCAATGACCTTGCCACACTTTCGCGGGCAGAGCACGGCGCACTGAATGTCGATATGCAGAATATTAATGCTCATGATCTGATCATTGAGTTATCGAAGGAATATGCTCCTCAGGCTGCTGCCAAGGGCCTGGTAATTAAAACCGCCCTTGATCCGAACCTAGAGCTACTCCGCTCCAGCAAGCTGTATGTTCGGGAAATCCTGCAGAACCTGATCACAAACGCTATCAAATACACAGAGACAGGAACAATCACCATAGGGGCAAAGTTTATACCTGATGGAGTAGCCTTCGTAGTTGAAGATACTGGTATCGGTATAAGCAAACGTGACCAGAAGAAGATATTCGAAAAGTTTTTCCGGTCAGAAGATTATCGTACCAGGAAGAGTAGTGGCACCGGACTGGGGCTGTATGTAGTCATGAAGCTGTCGCGGCTATTAAAGGCGCATATAGACCTGGAGAGCGAGCCGGACAAAGGATCAACTTTCACAATCTACATTCCTAGCCTACAGCTTGATAAGTAAGTGCATTGCAGTACTAAACTTTCGGCAGCTTCGGTATGGCGTGCATGACCGGCATGCAAATACTCCGTCCCCGCCAGACCACATCGGAAAACTCATATTTCCACATCGAATAGTTACCAATCGCAAGCTCGGTCAGACTGGCAAATGGGAAATTTATCAGCGCCACCCACCAGTTCGGAGGATTACTGACCGAAACGATACTGAGATGGGCCACCACAAGCACCGCTGCAGCGGCCAGAGCTAGATAGTGTGCTGCACCGATATCAGCAAAGAAGCCAATGAGGCTCAAGATAAATGGACCTATCAGAAAGGCGGTGTGTCCTAGTGTTAATGCCATCGCAAGCTCCGGACGTCTTCTGATCTGTGGATAGCGCATCCGTACAGCAGTATCCAACTGCCGCTTAGGCTCTTTGATAGTTATGACTTCAAGTTCAGCGGTACTTCGCATGAACGAGTAGCCATCCTGCTTTACCAGTTCACGAGCAAAGTACGCCTCTGGGATGATTGAGCGACTGACGGCATCCATGCCCCCTAGTTTTTGATACATCTTCCGCTTGATTAGCCAGCACGAGCTTAGTACAGGCGGACGATTAAAGCTCCTTCTCGGCAGAGCCAACTCCCACCAGTATCGCATAGGTTGAATGAGTGCGTACTTCGTTCCCCGCTGGCGCCTAAGCGGCATGACGCTGATCATTGATTTCTTTCTTGATAGCATAGTGCTAACCAGGGCATTTATAGTATGCGGGCCCAGTCGGACATCAACGCCACAAAATAGAATAAGTTCGCCGCTCGCCTCATCAGCCAGCCGGTCATATGCTTGATTTTTAGCCAGCCAATTCTTATCAGGCTCACTGCCTCTGATAAATCGAACTCCTTTATGGGCGTAGCTGCGGATAATTTCCGGTGTTCGATCATGAGAGCAGTCATCCAGTACTAGTATTTCCAGTTTTGGATAATCATTCGACACCATCGAATCCAGGCATGCCGCCATCTCTTCGGTTTCATTTCGGGCAGGAATAGCTACAGTAACCGTCGGTAGCTCTTTGTCGGCATAGAATTTATCCTGGTGTCTGAACCGGGTTTTTAGTATGCCACGGCAAATAGTAACCAGTAGCGAAAGCGCCGCTGCCAGCTGCAGGCTACCGAGGCTAATGATCACCGTAAGGCTACGGAGGTCAATATCTGCAAATTGTGCCGCGAATCCGAACCCAAGTATTGCTAGCTGAGAGGCGATCAATATCATAGATGACTTTTTACAGACTCGGCGCAAGTATGCTTCGTGCATCCGTCCCTTAGCCAGTCGTAAGTTATTAACAGTTCGATATAACTGCACAAACACCAGCAGAGCCGAAAATACACTAAAGGATGCTATGAGCATACCGATTGCCGAGAACGTTCCCAGTGAAAGCGATAGGCCAGCGAGCTGTGTGCGCTGTTTCCAGCCTGCAGCGGTGAAATAAATAGCAAGCTCAACCAGGATACTGCACATAAATATAGCCAATAGCATTATTTCTACTATACCGCACTATTAACGTACGTACGCTGCTTTGTCCGCTGCTTGACAATAGTCGCAATAATACGTATCCTTGACTTGTCGAGACCTACTATCTTCAGTAGGCTTTTTTATTTTGAGAGTAATGCAGACTACTATCAGAAGGAGCAGGGAAGTGTCCGAGGAAAATAAGCCCAAGAAGCGTCGAATTCGCAAAACGGAAACGGTACGAGAACGTACCCAAAAAGCCGCACAGAGCGACAAGCCAAAAAAACTAAGTAAAGCAAAGAGTACGGCAACGAAGCCCATCAAGGCCGCATCTCGGATTGGCGGCAAGGAGTACTACCTGCCACTGCCGGACAATCGCCTGGGAAGGTTCTTGAATAAGCGCCGCAGCCTTATTCCCAGATACCTTCGCGAGAGCTGGCAGGAGCTTCGTCTAGTCTCGTGGCCTAGCCGCAAAGAAACTCTCAAGCTGACTATTGCGGTATTCGTCTTTGCCATCCTGCTCGGCGGACTGGTCACGCTAGTTGATTACGGCTTAGACAAATTATTTAGAAACTTATTGTTAACTTAGCTATAACCCCGAAGGAGTAATAAAACACCTATGAGCAAGCGATACGACACCAGCAAGCAATGGTATGCGATCCATACCTATAGCGGCTATGAAGAAAAGGTTGCAGAAAGTATCCGTCAGCGTGCCGACTCGCTGGATATGAAGGATAAGATCTTCCAGGTTTTGGTGCCGAAGGAGAAAATGATCGAGATCAAGAACGGAAAGCGCAAGGTCGTGGAGAAGCGCATCTTCCAGGGATACGTACTAGTTCAGATGAAGCTGTCAGAAGATGCCTGGTATATCGTCCGAAACACCCCGTCGGTCACTGGATTTGTCGGTTCCGGAACTGAGCCGACACCAATCAGCCAAGCTGAAATGGACAAGATCAACAAGCGCATGGGACTCGAGCAGCCGAAGCACAAGATCGACTACAATATTGGTGATGTGGTTAGTATTACCGATGGTCCGTTCAAGGGCTTTGACGGTGCAATCAATGAGATTGATGCCCAGAAGGGCAAGCTGAAGGTGCTCGTAAATATGTTCGGCCGCGAAACCCCAGTCGAACTCGACAGCCTGCAGGTTAAACGAGTCTAATTCTAGTCAGCAGATGATGTGGGTCAGTTGCGGCTGCAGGATGTGCAGGCTCGCATATTGTGGGAAAAATACTATCGAGAAATCATAGCTCACAGAAACCGCTGGACAACAGGGGTAACCATGTTGTATAATCAACCTTCAGTTACGCACTAAGGTGGCGATAGTTAGAGCTGCTTCCTCTAGCACTGGATTGCCGCCAATCAACCATTAGATTTACGGAGTTATTTTATAAAATGGCAGATGCTAGAAAAGTAAAAGCAAATCTTAAGATGAAAATTCGCGGCGGTCAGGCTAGCGCAGCTCCTCCTGTAGGTAGTACGCTCGGTCAGTACGGCGTGAATATGATGGATTTCATCAATCCATTCAATGAGCAAACCAAGGATATGATGGGCCAGAACGTGACCGTTCATATCACAATCTATGATGACCGTACACTCACCTGGCGTGTTGTCGGCACACCGACCGATGACTTGATCCGGGCAGCACTTAAGGTAGACAAAGGTTCAGGTAAACCTAACAGCGAGAAGATCGCTAAGAAGCTGAGTCAGTCCCAGCTCAAGGAAATCGCTAAGGCAAAAGCAAGTGACATGAACACCGACAATGTTGAGTCTGTCATGAAGATGGTGGCCGGCACAGCTCGAAGCATGGGCGTCGAAATCGAAGGCTAAGGTGCATGTCCGATTATTTTATCGACGGTACGCACAGCAGTAGTATTGAAGCCGTCTTAACAAAATAATAGGGAATCGGAGCAATAATGCTGTACGCAGGTCAGAATCCAAGCAGGGAGTATACTTTTGAACTGTTGCCAGGCGAGCGTCCAGGAGGCGTCTTTACAGAAGATTTGCGCCGCTCGGCACTCAAGATGATGGATGGCGACAGGATGCCAAGAGCGGAAGCATCGGCAACAGTGATACAGCTAGCACATCTGGCGACATTACCGAAGCCAAGCGTGCAAGCACAGTACTTTTATGATAAAATAGTAGGATTATAAACATATATTTGTGGGAGGCTTGAAGTCCAAGCCGCTAGCACCACGAAGGAGTGAAGTGATGGCAGATGCCAAAAAGCAGGACGAAGTAGTAGATAAAGAAGCAAGGGAGAGCGCGGATGGGGCTGCTCAAGAAAGCGATTCAGCTGCGGTTCAAGCAGATCAAGAATCAACCAAAGAAGTAAAGACGGCAAAAGCCGGCAAGCGCAGTGCAAAGTCTCTTAAGGAGGCTGAAGAAAAAATGGCCAAAGAAGAGCGTAAAGCACGAGCTTCTGATGAGCCAGAAGTCGAGCCAAAAGAGGCGAAGAAGCCGACGCGCTCGCGCCTGGAGCGCCGCAGTAAGAAGTACCGCGAGGCTGCAAAACAAATCGAGAGCGATAAGGAATACAGCTTAAAAGAAGCGCTGGATCTTGCCACCAAGACCTCTCCGGTCAAATTTGACGCGAGTGTTGAGTTGCATATCAACCTGGGAGTTGATCCAAAGCACGCCGATCAGAATATTCGAGACAACCTCGTTCTTCCGGCTGGCACAGGTAAGGCTGTTCGGGTTGCTGTAGTCGCTGAGCCAGATGATGCCGATAAGGCAGTCAAAGCTGGTGCCGATGTCGCTGGGCTGGAAGAGGTAACTAATAAGCTCGAAAAAGGCGTTATCGAGTTCGACACATTGATAGCCACTCCGGCAATTATGGCCAAGCTCGGTAAGTACGCCCGACTGCTTGGGCCAAAGGGCCTAATGCCAAACCCAAAGAGCGGCACAGTTACTACTGATGTAGCTAAGGCAGTGAAGGAGGCTAAGGCAGGCCGGGTTGAGTATCGTGTAGATAGCACTGGTATTGTCCATCTAGGAATTGGCAAAGTCAGCTTTGGACCCGCCAAGCTTGAAGAAAATGCCCGCGCCGTCTTCGCTAGCGTAAAGGCTGCCAAGCCTGCGGCCGTAAAGGGAACTTACGTTAAGGCAGTTCATATTACCACAAGCATGGGCCCTGGCATCAAGGTCAGCGCCAGTGAACTCAACTAGAGTAATTATCTCTTGAGAGAAAAAGAGCGGAATCACATCCGCTCTTTTCTTTTGCTTCGATCAAACGTCGAACCTTCCTGTAATCGCTGCATTGTCTTATCTTGGTTCATTGTCAGAATCTCACCGATATTTTTTCCGCAGCACTTATCTCCCAGAACGGCCACCGTCGCGAACATATCGCCCAATACATCTTCTAATGGCATACGGTGCAGATCCATAGCCGCATCCTCGCCCAGCGCCTCTAGGCCAGGCCAGTCGTATTGCAACTTACTTTTCGCAAGCCAAGCAAGCAAATAGAAGGTGTCGAGTAGCGGCTCTCGAAACCACTCCGGATCATGCTCCACGTTTTTCCACATTTCAGCTACCACTGGAAAATAACGACCAAGCTTTTGACGATTATCTAACGCAAGCACATGAAATTCAGAAAGAGATATCTGGTGAAAGTACTCGCCAGACAGGCGGGTTGCCGTACTTGCCATGCTTTCCTCCAGGCTGGTTCGAGCTACTGCAGCTAGCAGTAATGTCGAGTACCAAGCTGTGTCGCCAAGCTCTAGGGCAAGCTTATCATCGTATGGCTGAGGGAGTCTTCTGGCAAGTCTTAGGCCTGTGAACGTCAGCTCATCTTCATGAATCCCTTCATGTGCCTCATCCCAGAGTAAATCACCAAGCCTAGGCATCGGATCCTCACCAAGCCCATCGCGTATCAGAGTTGAAATTACCAAGTTTTCGTAATCACGAAAGGTTTCTATGGCCTGACACTACATCCGCTCACTCATACAAAGTTATTATTCCACTTTTTTCTTAAGTAGCAAGGTAGTTCTGGTTGCGTCCGTCTCCTAACTCATGTTTAATAGTGCTTATGTTACTGATTGGAATGACGGGACCGATTGGCCACGGCAAGAGTACGTTCGCGTCCGCGCTTATGAAGATTGAGCCAAATACCGAACATCTGGAGTCGAGCCTAATTATTGCCCAAGTCGCAAACGGACTGCATCAGGCGCTGCAGGGTGTGCCAACCGAAGGCAATATCGATTTCCTAAATGAATGGCTCACCGCTCTCCCGCCGATACTTCTCAAGGTCGTACATACTCCGGTATCGTATGAACAGATCAAAATCAAACAGTCAGACATTAACGAGCATCCGGTTGAGTATGAAAAATTGTTCCTGCATGTAAAGAATATCATCCGAAATCCTATGCTTGCACAGACAGTAATCACAGATGAGAACAAAGAATCATATCGTCCATTCCTGCAGTGGCTCGGTGGCTATCTGGTAACCAGGGTAGACCCAACCATTTGGTACAACGAGATAATCCGTCGGGTATTTGAAGCTGAGGCTAAGGGGCGAAAGTTGTGCATTGTGGGCGGCCTACGGTTCCCGACTGATGCACAGCTGATAAAACAAGCCGGCGGTTTTGTCATCAAGGTATACCGGCCCGGCCATCTCCAGAATGATATCCTCGACCCAACTGAGCGAGAGCGTGACAATATCCGCTATGACAGTACAGTTGTCAGTAATGGAACGGTGGCCGACCTCGAAGAGTGCGCAAAAGCGGTATACCAGGATGCGCTAAACAATAGCCTTAAACGGGTGTACGAGTCGCTCGAATTCAAGCAGCGCAATGCAGCACCTGCCGAGCCTGGGAGTAGCTTGCCATCAACTACTGCCCCCGAAGCAAACCAGGCCAATTAAGTATTTTGCTTGCCCGCGAAAAGAATTTAGAACATCAGATAATTTAAAATACAACATTAAAAGCTGTATTTGGCTTGCAACATGCATTTGACAAACCGTACAATACATCTAAACCGGAGGAATAATGGGGGTTTATAGTAATATTCAGATTCAGAAGGCGATTGAAGAAAAGCATATCGTCTGTGTTCCCTTCAATCCTAAGCACGTCAGTCAGGCCAGCATGGATGTCACGCTCGGCTACCATTACTACCGTACGGGCCAGGCGCAAAAGGGATATGTTTATAATCCTTTCGACAAACAAGACGTTCATCGGTACTTCAGCGTACCCCAGGAAGCGGTCATACATAAGGAGTGGTGTGATGCGAACGGAGTCAAGTTGCTCGAGGGCATTCCGGCTGATCATCCCGTAATCCCACTCAAGCCGGGGGAGCGGATTTTAGCACATACTCATGAATTCTTTGGAATACTGCCACCAGGCGCTGCTGAGGTGAAATCACGAAGCAGTTGGGGACGGAACGGTGTGGCAGTATGTTTTGATGCCGGTTGGATCGATCCTGGCTACATCAACCGCCTGACTCTAGAGATTTATAATTTAAATGAGCATGAAACAGTTTTGCTGCCTGTCGGCGAACGAATCGCACAGATAATCTTCCATGAGACCGGTGAAGTAGAGGGCAGTTATGGTGAGGGCCGTGATGATGGCATGAGCGGTAAGTACCAATCAGGGACTGACCTGGACACACTGATTGCTAATTGGACACCTGATCAAATGTTGCCAAAAGCATATAAAGACAAGCGGGAATTGCCGCAAAGTATTAAGGGTTTAAAAGTCAAATGAACCAGACAGACACAACCAGGAGCGGCACATTTCTTGTCATTGAAGGAACCGATGGCTCCGGTAAAGGTACGCAGTTTCAGATACTTGCTAAACGGCTCATTGAGGAAGGTTACGAAGTAGCGACCTTTGACTTTCCGCAATATGACGAGCCTTCAAGCTACTTTGTGCGTGAATATTTAAACGGTAAATACGGTAGCGCTGAAGACGTTGGGCCGTATACCGGATCACTATTCTATGCACTCGATCGGTATCAAGCCTCCTCAAAGATTAAAGAAGCACTTGCCGCCGGCAAGATCGTGCTGGCTAATCGGTTCACTGGATCGAATATGGCCCATCAGGGAACGAAGTTCATCCATCCAGAAGAGCGGCGCGGTTATTTTATCTGGCTAGACAATCTGGAATTTCAGACGTTGGGTATCCCACGTCCTGATAGGAGTATTGTACTGAGAGTGCCGGCCGAAGTCGCCCAGTCGCTTGTCGATCAAAAACCGCAGAGAAGCTACACTGATAAGAAGCGAGACCTGCATGAGGCCGACATAGATCACCTCAAGCGGTCCGTCGATGTCTACGATGAGTTGTGTCAGCTGTTCCCACGCGACTTCACGCGCATCGACTGCGTGAGGAGTGAGCGGATGCTTGATATCGACACCATTCACTCACTTATCTGGGAAAGTATCGCGCCGCTACTTCCGCCGAAACCTGAAAATCCAAGTAAAACTGTAGGAGCTACCGTGTCGTCCAAGCAATCATCAGTCTCAAAATCCGCACAAGACAACCCCTATGTCACCAAAACTGATTCCGGTTATAAAATCACTGCAGCTGGCAAGGACTTCCTGAAGCAATCAGTTACTGACAGCGAGGGCAATGTCTATGCATTCACCGAGCACCTTAGTCCTATTACTATTGCGGCAGCCATGGCACGCCTAAGTCGCCGCGGTGACGACATGCGGATCACTATCCTCGATGAATTCGCTGCTGCCATGGGTAAGGACGAGCAGCTCTTAAAGCGTGTTATTACAGCTTATGGCGATGATTCGGTGCAGCAGCTGGTCGGACAGCATCTTGTGGTCGAAAATGCCTCAAACCTGCTTACCAAAAAGCTTGAATGGGGAAGATTGGCGGCCTACCTTGAACAGTCCACTCGTTATATCTACTTTGACCAGAAGGATGCGAACGGCAAATACCGGTACTACACTCCTCAGTCGCTGGATGAGAAGACTGCTAAACGCTTCGAGCGCGATATGGACAGAATCTTTGATCTATACTCTGAGCTGGTCCATAAATTGACAGACCACGTGCGGCAGAATTCCTCCGTACCGGCCGCAGAGCGTGATGTAGCCTGGAAAGGTGCTACCCGCGCCCAGGCATGTGATGCCGCTCGTCCGGTTCTCCCGGTCGCAACAACTTCGACTGTCGGCATTTATGCTTCAGGTCAGGCCTTGGAAAGTTTGATTATGCACCTCCTGAGCGATGAGCTGGAAGAGGCACAGGTAACAGGAAAAAAGATTCTCAAAGAGGCACGCAAAGTCATACCGACATTCCTCGAGCGGGCCGATAAGCCCGAGCGCGGTGGTGCGACCATAGCCTACCACGCCAATACGAAGGCGGCCGTGAAGCAGCTGGCAAATCAGTACCTGAACGAGACCCATGGCAGCGAAGCAAAGCCTGTCACGATGACTTCAGTCTGGCCCAGGAACGAACTTGATCTGGTCGCAGACATGCTCTATGAGCACAGCAACCTGCCGCTGGAGGAGATTCAGCAACAGGTAGATTCATGGTCATATGAACAGAAGCTGAAAGTATTTGAAGCCTACATCGGCGAGCGGCTAAATCGCCGTCACAAGCCGGGCCGGGCACTGGAGAAGGCGCATTACAGCTGGGATTTGGTGTGTGACTATGGAATCTTCCGTGACCTGCAGCGGCATCGCATGGTTGATGACCTGAATTGGCAGCAGCTAACACCGCGCTATGGCTATGATGTGCCACAACTGGTCGAAGATGCCGGATTGACTGAGCTGTTTGAGAAATGTTTTGATGTCAGTCTGGAGCTCCACAGCTTCCTGCAGGCGGCTGGATACGAGCTGGAGTCCCAGTACGCTACGCTACTGGGCCATAAAATGCGCTGGAAGGTAACCTATAATGCGCGGGAAGCATTCCATCTACATGAACTTCGCACTGCGCCACAAGGACATCCCGGCTACCGTAAGCTGGTCTATCAGATGCATGAGCAGGTCGCCAAAGTGCACCCCATGCTTGCCGAGGCAATGAAGTTCGTCAACAAAGATGAAGATCCGGAACTAACGAGGTTGGCTGCCGAACGCTACACACAGTTCAAGCTCAACTCAATGACCCCCTAGCCGAGATCAGTCTACTTCGTCTCTAGGAAGCAACCTTTCGAATTCATCATCGTCAATATCTATCCAGTGAGCTTGGGGATCATGCTTCGTCAGTTCAGCACGTTGATGCTCATGAAACCCAGGGCCACCCTTACCATAGAGCTCAATCCGAATATCTCTCTCTGGATCAATTGCTACCGCGCCACCAAAGCGAAATTTCTCCACATGATCATGACGGCCATGCTGTTCGTTATCTATTGGATTACGAATTTCTTCAAACTTCTCACTCATAGATCTAATCCGCAGAGTATAATACTCCGTTTACTTGATATTGCAAAGGTTTTATGGAGGAATAGTATTATTGCTGATAGTGGTGCGTGAGTGGGTAAGAAGGGGTGTTCACACGAAGCGTGTGGTGAGGTGGGAGCTGACGCTCAACCAAAAGCCGCTATTACGGCTCGTCGTTTTTACGACCCTCACCAATCGCTTCCTAGTCAATTTTTGCAAGAAGGGACTTCTCCAGCCTGCTCAGCTTATCCAGGCGATCGACCAGTTGACTGCGGACAGTCGGATCGCTGGTGTGAGTCAGTCGATTCGTCAACCGTCGATGAGCCTTGGCCAATCTGACCAACTCACGGTTGCGGCGTACCGCTATTTCGTGTCTCATGTCATCGATTAGTCTGACTTCAGGCATTGGTCTATTCCTCCAAATTGTTCGCTCGGCAATTGCCAAGCAAGGTGCAGCTCCTACCGGAGCATACTGGAAGCTACTGCTCCCATGTCCGCCTGCTGTGCAGACAGGCACGGAATCATTAGCGTTAAAAAAACCGAACCCCTGTGGCTGGAGTCCGGTGTTTGCTTTTCTTGGTAGTTATATTATGAAAACAGCAGCTCCAACCGATTACGCATACGCAAACACCACACCGTAGCAGCGGCGCGTATGCTTGATAATGCTAATAATCGCTTGGGTTATTGCTTCCACGATAAACACTGTACCTGATAAAAACCAATATTGTCAACAATAAATCAATATGATACTATCGCACATTATGAGTTTTAACCTGTTGAAGCAACTAAACCTCCTCCTCGGCCTTAAGGGGCTGTGCTTCAGCATGGTTGAAGCCGGGCGTAAACGACGATAATACGCCAAGCACAGCCCGAACCAGAACAGGCTTCAACCAAAGAGCCTGTTTTTTATTTGTATAGATAGGGAGAAATAATATATGTCAGAAATAATGTACGATAGCAGCTATAGCCCAGAGGTTAATGATGTCCGAAGACGGGAAATCGAAATGATTCAAGCGGGCAATCCTATAAAGCTGGCGATGGACGGGGGGCGCACTGAAGAAGAGCAGCGACGCTGGGAAGAGTTTCTGGAAAGCGGGGCTGCTAGAGGTCCATTTGTTAACAGTGGTGAAGCTGATTGGGCTTCATGGAAATGCGATGGCGGACCGCACACCGAAGCTGTCAGGAGTCTCGGCAGGGCTGCAATCCGATAGTCGATAATATTACTTGACAATCACCTGGAATATAATCATATTAATTTCCATGGCTCAAAATGCGATCATCATGAAGATCATTGCACCGCACACGCGTGTGGGACTGAGCTGATTGTCCATAAATAATGCAAGCCAGACAGCCCCACACCGGGGCTGTTTTTAATGTAAGGAGCACCACTATGGAGAGGAATATCCAAGTATTCGGTAGTCCGGCAGCTGCAGAAGCTCTTGGCTCCCCCGAGGTCATGGGGCCGGTAGAGCGGTACAGCGATTCAAGAGAGCAGATGGATAACATCTATGCCCAGATGGATCCGAGCCGAGGAATTGACCATTCGAAACTGGAGGCAACACAGCGAGCGAATCAGCACGCAATCGAAAGGCGACGCAGAGCTCTGGAGCAGGCTGCAGCACAGAGACGACTTGAGCAGCTTCGAAAACTGCAGCAATTTGCTATCGATGTAGCCTATCAGGACATCGGACGGCATAAATTTCGGTTCACATTGGAAGAATATCAAAAGATGGAATTTACCGATTGACGCTAACGCCAATTTAGGTTAAAATACACATCAGTTTACCAAAGACAGTAGCAGCGCCAGTCGCTTAATCCGCTACCGAGGTAGAAATATGACTCTTACGTTATATTTTCATGCACCACGAGTCTTTGGTACACGCCAAGGACTTTTTTGTTCTTTAATAATTTAATCAACTGGTCGATATAAGATTAAATAAGGAAATATATGGCATTAACAAAAGATAAGAAGCATGAGATTGTCGCCGAAGTCGCAAGCTTGCTTACCGGCTCCAAGATGACCGTGGTTGCCAAATACCAAGGTACGACGGTCAAAGAGTTGCAAGAACTTCGCCGTTCCGCACGTGACAACGGCACAAATCTCAAGGTGGTCAAGAACCGCCTAGTCATCAAAGCCATCGAATCAACCGAGGCTTTGAAAGATGTCGATACGAACGCTCTGACCGGCCAACTCCTGTACGCATTCAACGATCAGGACGAAGTGGCGCCGGCACAGGTGATCGCTGACTTCGCCAAGAAGCGACCGAATGTTGAATTTGTCGGAGCAATCTCTGCCGAAGGAACGTTCCTGAGCGCGGACGAAGTCAAGGCTCTGGCAACCTTGCCAAGCAAGGACGAACTGATTGCACAGGTGCTTGCAACCCTAGCATCACCAGTGAACGACATCATGAGCGGCCTGTCTGGCAACCTGCATGGATTGCTTGACGGTATCGAAGCAAAAGCATCATAAGAAAGTATCAAAGAAAGGAAGATTAGTACATGGCAGATCTTAAGAAACTGGCAGAAGAACTTACCGGCCTGACCGTGCTGGAAGTAAACGAACTGAAGAACATCCTCAAGGATGAGTATGGCATCGAGCCTGCAGCTGCAGCAGTAGCAGTGGCTGGTCCGGCAGCTGGCGGTGACGCTGGCGGCGCAGCCGAAGAAGCGAAGAGCGAGTACGATGTAGTCCTCAAGGACGCTGGTGCTCAGAAGGTTGCAGTCATCAAGGCAGTTAAGGACCTGACCGGTCTTGGTCTTGGTGAAGCAAAGGCGCTGGTTGACGGTGCTCCAAAAACCGTGCTTGAAAAGGCCAAGAAAGACGACGCAGAGAACGCCAAAAAAGCCCTTGAAGAGGCTGGCGCTACCGTTGAGCTTGCCTAGTCTGACGGCGTAAATAATATACATAGCCCTCACATAAGCAGTGGGGGCTATGTTTTTCCACAAGTATTTCATTGTAGTTTTGACTTTCAATATCAATCATGGTAGGTTTAGGAGTAAGTGTACCAAACAAACACTTTACTGTAAGAGAGACCAAAGGGATGGCAGAAGTACCAGACAAACAAATCAAGAGGTTACGGGCACTTATTCAGGAAGCTGAGACCTCTTTAGGCGCAGCCAAGGAACTTCTCGTCAGCCTGGTGGGGGAAGATCCCACAGTGGCAACTGCCGTAAAAGAAGAAGCTGTCGGTAAGATTATTGAGGGCGTCTTCGACGGCCAAAATATGGTCGGTAGCGATGGTAAGACATATCCGGTGCCAGCAAATTACGCCTCTAAATCCAAGCTGGTACAAGGTGATATCCTGAAACTGACAATAGCCGAAGACGGAGCCTTCTTGTATAAGCAAATCGGTCCGATTCCGCGCAAGCAAGTCGTGGGTACGCTCAAGCTCGAAAACGGCCATTATTATGTAGATGTCAACGGCAAGAATTACCGAGTCCTGCTGGCCAGTGTCACATACTTCAAAGCCAAGCCAGGCGATCAGGTCAGCGTCAATATTCCAGAAGATGAAGTCGATGCCGAATGGGCTGCTCTCGAAGCTGCACTATAGACTAATGATTATCACAAATTATGCGTGGCTTATGCGTGGCCGATTGTGAGGCGGGCTTAAAATGGGCACATTAAAGCACGTCATACCTAAAGGCGGCCGAGAATGGTTGACTGACCTTACTAGAGAGCGGTTGCCGCGGACGATACAAAAACATATACCGAACGGGGTTACCGTGCTTGGCTTTCTTTCTATGCTTGGCGCGAATCGTCGATACGGTAGGCCGGAAGGCTTAGCGCTCATGGCAGCAAGCCGGGCAGCGGATGATATTGACGGTGATATATCTCGTGCACTTGACGCTTCAAGCGAACTCGGTAAGATGCTCGACAAAGTTATAGACAAAGCAGACGTAGCAGCCATATTACCGGCCATGTGGCAAGCCAATCAGGGCAATGCAGTGCGCCGAGGAATTATTGCTACCGTGGCCGCCAAGCAAGGCCTCATTGCCACCATTAATGGAGTTGCCTTAGCCAAGGGCAATGTTAAAGATTCGTCGAGGGCCGGCGAGATCAATATGTACATTGATTCACTGACACTAATCTCTTTGGCGGCCGGTGATACATTTAAGGAGGGAGGCGTAAGAAAAGCAGCTGACTTCATGGCCTACGGCAGTTTTGCGATTGGCGCCGCCACCGGGGCAGCAGCGATAGCCAGCTACATTCCAGGGCTGAGAGCTAAAAACCCGGACGAAGAACCGCAGGAACGTAATTTGCCAGCATAATACACAACAGCTTTACGTGTCCGGCTCGGTTATAATGAGACTGAAATGGGACAAGCACTCTACCGGAAATACCGATCCAAGAAGCTATCTGAAATTGTTGGCCAAGAGCACATAACGGCTACACTTGAGAGCGCTTTTAAGAGCGGAAAAATCAGCCATGCCTACCTCTTCACCGGGCCGCGGGGTGTCGGAAAGACCAGTATTGCAAGAATTGTAGCTCATGAGATTAATGGCCTGCCGTACACGGACGACTCTAGCCATCTCGATATTATTGAGATTGACGCTGCAAGTAACCGCCGCATTGACGAGGTTCGTGATCTGCGCGACAAAGTCCATATCGCTCCGGCCGCAGCTAAGTACAAGGTCTATATTATTGACGAAGTACATATGCTAACCAAGGAAGCGTTCAATGCGCTACTTAAGACCCTTGAGGAACCGCCTGCTCATGTCGTATTCATTCTGGCTACCACCGAAGTCCACAAGCTCCCTGAGACTATCATTAGCCGCACACAAAGATTTACATTCAAGCCGGTAGAGAAGGAAAAGGTTGTAGCTCACCTCAAGGCAATTGCCAAAACAGAGGGTGTAACTATTGAGGATACGGCACTGGAACTGATAGCCGAGCATGGTGAAGGCAGCTTTCGCGACAGCATCAGCTTGCTCGACCAGGCAAGTAATCTGCCAGGAAGTATCTCACTTGCCGACATTCAAGCAATGCTTGGTATCGCCCCGAGTGAGCAGATTAGCGCAATCTGGGACGCCGTCAGCCGCGGCAATCCGGCCGGTCTGCTTGCTACACTTCAATCGATGCGCAGCCAGGGCTATCATCCGGCACAAACAGCCAGGCAATTGGGTACGCTGATACGGACACAGCTGCTGGAGACTTCCCCGAATCAATCAAATGTGATGGTTGGCCTACTGAAAGACCTGCTGGAAGTACCCGCCACTCATGATCCGGAAGCATACCTGGAGCTTATACTGGTCGATGCTAGCCTCAAGAATCAGCGAGGCGGCTCTGATGACTCCTCAGCTCCGCCAAAAGTAGCGGCACTAGCCACTGATGAACCGCCAAAAGTTGTTGAGCAGATAACCAGACCAGTAAAACCACAGGAAGCAGCGACTAGACCTCAGAAAAAGCAGGCGGTAGAAGAGGAATCCCCAGAGATGAAACGGGCTCGCAGCGCTCCGCCACCTGAGAATGCCGAGCAGCTCTGGCAGGAAACGCTCAATACTATCAAAAGCAAGCACAACACACTCTACGGGGTGCTGCGAACAGCGATAGCTACGTTCGATAGCTCTATATTAACGTTAACCTTCGCGTTTGCCTTTCACCAGAAGCGAATTAAGGAAAGTAGGAATAGCCAGGTCATCGCCAATGTACTCAAAGAGCTGACTGGCGAGAACTACACTATTAGAGCCGTCGTCGATAAGACAGCGCAAAAACCGGACACTGAAGATGAGGCTGCGCCGGCCTCAGGCGAACAAAATGATTTAGAAGCCATTAGCAATATTTTTGGCAGCGCCGAAGTGTTAGAATCGTAGGTACGAATAGGGGAGTCATGGAACCGGAGGGGGCAAAACTACCGCCGCAAAATACTGATGCCGAAGCTAGCCTTCTGGGGGCTATTCTTATTGACGCCGACGCCATCGTCAAGATAGCCGACACCATCCGTCCGGATGACTTTTATGACGAACGACACCGCCGAATCTACGAAGGAATCTTAGCGCTTTATGAGAAACACAGCCCTATTGATGTGCTGACACTTTCTGACCAACTGAAAACCAGCGGTTTCCTGGATATGATCGGCGGGCCGGCTTACCTGACTGAGCTCACGAACTACGTGCCGACCGCCGCCCACGCTGAGCAGTACGCTGAAATAATCGCACAAAAAGGTATGCGGCGCCGGCTTATCAAAGCCACGCGGGACATCGTCGGCCTTGGTTATGACGAGTCAAAGAGCCTGCAGGAGTTGATCGAAGAGGCAGAGAGCCGATTATTCGAGGTCAGCCAACGTCATATAAAACAGGATATTATCAGTATTGAAACAATCCTCAGCGAGAGCTTCGACCGCCTGGATGAACTTCACAAGGACAAAGGCAAGGTTCGCGGGGTGCCGACAGGATTTCGGGATCTGGATAATATTCTGGCTGGCCTTCAGCGCTCCGATTTGTTCATACTCGCCGCCCGGCCATCAATGGGAAAGACTGCCTTTTCGCTCAACCTAGCTCACAACGTCGCAGTCAAAGCCAATCAGCCAGTGCTGATCTTTTCGCTGGAGATGAGCAAAGAGCAGCTAGTGGATCGTATGCTATCTATGGAATCAGGCGTGGATGCGTGGGCACTCAGGACTGGAAACTTAACAGATTCGGATTTCGAGAAACTGAGCCATGCCATGGGCACGCTAGGTGAGGCGAAGATATACATTGATGACACGCCTGGCATTACCATCAGCGATCTTCGAACTAAAGCTCGTCGTGAGGCACATCGCCAAGAGCTCGGGCTCATCATCGTCGACTACCTCCAGCTCATGAGTGGCGGCAGTCGGTTTGCGAGTGACGGTAACCGCGTGCAGGAAATCTCAGAAATCTCACGTGGACTGAAGGGGATTGCCCGGGAAATGAACGTGCCGCTCATTGCCCTCAGTCAGCTCAGCCGCTCCGTCGAGAGCCGTACACCGCAAATCCCGCAACTTGCCGACCTTCGTGAATCAGGCTCAATCGAGCAGGATGCGGACGTGGTTGCTTTCATTTATCGGGAGGAGTACTACAATCCCGACACCGAGCGTACTAACATAACTGATATTCTCATCAAAAAACACCGGAATGGCCCGACCGGTGGCGTGGAATTGTATTTCGACAAAGAGAAACAGCGGTTCAGAAGTCTCGATACCCGCCACGCACAGCCGTTTACCGACTAAGCTATGGCTCGTGTATAATTGCAATAACAACATGAAACAATTTCGCCTGTTTATGCTGCGGTATTGGGAGCCCATACTCTGGGGGGGAGCTGCCATTATATTGGTCGGGGGGTTGCTGCTTTTCAGTCTCGGCTCACTGACCCCGGGTGCAACTGAGGTAGAAGTCGCA
>CAYZZS010000019.1:0-13457 GCA_964483035.1 uncultured Candidatus Saccharibacteria bacterium
GCTGCTTTTCAGTCTCGGCTCACTGACCCCGGGTGCAACTGAGGTAGAAGTCGCAGCAGCCAATGAATCCCACTCACTAAGCGCCATTGCCCACAACCCGATATATGCGCCGCATAAACTTCTGCAGTACGGACTACGGCAGATCAGCGAAGGAAGCTTGTTTACGTTTAGGCTGGCTAGCGCTCTCTGCGGCATCGCCACTTCGCTGTTATTTTTTTACGTACTAAAAAGCTGGTACACGACGCGGGTTGCACTGCTCGGTACATTTGTGTTCGTCACATCCGCTTGGTTTTTGCATGTTAGTCGAGTAGGCACACCTGAAATTCTATTGACCTCACTCTTAGCCGTATTAGTAGCAGGCATTTGGCTGAGGGAGAGTCGTCGCCGGTCGCTATCCCTGCTTATCGCCTGCGTCGCCGGCACTGTATTGATATATATACCCGGTATGATATGGCTTGTGGCTGCTGCTGGAGTATGGCAGCGCAAATTACTGGCCCGGGAGATGACGAACATCCCAACGACTCATATCGTCCTGGCTGTCACAACTGCTTTGCTGCTCTTAGCCCCCTTAGGCTACGGCCTATTTACGGACCCTAGTCTTATCCGAACTGTCTTTGGCCTGCCCGAGCATCTCCCTTCGGTCATTGATATGGGAAGAAACCTGGTCAACATCCCATTGCAACTTTTTGCCCTCAGACCTGAGAGCCCTGCCACATGGCTAGGAAACCTGGCCTTACTCGATATCTTTAGTGCAGCCATGTTCGTGTTGGGCTGCTACGCCTTTGTGTATTATCGCAAGCTGGACCGCAGTGCCTTTATTGCTGGAATTTTCGTACTGGGCTCGTTACTGATCATGCTGGATGGCCCGGTCACAATTTCACTGATCATGCCGTTCGTCTATATCATTGTCGCTACTGGCATTGCATTGATGTTGCGGCAGTGGTTTACTGTTTTTCCGCGTAACCCATTAGCTCGGGCGGTAGGCGCCAATATCGTGACGGCCGCCGTACTTCTGGCAGGCTTCTATCATATTAATCACTACTTTATTGCCTGGCCGAACGCTCCCGAAACTAGGGAAGCTGTAAGTCATCAACTTCAGTAAGTAGGTACTCTTTGTTACAATACACAGGTAATACAGAGAGGTGAAAGATGAGCCGATTTGATCAGGCTAAAATGCTGCTGAAAGTTAAGAAGATTCAAAAAGAACTTCAAAAGATGGTCATTGAAGTAGAGAAGGGTGACGGCGCAGTCAAGGTTGAGATCACCGGGGAGCAAAAGATAAAGAAGGTTCATATCGATCCCGAATATGTTGATCTCGATGACATTGGCCAGCTAGAGCGCTGGATTGAAGATGCAGTAAAAGAAGCTATCCAGGAAAGCCAGAAGGCAGCTGCTGAGAAGATGCAGCCGATGATGGGTGCCCTCGGCAATTTAGGCCTCTAGGGTTACTGTATCCAGCGCGTCGTTCTTTCGAACGAATTCTGATAGATTATTAACGCCGCTTCGACTGACAGCCATTACGGGGTAAACGAGTGTCACAAGTGCTACCACCGGCATTAACGGAACTCATTGAGGCCCTGGGATTACTCCCAGGCGTCGGTCCGCGTACCGCTGAGCGATACGCCAGCTATTTACTGCGCACTGATAAGAGCAAATCGGGCCGCCTGGCAGAAGCACTCAACACACTGCATGAAAACATTGGCTACTGTAAAAAAACCTTCGCGCTCGTCGAGACCGGCAAGGAATATTCTGACCTATACACGGACCCCAAGCGTGACAAGCAGACTGTAGCCGTGGTTGCTGATCCATTCGATATCATTGCACTAGAAAAGACCGGACTGTACCACGGAACTTACCATGTGCTTGGTGGTTTAATTTCACCGATTGACGGAATCACACCGGAGCAGCTACATATCGCCGAACTACTGCAGCGAATCGACGACGACAAAGTCACTGAGATTATTCTAGCCACGAACGCCGGCGTAGAAGGCGAGTCAACGGCTCTTTACATCCAAAAACAAATCGGCAACAAGGATGTGCAGATAACCCGGCTGGCGCGCGGGCTGCCGATAGGCGTCGATCTGGAATACGCTGATCAGATTACGCTGGGCCGAGCACTCGAAGGCAGGACTCAGCTGTAGCAAAAAAGCGGACAGCCGACTTCTGCTGCCAATCGACCACTTATCAGATATACTAAAAAGTAATGAATACGACATATCAAAAAGCTGGCGCTATCAGCGAGGTGATAAATAGTGCACAACGCATTGTAATCGTTCAGGCTGACAATCCTGATGGTGACAGCCTGGCTTCTGCTCTGGCGCTCGAACAAATCATTGGAGACATGGGCAAAGAGCCAATACTGTATTGCGGTGTAGATATTCCGTCATACCTTCGCTATCTGCCAGGCTGGGCTCGAATTCAGAAAGATCTACCAAACCAGTTCGATGCCTCGATTATTGTTGACACCAGTGCTGAAACCCTGCTAGAGAAACTTCGCGAGACCAATCAATTGATGTGGCTCAAAAGTCGACCGGCCATCGTACTGGATCATCATGAAGGCGAACAGAGTCTGCCGTTTGCGACAGTCAGTCTTAATGCGCCGGCCGTAGCCACAGGAGAAGTAATATACGAACTCGCTAACACACTGGACTGGCCCCTGAATCACGAAGCATTGCACCTGCTAGCCACTTCTATTATGGCTGACAGCCGCGGTCTAACAACTGATAAGACAACTGCTCGGAGCATACATATCATTGCTGAGCTAGTCGAGAAAGGTGTCTCCATTCCCGAGCTTGAAGCTGCTCGCCGAGAGACAATGCGCCGGCCAGCAGAAATTGTCCACTACAAGGGCAGATTACTGCAGCGAGTAGAGTACACCGAGGGTAACCATATTGCGGTAATTACTATTCCATGGGAAGAGATCGAGCAGTACAGCCATGCCTACAATCCAACCATGCTGGTTATTGATGATATGTTGCTCACCGAAGGTGCGAAGCTAGCTATCGGCTTCAAGCAGTATCCTGACGGAAAAGTAACTGCTAAAATACGCGCTAACTTCGGTATGCCGATTGCCGGCACTCTTGCCGAAAGCTTCGGCGGAGGCGGCCACCCATATGCAAGCGGCTTCAAAGTTAAAGATGGACGCCCATTCAATGAGATAAAGTCAGAGTGTATCGGACTTGCCACGACCCTGATAGAACAGTACCTAAGCAAGGAAAGTGATGAAGCTATACAACACCCTTAGCCGTGAAACAGAGACTATTGCCCCGCAAAATCCACCGACAGTTACTGTCTATACCTGCGGACCAACTGTTTACGACTATCCGCATATCGGCAATTGGTTCACGTTTACTAGATATGACGTTCTAATCCGTGTACTTAAGGCCGTAGGGCTGCAACCAAGATGGGTGATGAATATAACGGACGTCGGACATCTTGTAAGTGACGCTGATGAAGGAGAGGATAAGCTTGAGGCCGGCGCCAGACGGGAAGGTAAAACCGCATGGGATATCGCTGACTATTACGGCAATTATTTCATTGATGGCCTGAAGCGCCTAAACATTACCCAACCGTATCATCTGCCGAAGGCCACCGATCACATACCGGAGCAAATAGCTATAGTTCAGACCCTGGAACGCAAAGGCTACACCTACACTATTGACGATGGTGTGTACTTTGATACGTCCAAATTCCCCACCTATGCCGACTTCGCCAAACTCGATCTCAGCGATCAGCAGGCCGGTGCTCGGGTAGAGACTAATCCCCAGAAGCGAAATCCTCAGGATTTTGCACTCTGGAAATTCTCGCCACACGGCAAAGCTCGAGATATGGAATGGGACAGCCCGTGGGGGAGGGGCTTTCCCGGCTGGCACCTGGAGTGCTCAGCAATGAGTATGAAATACCTCGGTGAAACCCTGGATATCCATGGCGGCGGCGTGGACCATATTCCAGTCCACCACACCAATGAAATTGCACAGAGTGAGGCCGCAACAGGCAAGACTTTCGCTAACATTTGGATGCACGCTAACCACATATCTATAAATGGACAGAAGATATCCAAGAGCCTCGGCAATGGCATAACACTCGAAGACATTGAAGCAAAGGGCTATAGCCTTGCGACGTTGCGCCTCCATATATTGGAATCTCACTACCGTACGCAGTCCAAATTCAGCTGGGAAAGCCTAGAGGCTGCCAAGCATCGACTTGCTGGCTATTATGCTATGGCTGACCGATACTGGCAGCCGGATGACACAGCTGGAACCGGCCCGGACTTCGGCCGTTATCAAAAACTGATGACAGAAGCGCTGTTGGATGATCTCAATACTCCACAGGCGTTAGCCCACCTAAGCGAGCTGGCTACGCTCATCGAAAGCAGCGGCGTGCGCACCAATGACTTGAATGAATTTAAAGCATTCTTGGAATGGATTGAGCAGGCCATGGGCATTAAGCTGCTGGGTAGTGAACTCAGCGATTCTGACAAACTTCTACTGCAGGAACGTCAGGCCGCTCGGGACAGCAAGAATTGGCAGCTATCTGACGAAATCAGAGACAAACTCGCTGGCCGAAACATTGCGGTCAAAGATACACCGCATGGGCAAATTTGGAGCAGGGCAGTCTAGGGGCTGGATTTAGCTATCTGAACTCAGCTTGCGCCTAGAATAATAGTCGACGATTAAGATCTTAAGGCAGCCAGCTGCCGGGATGGCCACGAAGGCACCGAGGATTCCACCCAATCCGGCACCCAAGAGTGCCGCGGTAAAGACAAGTAGCGGTGTCAATTCATTCGTTTTAGCTTGGATGTACGGCTGCAGGGTCACATTCTCTATCTGCTGGTAGACCAAGAAGAATACCGCCATGGAGATTGCTAGTGGAAGCGACGCAAATAGGCACATAATAACGACCAGTACGGCTGCAAGCGTGTTTCCGATCATCGGAATTAGGCCAAACAGGAAGACGATTCCTGCAAGTGCCACGGCATTAACTGGTGATTTAAATACCGTACTGCCAATAAGCAGCGCAACAAGAGCGAAGGCTGCACCAATAGCCGCAATCAGCACCTGGCCGTTAACATAGCCAGTCACGATCCGGTACATCTTATCTGCTAGCTCTTTGTAGCGCTTCCTTCTTCTCTCAGGCTGCAAAGCCCAAAATCGATCAAGCAACCCAGGACCTTCTACTAACATCATAAATGTCAGTACTAGTACCGAAACTATAGAAACAAGCGTGGAGCCGATACGCCCAGCAGTACTAATAATCGGCTGACTTGTCGGACCGAACTGTGACCGAAAGTCGCGACTCAACTCCTCGAGGCGATCGACCAAATTATGTTGACGGGCAAATCTCGCAATGCTGGAATCTTGGGTCCGGAAACTATTTACAGTTGACGGCAGGTCATTAATGAAGTCCACCGATTGACTGATCAGCGGCGGAATGACGAGCGCGAAAAAACCGATAAGCAGTGCTAACACCATTACATACGCCACACCGGTAGCCCGCACCCGGCTCCTGCTCTTCAACTGCCGGGCAATCCAGCTGACCGCCGGATTCAGTGCCATTGCCAAGAAGAAGGAAATAAATATCAACGTGATTATATGGGATGTACTGGCGATAAAACGCAGCGCCAGATACGAAGCAATAATCATCGCAATTACCCTAAGGATAGTGCGGTTGGTTACTGTAATGGTAACTTTTTCCGGTGTTGTTTTATTAGCCATGAGCTTCATTATGCGTTCTGGCGCGTCGTTTTGCAATTGCTTGCTCGTAGACTGCTTGCAAGCGCTGGCCGACCACCTTGACATCATAAGCCTCAACCTGACTCTGTTGCTGCTTGTGAATTTTTGCCCGGAGTGAGGCATCAGCAGTAAGTCTGCCTAATAATTCAGCGAATGCAGTTATATCTCTTGGGTCGAACAAGGTTTCTTCACTACCAAGAACACTTCGGTATCCTGGGTTGTCACCACCGACAACCACCCCTGCACCGGCCGCCATCGCTTCTATGAGTACGATTCCGAAGCTTTCGCCTCCCACACTTGGGAACACTGCTATATCCGCGCTTGCCAGGCATGCTGCCTTGTGTTGCTCATCAACAAAACCGGCAAACGTCACGACCTCCGCGAGCCCATGAGAGTTTACATAGCGCTCCAGCCGCTCGCGATCCGGACCCTTTCCGCAGATAGTGACACTAAGTTTCAGCTGAGGTTGCTGCAGCAGCAATTCATGGAGCGCCTGCAGTAGATAACCGCAGCCCTTTCTGCTAACAAGTCGTCCCAGGTAGACGATGTGCACTGAATCATTATCTGTTCGCCGCTTCTTAGGCTTGCGAAGCACAGACATGTCAATAACATTAGGTAGCACCTCTGATTTGACACCAAAGCTCTCAAGCGCAAAATCTCGCGCCGGCTCTGATACGCTGACAATATGGTCAAATCTGCTCAGCGAACGCTTCAGCCAAACACTCAGCATCCGAGTCGCAATTGATTCGATTCGTGAGAATGGCAAAATATGAAATGTGCCGATGACAGCAGTTGTCGGTTGACTCGCCGTAATGACCCGTGCCGCGAACATTGGACTATACGGCATCTGGACATGCAGCACATCCAACTGCAGCTCCCCGAGCAACTGACGCAGTTTCCTCCGATCGACCGGCAGAGGTATGGACATCCGGTTTTTGTTAAAACTAACCGACACATTTCGTGCCAGGCTATGCATATGCTCTACATCCTGACGCTTACTCTCACCAACAAGATAATGCACCTCGTGACCCTGGCTGCTGAGCCGGCTGCCGAGAGTCATCACATACTGCTGTACGCCATCAGGCTTGTCTAGTGTATCGTCAAGGACGAACCCAATTCTCCTAGCCGGCTGGGACATTCTGGACTTCACTTATAATCTTGGCGTATAGCTTTTCGTACTGGTCGACGATTTCTTCATACCCAAAGCGCTTGACGTATTCCGCTGCCCACTCGCGCCACATGCGGCGCATATCTTCGTCAAACAGCATGACGTCAAGCCGCCGGGCAAATTCCGGAATATCCTTAGGGTTGACCAATGACCATTTGCCCCGGTCTGCAAGTACCGATGTATAGCCCGGATTATCGCCAGCTACCGTGACCGCCCCGCAGGCCATCGCTTCAAGCAACACAATACCGAAGCTCTCTCCGTATAGCGCTGGCGAGCAGAACAAATCGGCGCGCTGCAGTAGTTTGAGCTTTTCTTTTTCATCAACAAATCCAAGGAAGCGCACATCAGGGATTTCATAATTATCAACCATCATCTCCAGCCGCTCACGTTCCGGCCCATCGCCGGCTAGCACTAGCGATACGTTATCGTACTGCTCACGAAGCTCATTGTAGGCCTCTAGCAAGTACCTTGCACCCTTCCGCTTCTCCAGTCGCCCAATAAACAGAATCTCTTTCTTCTTTTTAGACCTAGAAGACTGGGTAGGATGATACTTCTTAAGATCAATTCCATTTGGTATGATAGCTACTTCTTGTTTCGTGCGATCCTTGACGAATGCTGCAGCAACCTCAGAGACGGCCGACATGGCGTTTAGTTTGGTAAAAATTGACTTGGAATAGGGGATACGGAACCGCTCAATCGTCCGCGCCATCGGGGTTTCAGGATAAACAGCATGAAACGTTGCGATAATTGGACAGGTTGCCTTGGCGACAATCTGTGCCCCGAGGATTGGCACTTCCGGCTCATGAATATGCAGGAGATCAAACCTCTCGCTCTCCAGCATGTCATCAACAGCATCCGGCATAAAGTTCATTCCTAATTCCAGTGAGGTCTTAATCGGCGTTCGAACCTTAGCGGAGCTACCGATGAAAATCGTATTGCGCGGAGGCTCACCCTGAACTTTACGTGGACGCGGCGTAATAATCTTCACCGTATGCCCGCGTCGCCTCAGTTCTGCGGCCTGTGCCAGCACATGCTCTTGCACGCCGCCGCCCCTGAAAATATCGTACGGGCATACTAGTCCAATTTTCATATCTACGCTTTAGTATATCAAACGGCTTTAAGAACTCTTAGCCAGCAAGCGCCGTATCTTGCGCGGGATAATCGGTGCCGCCTCTTGCGGATCAGCGATAATGCTCGGCGCGTGAGTACCCATCGTCGATGGCACTTCATGAAACTTATCAAAAATTACCCGCATATGCTGCTCAACGATCTGGTTATCGAAGTAGCGGTCTGCTTTGACGGAAATATGCCAGAGTGGCAGATTAATCTGCTTCTTGCAGTTATCAAGCCGGAACATCTCCAGCGAAGTCACCAGCCAGGTCCGCACATCATTGCAATTCCAGAGATATATTTCAAAGTCCATAACGGCAGCAACCTCTTCTTTGGTCATACCTTCGAACTTTTTCTTAGCGTTGTGGGTTTTGGCATAAGCTAGGCGAAGCGTAATCGGGTTCAGGCATACATTTTTAAAGAATAGCGCCGGAAGCCGGTACGAAAACAGCTTCGCGCCGGTCTTATACATAAGCATCCGGCCTTTACTGAAGCTAAAGTCATCTTTATGAGCAAACCCCACCACACTAACCAGCAAATCGACCCGCTTAACCAGCTCTGGGTGACGCTGCAGCATCCGTGTTACGACAATAAATCCGAACGACAAACCGGCTATCGTCACTTTCTTGCGTCGATACTTCAGCTTCACGAAAGCCGCTAGATAGTCAGCGAACTTATCGAGCGTCGGCTTTTCGCCGATTTTATAAAAGCTGTCCATGCCGCCAAATCCAGGCAAATCGGGCACCGTGATTGCCCCGTATTGGTTAAGATCCTGAATAAGCCCCCACCAGCGCTCCAAGCTGGAATGATGCCCATACACGAAGAGGATCTCGCGCTTTTTCTTGGGCGGTGGTGGCATATACAGCATCCTGCCGTGCAGACCGTTCATATTAAGCGGCTTGATGTAATCAGCCGGGTTTTTCTGAGCTTTAGTGTTCATATACTTCTTAGAAAATGTACGCTATCGATATGCAACATGCAAGCATCGCTATGCCGTATAATTGGCGGTGTGAATCGTAAAGCGCTACTCGTCCTCCTGCTGGTTGTCATCAGTGTTATTGGTGGCACTGCTGCCTATTTACTCATCACTGACAGTACACCCGAACCGCAAGCTGAGACACAGTCACCACCTGCAGTCGACACTCCTGAGCCCGACAGCCAGCAAAATCAAGAGGAATCATTCAACAAAGAACAGCACTCCACCGAGGATCCGGACAGTATTTGGGTTATCGTAAACAAACTAAATCGCCTGCCGGAAGGCTATCGCCCAAGCGATCTTACGGTACCCAACACCACCCTGCGGCTTTCAAGAACTCATGAGCAAATGCAGGTCAGGCAAATCGCCGCTGAAGCGCTCGAGCGAATGCTTACCGAAGCCAAATCAGTAGGGTTAAACCTAATACTAAGCAGCGGTTATCGCTCAGAGTCTCTGCAGTGGCAATTTTATAATTCGTACGTTTCACGCGACGGACAAGCAGCTGCAGATCGTTACAGCGCACGTCCGGGTTACAGTGAACACCAAACCGGACTGGCAGTAGATTTTGGCCGCGCTGACCAGAAATGCCATCTTGAAATCTGCTTTGGCAGTCTGCCTGAGGGTCAGTGGCTGGCAGCAAATGCCCACACATACGGCTTCATCATCCGATACCCGGAAGGGAAAGAGCATATCACTGGCTACCAGTATGAGCCGTGGCATCTGCGCTACGTCGGAGAAGCATTGGCTGCCGAACTCAAATCATCAAACCAAACGCTCGAATCCTTCTTTGGCCTCGAACCCGCTGCAAGTTACGCTGATTAGTATTCTTTACTGGATAGTATCTTTACCTCATCGTAGCTGTTTAGCAGCTCCGTGATTCGTAACAATTGCTCACTGACAGTAGTATTTAACTGCGAACGCGCTAGCGGCTCCTCGGCTTCATCAATCGGATACATTGAGAAATTCCTGCGCGCCAAGAGATTTTCAGCCGCTCTTTCACGCTCGGTCCACTCATAATGCATGTACAGGGGTAGGAAAGAGACTTCGGTAATCCTCTTGGTCGACGTATCGACATCCATGACCGCAAGACCATTAAAGAGCGCTTCAATTTCCAGCTGAGCGTTCAGGAAATTTCCAAGGCTGAACCACACGAAAACTTCGCGGCCATCCTGTGCTGTCAGCTTCCTGAAGGGCTCCAGCACATGCGGACCATGACCAAGGACAACGTCTGCCCCCATATCAGCTAGCTTCTGACTCCACAGATCCTGGTGAGCGTTAATGCCTTGGGAATATTCCGTACCCCAGCGCGCACTTACCATCACAATATCAGCCTGCTGCCTGGCTTCGGTCAGCTGGCGCTGCATCAACGCTTCATCAAACCCATTAAGACTATATGGAAATTCATTCGGTAAATTGGTATAGCTCGAATAGGACAAGAAGGCGAACTTCACGCCTTTGGCTTCAAAATAGCGCACTGCCTGCTGCTCCTCGGCCGAGCTGTTTGCCCCCGCCACTGCTAAGATGTCCGGCAAGCTGTCCCAGCTGGCGAGCATCGCATCAATAACCGGCTGCCCTTTGTCATTGGTGTGGTTCGTTCCGGTGTTTATGACATTACAGCCCAGCTTTTGCATATCTCGGGCAAACTCTGTCGGAGAGTTAAATACCGGATAACCGCTGATACCGAACCGTTCACCGCCACCTGGCACTGCCTGATTGCAAAAACGCACATCAGCCCGGTCAAAGTACGGCTTCATATTGCTCATCATAGTGTAGTAATCATAGTCGCCATTCGACTTCTTGGCCCGCACATTAATTGCGTCATGAGGGATAAAGTCGCCGGCGGCGATTATTCGTAAGCTCTTAGGGTCAGTCTCGATCGCCAGTGGGTCGGATTGCTCATCCGACTGCTGAAGTGTCGTTTCTGACTGCTCGCTCTGTCTCTGCAGGATCCAATATATGCCGCCTCCTATGCCGCCGAGCACCAGAACAGCTAACAATGTAATATATATCCGCCGCCTGATCCGTCGCTTCCGTATATGTGATTCGGGAGGGGAGGGGATAAACGGAACGCGCGAACGCTGCTCTTGATCCGACTGGGGAGATTGCTCAATCATATCCACGTAGCCATTTTCTCATATCGTGCGCCCAAAGGATAAGCTGTTTAATAAAACTACTCTAGACCGATAAGATATTTAAACCGCCACCATAGTGACGGATGCGGGACTTCACTGGCCAGCTCAAGGGGTACTGAGATTGAAGCCTCTCCAGCTTCAGCCGTCATGCGCCCTACTGCTGCCCCGGGCTGTGTCCCGGCTGAGACTGGCTCTGCCGTCGCAATAGACTGAACTTCGGCACCAGACCACTTTTGAATTGCCAGATTCTGACCTGTAATTATTTCCGGATTTACCCCCCACGGCACATCATACCTGCCTACCACTGAATTTACGGACGCAACTTGCACATACTCAAATTGCTCTGATGACCTCTTAAGGAGCGCCCCAGCATGACGAAAGCTCGCCGGACGGGTCGGCTGCCCCACGACCACACCATAAACCACAATCGGCTCCGCATCAGCAATTTGATACTCTCCCGCAAAAAGCAAACACACTCCCGCCTCGTCAGTCATACCAGTTTTCAGTCCAATGACCTGCTCCTCCTCTAGTAGCAGATTCGTATTTCTTATCACGCCCGACTCAGGCAACACCGCCTCACGCTGCTGTACAATCTCTGCTATCACAGGATTATTCAGCGCGATCTCGGCTGCCAGCAGCAAGTCCTCCATGGTGCTAACTGTCTGTGGCGAAAAACCACTGGCATCGGATATCGCTGTACGCCCAAGCCCCATCTCTTTGACCATCGAATTAGCATACTCTGTGTACTCTTCCACCGAACCAAAAGCCCAAATCGCCAACGTATCAGCAATGTTATTTGCGGAAGGAAGCAGCAACGCCTGTAGTGCCTGATACTGTGTCAATTGCTGGCCAGCTCGCACCGGTACCACCGCACCCAGTTTTGCAATATAGGTGTTATACAGTGCCACATCCTGACTCGTAAGAGTAATGACCGGGCCTTGCTCGCCAGGCTCAAGCGGGTTTTCGCGCAATACCGCCAAGGCCGTGAACACCTTAGTCATACTGGCAATCGGCACCTGCTTATCAGGGTCGCCACTATAGGCCAGCAGGCCATAACCTTCAGCCGCCACAGCAGCCATTCCCTCTCCCGGCCATGGGAGCTCAACTGAATTTGCCGGAATCACATCTACCGCCTCAATCATCGGCACAACATCTGGTAGCTGCTGGAATCGGAGCAAGTACACCACTAGCCCCGTCATAAGCACCAAAGTCAGTGAAGCAGCCACGAACGGAATCTTCACTGAACGGCGCTTTGCCGGCTGCGCAGATACCTTGAGTGGCTCAATAATACGCATAACTATTACCAGTATAGCAATGCCCACTTATCCACATTTTTGCATTAGCCTTGACTATTGTATGACTCAGGAGCAAACTTCGTAGTTAGGTTAACGTCTTCGGAGAAGCTATGGCATACGATGTCAAAGTTGAAGGTACACTACAATTCAGCGCAACGCCTGAATCGACAGAACGCACAAGATACGGCCTCATACCTCCGGGACAAGAAGACGAATTCGCCATCCCTGACCGCCTAATGCCTTTGATTCAGGAATCCTTAAAGTCATTTGACCAGCTCTACCATGACCTTAACCGCGATCACCAGCATTACGGGAGACTTCGCCGGCATGATTTTGGGACGTATGCCGTTCGAAGTATCATCACAGTGCCTGCAGGGCAAAAACATACCCTCAGAAAGCAGGCTTCAGTCGTAAACTTCATTTCACCCTCATCTGAGCGCAGTGACAAGGTGTTCGGACATTCGCATACCGCCTATCTGAACCACGATCACCAGTGGCAGCCAAGCGAGCAAAGCGTTAAGCCCCTCGAGGACAGGCACATCGACGAATTGCTGTTCATCCACCGTGCCATAACCCATAGGCAGAGCATCGCCAAAGTTTGAGAATTACGGTTAAATACGCTACAATACACCTCTGTTAGCCGGCAGTAGCCGACCTGCTAGACTGTAGGCGTTGTGGCGTGGCCAAGTGCGAGAATTGCCAGTGGCACTTTGCAAGGCCGGAAGCCCGGCGCAAGTTATTGCCCGAGCTGAGGCGGGATCGCAACCGATTGTCAGTCCACTGACAGTAGGATTGTGACAAGGCACCGGGTTTTGGTCCCGGCATTCGGGGTGAGATATGCCGATGGCATATCGCAAAGCAACCTTCCGATGCCAACTGGTTGGCAATCGCGAAGTTACGGGCTCGCCGAAGGCGAGTCGAGTCCTGGATTCGAACCCTTTAACAATCTATAATGTGCAAATGAATTATTGGGGCGTAGCCAAGTGGTAAGGCACCGGGTTTTGGTCCCGGCATTCGGGGGTTCGAATCCCTCCGCCCCAGCCA
>CAYZZS010000020.1:0-12273 GCA_964483035.1 uncultured Candidatus Saccharibacteria bacterium
ATTCGGTATTGCTTCTAGCTGGATGCGCTCACTCATAATCAACTCCTGCTGCTTCCATATGTTAATAAGCATTATAGATTATCGGCAATCGAGAACATGCGTACAAAAAAGATTTGAGATTCAGGCTCGCTAGTATACTGCTGATTTATCGTTAATAGCCTATACGTCGTGAAACAAGTCGCTAATACTAACCTTCAAGTTTTTTGCAATTTTATTGAGCGTTCCCAGTCTCGCCCAACGCTTGCCAGTTTCAATATACGCAATAGCCACCACACTCATTCCTGTCATTTCAGCTAGTTGCTGCTGTGTAACGCCCCGGCTTTTCCGGACTTCTGCAACACGCTTGCCGAAGGCTTTCATCAGCTTTTGCTCATTCATACAATAAGCGTAGAAATAATAAACAGATAGTTACATAAACTAATTGTTTATTATTTGCTGCTATGTGATATATTTACGTATATAATCACAACAATAACGGGGAGTGTCTGAATGAAGAGTAAAACAACAATTATTGCTATTGTCGTAGCACTGCTGGCCGTAGCAGGCGGGGCATACTACTTTGTTAACAACAATGGCGAGAAAAAGACTGTAACGGTTAATACAACCAGCACTAACGAGCAAGGCGAAGAGCAGACAGAGCAAACACAGGTAGAGGTTACAAAGGCTACTGATATTGCCTCCGCACTATCAGCATGGAAAACAGCAGGTTTAACCGTATCAGATGACAAGGGCGTTTATTACCAGATGGTAGATGCAAAAAATGGTGGTAAATATGATGTGGGCACTACCAATGTGGAACTCTACGAGTATGAGAGTGAGGCAAAGGCAACCGAAACTAGCAAATCATCACTATTCGCTGATGATCCAGCTGACACGGTTTTTGTGACGGGCACGCTGCTGGTTGTTATACATTCTAACGATCCTGCAATAGTAGACCCGATTAAGGCAGTTTTCTAACAACTAGACAATAAGAATAAGGAGGCTATCATCGTGGCAGACAAAACAGAACGCACATCAGGGCTTGCAATATCAGGTTTTATCATCGCAATACTGGCATTACTAGGGGCATGGGTGCCGATAGTCAATAATGTTTCATTTTTCTTCGCTGTTATCGCATTGATTTTCGGTATCATTGGTTTTAGGTCAATTAAAAAGGGTAAAAGAGTTGGCCAGGGGCTGGCAACAGCCACTATCATAATCTCAATTATTGCGGGTGTCGTAGTGCTTGCTACACAAGCCTTTTACAGCAAGGCTATTGATGAAGTCAGTGAATCTGTAAGCGAAACATTTAATGATTATGATGGCACTAACACCGATAAGCTGCTCGAAACTACTGTAGATGTAACACTAGGAGAATTTGTCTTTGACCCTGGCGAAGAAGCAGAATACACCTATGATGACACCACAAAGTTGCCAGTAACCATCAAAAACAAGTCATCTGAAAAGGCTAGTTTCTCGGTCAAGATTGAAGCAGTGGATGCAGACGGCAACCGTATAGCCGATGACACAATATATGTAAGCGACCTAAACCCTGGACAAAGCCAGACAGAGAACGCATTTGAGTATGTTGAGAGTGGCAAGCTAGAGGCTATAAAGGCTGCAACATTTAAGATTGTATCTGTAAGTAAGTAAAGTAGTGATTGCAGTGGCATTTGTCTTGTCTGCAAGAAGTACACCGTCAATATCTAAATAGATATTCATTAGTCCCAAGCCTTCCGCTTTTTATAGAAGTCATTAAGCATGCCATCACTCAGTCCAAGGTTTTTTAGCAAGGAGTACTCTAGTAAGAATAGTAATTTTTGAAACCCTATCCATATGCCGTCGTGGTCTAATACATATGGCTCATCCTCTGGCTTTATGGCAACATGAGATAACTTGTTCCTAGTAATCCTTATCTTGTTGTAGTCAGCCTTTACAAAAGGTCTGTCATTTTTAGGCATCGCTTCATTGATAACCTTAATTGTCTTATCTAGGTCAATATCAAGATTATTTTTCTCAAGCCGTACGTATCCCTCAATCGCACTGACTATATCCTTAAATTGATTCTCTAATATCTTCGGGGTGTCGGAGCGTATTGCAGAGAATAGGTTAAATATATCGGCATACTTATCCATGTCAGCAAACCATTTATCAAAGATAGTTTGGCTATTGCCTTTTATATTATTCCAACCAAAGTTCATGCTATGGATGGAAAGGTTAGGGTACTGCTTCAGTTTCGCAGAACGTAAATAGATAGTTACATTGCTCGCATCTCGACCCTTGCCAGTAGATGCCTGATATTTTACCAAGCTGATACTGCGTCCTACGGCAATCGTTAAGAACCTCTCAAAGTGTGCAATGATTGAGTTAGCCTCTTTGAGACTTATCGTTCCTTTGATAGCTTCTAATTTTAAATTACATGTCTGGCTCAAGTTCATCTCTTGTATGCCAGCACCTAGCTTCACCCCGTTGGGTCTAATAGTAAACGACAACTGATAACGGCTATTCTTGTACACCTCTATGGTTTTGGACGGATGTACTGTTATGGTCGTATCACTTAGTTTATCTTTGCTAAACGCAAATTGCGTTGTGATAACTCCTCTGCCAAAGAGTAAAACCAGAAGCGGTTTTTATATGCGTCCACTAGTCGTACAATAAAAACAATATGGTTCGCAAGTTTGTCAACGGGAGTTACCTTAGAGCACGCCTTGGGTCGAGCAGGATTTTTTGGCGCTCCCGTTACGGACTCGGATGGCTTAACTTTAGGCGCTTGCGTGCTGGTTTCCAGCTCAAGAACAAAGCTAGCAACGCCACTACGGAAATTCAGTATTGGCGAGCAATGTCGAAGGGTGCACTGGTACCAATATTTTTGGCAGTGGCGGTTAGCATCATTCTGTATGTGTTTGAGCGTAACCTCTCATTTTTCATCAATATAAGTTGGGTGCACGATACTGTCATTGGTCAGTACTTGATGCACACACTCGATAAGGGCACGTACGTGCAACTGCTTACTGCAATCGCCGGTGTTACGGGCGTATTCTTGGGTTTGTACTTTACAGCTGTAAGCACCGTTATATCAAATGCGTACTCGTCTGTTTCTGGAGACGTAAGGGAGTTGATCCTCCGAGACAGAATTGGCAATAATTACGTCAAGCTAGTATCGTTCCTGACGGCCTTATCAGTACTACTACTAGCGTTTAGTGCCGCTAATGCCGGAACTGCACACTTAGGGATACCGATACTAGCTATCGCATCGTGCCTTGCTGTTTTTGCGTTTGTCAACCTAGGCATGCGAGCCTTCTTCCTATCTGACCCAACTCTATTTTTCAATACTGTGTCGGCGGAGTTGTTGAAGTGGGTTAAGCAAGCAACATATCGTGGCTATCAGTGGAGAAGTCCTAGCTTCCAAGAGCACTACCGCAAGCAGGCCCTCAGATCGGCTACAACCCTTGCAACTCTCGCAAAGATAGCCAGTGAAAAACCTGAGCTCCAGGGCGAGTCATATCCACGCCTATTGAGAAAATTGCTTGCACTTACGAGCGTATACCAAAATGATAAACACCTTATACCTTCGGGGAGTAATTGGTTTAGTAAAAAGTTCCAACATAAGCAGTGGTATCTAACGGAAAGTACGGAGCTCGAAAGTGCAACCCGAACTGATACCACATTGAGGCCAAACGAGATACCGGATACTACTTGGCTCGAAGACGTTATTTTGGACGGCGTATTCAAGTCTTACGAGGCAGACTTAGCAAATGGTGACTATCAGGCTCTTTACAACAAGACCGTTAGCCTACCCGATTTCTTTAAAGATACAGCTGCGGATTGGCTACACGAGAGTGGTGAAATAAGACATCAACGCTTATCGAAATATGTAATCGACGAGCTGGTAAGTGGAAAGGAGATAGACAATCAGCAAGAGCCGTACTCGGTAGCTATAACGGATATACTTGCTAGCTTACCAATGTCGCTTGAGCTTGGCTTTATCAAGGCTGTTGACGAGGTCGATCCAGTGAAGTTGCGCACCCAACTATCTAATATGAGATTAGCTAAGGAAAATGCACCGTATCACTTTAACTTGCCACCAAGTACCATCAAGGTTTTAGAGGATGTTCATGCTGGTGCTGCGTTTGAGAAATTGTCCCAGGCACGACATAAAACGCAAAATTGGTACGTGACTGAACTTGTACTCCACGATCTTGAGATGTCATTATATAAGCAGTGGCAATCCTTGATGAAACTACTCGAGAATTGGTACGCAGAAGCCGGTGAAGCCCTGACAAAAGCAAAGAGATACAAGCAATCTGCTGCTGTCTACAGCAGAGCTATTGAGCAGGCATGGAAACTCGATAGCCACATAGAAAGATTGAAAAACCTTTCCGAAGCCTTGAGAGAGGGTCATAGAGTAGACTTCATAAAAAATGCTGAGTGGGATTGGGATAAAGAACACTCCAGAGTTGCAAAGTTTCGGGATGCAGCTATTGAAGGACAAGCAAAGCTGATACCACACCTATGGAACACCCGTAAGCCCGATCCTGATATGCCTGACTTTTTCGGAGGCGCAGTGCATTACACCGGCGAAGCCTGCTTTGATGCGCTGGTTGCCGGAGACGGCGAAAAGTTCAAAGCTCTATTTCGTCCTTACTTCCTGGGTATTTTAGGAGTGTTCGAAAGCGTGCGTTCCCAAGTTGTAGAGTGGGAGACATCATCGGCAATCGCTTGGATGTCCGAACCAATACTCGACCTGTTTGATATTAGTGGCTATGCCTACATATTTGCCGAGTATCATAACAAGCCTGAACTCTGGAGTGAGTGCAAGGGGGTATGGGATACTTATCTCTCTGAGGTTTCGCAGCAATTACAATCTTTCGCAGTTATATCCAACTATCACCAGACCCCTAGGATGGTAATAACACCGCGTGCACCGTTACGTAGTGGGAGAGAGATAGCGCTGGGGCGTATGCTAAATGAGCTACCACGTCAGCAAACTTCTGATTTCTTTTCACGGCCCCAGGTAGAGCATCAGAGTCAGCTTATACGCAACATCGCCCCATGGAGTGACCACCTACCCTCCATGTTCGTAGATGCCATAGACGTATTTACAACCAGATATTTAATCACCCTACCTGATAGTAGTACGCTTGATTTTGGCATCAATCAGGACAAGATAACTAGCATCAACGGACGACCGGAGGATGAAAGTGAGTAGACTATCAAGAGCATACTTCCCCAACGACGAACGGCCTAATGATAATCCAGAGCTTTACGCCTTTATGTTCATAAGGGACGTACACACGGGCATAATGCCATTCCGTAGAGGAAGAGAATATCCGTTTACAGTCAAGCTAGCAAGAAAAAATCAAAAGCTAGAAAAACAGCTGAATGAATTTTTGGGCATTGATCGAAGAGCGGCCTGGTCCCTAGATGAGAGTTTGTGGCAAATAACTGAAACTTTGTCGCATTATCTTGCAGCTCTTGGCGAGACCTACCTCGAAATAGTCCACGATGACGAAAAGACTGGGAGCGGGCTTGCAGGAAAGAGCCTAGTATTTCTGCCCAGAGGAAAGATCATAAAACTATTTAGTTATCACATACAAATCGTGCCCATTAGAAACTGGAAGCGTGGAGAAAAAAAGTTTTACGTTATACCGTCTAACAGGATCTGGCATATCAAATTACCCCGAAAATTAGGCACACCGCAGCAACATCGAAAAATGTTGAAGAAGCTCAATAGACTATCAGAGCCAATGCCTGAGTTTGCCCTAAAAGATGGGGAGCTCGGTGGTTCCGTAAAATATGATTTTACAAAGCATCATTACAATAAAGAGATCGCTGTAGAGCATACCACTGCAAGATGGGGCAGCATACGCAGCTTGAGTCAGATAAAAGGTACTACCGAATACTACTACATAGTGAATAGGCTGCAGGCTACTTACTCACAAGCGCTACTCCGTGAGCATGTATTTGCAGAAATTAACAAACTACTGCAACGTCTTGGAGTTAAAAATAGTGTAAAGATTGAGGGCTTGTCGTCATCGTCAGAGTTGCAAAAGGTGATCAAAAAGTTAGAAAAAGGCGAGATAGGTTTCTCAGAGGCACTAAAAGCCACCGAGGATTAGGCTCTTCAAGTGGATATATTGTTATCATGGGATAAGAATTATGAATGATAATCAAATCTTGGCAATTAAGCTCCTGATCGAGAAGGCGAAACTTCAAATCACTCGAGTTGGCACAGAAAAGGCATTTGCCTTGTTGCACTTGCATGATGCTCTTGATTGGACCATGCAATACCTTCACCATTCAGTTGAACGCAAAAAGATAGAGTGGACATTTTCAAAGTACTCAAAATACATATCCGAGAATGAAGATAAGTTTGGGAATTTTGATAAATTAAAAGCGGATGAATTAGATGGGATGCGTAATGCTTTCAAGCATAGTTTTAATTTGCCAAACGATAGTAGGCTGAAATACCTATGTATATGGTGTGAAGAACAAATAGCGTCACTACTAAAGACTTACAAACAGATAGATCTAAGCAACTACACACTAGTTGATGCGATTGTAATCACCGAGGCTAAGAATGAGATACTGTTGGCCCAAGCCGCCCACAAGAACAATGAGATGGATAAGGCTGTTCATCACCTCGCGGTTGCATTCCAGATTGTAGTTCGGAAAGCTGAAGACTCTATTGAAGAGGCATCTGGTGAGAGGCCTGCTATAACTGCCGACTTCACCTTTGCTAGTTCGTTTTTCATGAAGGTAAAACCTCTAGGTGATTTAGTAGGAAATGGCAACGCGTTTGCAGACAGCTGGGATAGGCTAGTCCAGAGTGTAGTTCATCTAAATGCGAATGCGTTAATAAATATGCTCGGTCTTGATCTTCATGAGTACTATAAATTTAGAAAATGGACACCTAAGCCGCAACGTACACTAAGCGGTAAGTATTACAGTGATATTATGCCAAGGCTACAGAAAGAACTGCTCAATGTCGACTATGATTTTTGTGAAAGCTTTGTTATCGAGGCAGCAATTAACGCATCGAGCTTAATAACCCAGTCTACAGACAACATAAGTAACTAGTTTACTGTAAGTGAATGGTTTCTGAGTACGTCTATAACCTCGAATTATATACAACTACACATCAAAAAGGATATTTTGTATCAACCATGCGCTACACTGTTAGAATGAATTAAGCGTGAGTATATGGAAGTATCTGGCAAGCTATATATGAAAATAAGCAAAGTAAAAAGATCACTAATGCGTATTGCGGCTCCACTAATAGGTAGAAGATATGTTTTATTTGATCAATCGCAAACCTATGATATGTCTTTCAACGAATTGATGGGCGCCATTTTTGTACGATCACAATTTATCGAACAGTTGATGCGTGAAATGCTAAAGAAGCATCAATCTTATCGAATACCGCGGAACTTTGATGAAAAAACTTTCGGAAGTTTGTTAAATGACCTAAAGCCGCTATACCCCGACTTACAAGATATAAAAGAGGGTGATTATATAATGCTTGGCACGACGATGTATGATGATCTTATGGATGCACGAGATATCCGTAATGAGGCTGCTCATGGTACATTTCTAGTTGGATTAACAATAATGGATTTGTTACATAATTATGGTTCGAAGGCTGATAAAAGAAGGTTTGTTCTAAGAGGTATGCGTAAAAGCTTATGGATGATGGACTACTGTATGGTCGACTTTCATAGGTATTGTGCAAACCACGGACTCAAGCTAAAAAAGTCAAAGAAAAAAAATTAGTAACTATGAATATTTAGTGTAGATACATTTCGTAGTACGTCCACAACCTCGAGCCAAGAGTATATATTTTACAAAGAATCCAGTATGCATTCACGCTACTGGATTCTTTGATTCTGAGTGGTTTATTTTGTTACTTTAGTTACGACTTTACGTATCATCTCTTCAGCATCTTTATCTAATCCGGTGATATACCAAGCACTAGGAGTAACTGAATCTTCACTCTCCAAATTTGCAGATTCGGTTATTCCAAAAGAGATGAGCGTGTCTTTTCTAAAGAAGCACAATACCGCACTATCTTTAGTTTTGGCATAACCCGGCATACCATACCACAAGCGCGGGCACAAACTAGGATTCGCCTCCATGATGATTTCATGGATTCTGCTTGCCTCCGGAAAGTCTTTATCTTTGTATTGTTTTATTTTTACGAGAACCTCTTTTTTCAGATCCTCACTCGTAACCTTTCTTCTATTTGTTGGCATAGAAGTCTCCTTTATTGAGATTAGTTTGTAGTGTGGATCAGGATGAGATAGCTCAACTTAATCAGTAAATTGTATTCTATCATATCTGGTCCGTGACCGAAACGCTGAGCCAAGAGTATATATTTTACACAAAGTCCAGTAAGCATTTATGATACTGGACTTTTGTTATACTGACGTTATGATCAATAAATGGCATGAACTGCTTGGAATGCCTAAGCATGATAAAGCTTGGCACGAGCAAGACATGGTGGATGAGCTCGGCGAATACAACGAAGAGACTAACTTACTGAAAAAGTGGAGCGAGCTCAGTGATGTTGTGTATACATGCACTCGCGGCAGATGGAGCGGGCATGATATTTCTTTTCCATTCTCACGCTGGCAATTCGCGCTTGGCGTCATATACATGATCCCGAAATATAGTGGACGCTGGTTATTTTTCAGAAAAGCTGGCAAAAAGGCCAAAGCCGCAAAGATGCTCCGCGAGGTACGCAATCCCCGGAAGACACACAAGCTGCACTACATAGCCGACAAATATGAAATTGAGCCAAAACTTTTTCAAGAGATCTGCGAAAAACAGCTAAAATACTGGCCGCTATTACCGTAAAAAGAGTTCGTGACCAGTATGCTGAGCCAAGAGCATATATTTTACATAGAGTCCACTAAGCATTTATGCAGTGGACTTTTGCTATACTTACACAATGAACAAGCTGTCAAAAGATGCCGTAGGATACATACAAATAGGCATGATTGTTGGGCAGGTAAACATTATTGAAACAAACATTGATTGGATCATCGCCGAGTACTATACCAACGCCAAGGATAGCTCTCCTGTAAATTTGCGCTTTCAGTCCGAGGTACTAAATAGCGGAATGATTCGTTTGGATGACAAAATTAAATTACTGCAGCAGGTAGCCGCAGCAAAAGGTGTAGAGTACACAAAGAAAGTTGACAACGATTTACGGCAGTGGCGAAAAATTCGCAATATCGTTGCCCATGGATTGCCAATGCATCGTGTAGATGGCAATACTTTTATTATGCAAAATGGCGAGTATCATGACATAAATAAGCTACGCGAGGGCTTCGGAAAACGCCAAGACAGGATCACCGACTTTCTTCATACATTATTACCTAAAAGCAGCAATGGTTCATGACCGACGTGCTGAGCCAAGAGCATATATTTTACAGAGAATCCAGTAAGCATTCACGCTACTGGATTTTTGTTATACTGCAAGCATATGATAAAACCACACAGGCTAAAGACTGGCGACAAAGTTGCAATCGTAAGCCTTTCTAGTGGTGTGCTGGGTGAGGCATTTGCCGCCCATGAGCTAGAGTTAGGCGAAAGACGATTACAAGAGCTGGGTCTACGCTTTGAATATATGCCGAACTCCAGAAAGGGTATCGAATATATTAAGAATCATCCTGATGCAAGAGCAAGCGACTTAAAGCTAGCGTTTACTGACGATTCGATAAAAGGCATTATTTGCGCGATCGGTGGTGATGATACCTATAGAACGATCCCATTTCTTCTAGAAGACCCGGAGTTCATCAAAGCCGTAAAGACCAACCCTAAAGTTTTCTTGGGCTTTTCTGATACAACCAACAATCACCTCATGTTCTATAAGTTAGGTCTTCAGACATATTATGGTCAGGCATTTTTGACGGATTTAGCAGAATTTGCCAAAGATATGCTTCCATATACAAAATCCTGGACATTGGAATTGCTTGAGCCTACAGAGTCGAGGGAGATAATCTCAAGCCCATACTGGTATGAGGAGCGCAAGAGCTTTGGTGTAGAGCAGATTGGTATTGACCGGATAAGCCACCAAGAAATGCGTGGCTATGAAGTACTGAGGGGTGAGGGTATGGTCGATGGTGAATTACTGGGTGGATGCATCGAGAGTCTACATGAATCTCTGGCCGGAGGGCGCTATCCGGATCAGCTGGAAATTATGAAAAAATATCAACTCTTTCCGTCGTCAGATACATGGGAAGGCAAGATTCTATTTATTGAGACAAGTGAAGAAAAGCCAACTCCCGACAGGCTGCGCCAGATGCTGAAAACCCTGGAAGGTACAAAAGTATTTGAATCTACTCGCGCAGTAATAATAGGCAAGCCGCAAGATGAGCAATTCTATGAGGAATATAAAGCTGTATGGCTTGAGGCAACCGAAGCCTATAATCTCCCGATCATGTATAACGTAAACTTTGGCCATGCGGCTCCTCGCTGTATTTTGCCGTATGGCGGTAAAGCAAAAATCGATTTTAACCTTGCAGAGATATTTCTGCAGGAGCCACTAGTTTCCTAAGGGTTCATGACCGGTAAGCGGAGCCATGAAAAATGCATCAGCTTCCTGCTGCTTTTTTTCATTCTTCTGGGAGGAATCAGCTCTTCGGCCTATCAGCAACTGCTGACCCAAAGTCGAAGGTGAGAACTGCCACTGGCAGTTCTCAAGGCAATCAACTTTTGAAAACTATGTTTTCAAAGATTGTTGTTGCGGGGTCGCGGAACGTGACCGAATCCTTTCCCCGGAGCCAATTTCCAGAAATGGAGCAAAAAGCCATCGTATCGAATGGCTTTTTCCTGCTCATGATGACTTAAACAGCCACCTTGGTATTTGATGAACGCGACAATTCTAATTGGCCGGGTGAGAGTGTACCAATGTGTACTTTGCTATCAACAAAATGCCCGCACAAACCTTAACTAGCATGAGTACACAAATTGCCAATGCGATACTTCGTTCGGCAGGGAAACCGAGTGCAAAAATTAATAATGCTCCAATCAAATTCCTGCTTAGACTCGCGCTTGAAAGAAACGACGCTCTTCGCGTACCACTTAGGCGATTCAATACTACTGACTGCCATACCCTCAAAAAGTTCTCTGAGAACAGAAGTATAGCAAGACCCGTAATGATGATAGCGGGATGAGTTGTCGTCAATGTCGCAAGTGACAGGATGGTTAGCCCAAAGAACAATCCAATCTCACGTCTTCCAAAGTCTGATTTAGAAGCTGCATAAGATCCTATTACGGATGCAACCTTTAGCACTGCAAAGACAATACCCAATCCCGCAATATCAATACCTGCATCTGCTAATATTGGCTGCCAAAGGAATCTTCCATACTCATAAACTACAGCCAATAATGCAAATACGAACCAGAATTTCTTTAGGTTTTGAACGAATAACTTGATCAAAGTGGTATGCTCGTCCCCTAAGCCTGATGGCTGATGGCTTCTTGCGGGTAAAGCCACGAAACTAAATAGAGTCACTGTGGCCATAATCACTGCCGCAGTGCCAATGACATACTGCAGGTCAGAATTCTGGCTCAGTGCGATCAAAGAGCCTGTAATCATACCCAGTATAGTGCCCATCTCATCGATAATGTGAGCCTTGCTAATCCAGTTTTGAAAGTTATCTTTCCCTGCTGTGTAGTCATCATGGATATGTGCTTCGTCTGCTCCAGATATAAACGCCCAGCCTGCTCCGAAAGCCAAAGCCGCAACGCTGAATCCGACAAGCCCAGGTGCTAATAACGTTACTGAAAGTGCAACAAGGTGTAGCAGGCTTCCAACCCCCAAAGAAGTTCTATTAGAGAACTTGTCGGCAAAATAGCCTGCAGGGATCTCCATCATTACTGTAGCTATTAGTATCAAAGACTCTGTAAAGGCTACTTCAGTAAGCGTAAGACCGTTCTGGAGTTTCCAGATAATGCCTATAGGCAAAATGAGCCCAAACGCAAAATGCTCAATACCGACTCTAGTAAAGAATCTGTTAATCATTACGAAAATGATAACCCATGTAAAGTTTTAATGAAACAAAATTATTGCATGAGTTCTAATAATATTGTACTATAACCCCAGTTAGAGGAGTGTGGATGACTCTATTACCAGAAGTTGAACCGAAACCCCATGCACTAGGGAGCTACTTGGATGGCCTTTCGGACGAACTCCGCACCGCTCTCTTTCATGCCGAAGCTCTAGTATATGGACTGGGCAGGAAAGGGCTTGTTGAGCTCTTACACGATCAGTTCCCGAACATCTGG
>CAYZZS010000021.1:0-7838 GCA_964483035.1 uncultured Candidatus Saccharibacteria bacterium
TTTCTCTAGGTCGTAGGTCTTTGCGACGATCCGACATCTTCATATTTGCAGTATATACCTTGTTTACTATTTACTTTAGTCGTTGGGCTTTTTTCTAAAAGCACCTTGAGATAACCCACTACTGATTGATGTCGTAACTCTGCTGAGTACCTAATCGGTAGGTTTTTGTTGATCGATAAATTCTAGCAGTGTGCTGTCCGTTTCTAACATACCCAAAAAGTATCTCTCTATAAACTCCCAACGCTGCTGATCTGAACTTAGCCGAGTAAAGAAATACTCCATAAGCTGAGCAGACTCTCGATGACGGCGCCCAACAGCCATTACAGTTCTACTATTGTAAGATTTGTTATTTAAAATACGCTCGATTGCACTCGGGTTGTTTACACGAATGAAAAACTTAGGATTTTGACCGGATGAGATCCTAACGTCAGCAAGTTCGAGTAGCTCAATTAGCTGTGCGACGATTATCTCATTAGATCCCATCTTATTTTGTGCATAGCGTATAGCTTTAGTGTCATTCACATTAGCTAACATTGACATTGCGCAACGCTTAAGCACGCGAATGCTTCGTTCGTAGCTATTGTTTCTGATCGTATATTTATTGGTGACTGAATTATATGATGAAAAACCATAAGTATTGGTCAAGCTACCCGTATTGACTCGCTTTAGCAACTCTATTATCGATGAGCCCAGCAATACGGCAACAGATTTCTTCTTTATTGAAGTTTTTTCTAACAATGCAGCAGCAATCTGTTCAGTAGTAATATGTTTTCCAGCTTGCTTGAAGTCGTCAAATACAGATTGAAGGGCATATAGAAACTCCGTTAACAAGCCCCTTATTTCACCCATCCGGGCCGCGCCGCCATTTATTTCAATAATTATTCGAGGCAGTAGCATCTCCCCTACCTTAAAGCTAAAGCCCGGTAAATCATTCTCGAAAAATTGTCGTTTAAACATTCCAAACGATATGTCTTTGAACCTATCTTCCCATAAGTGTTTGAAATTCAATTTATATGTGTCACCAGCTTGCTTGGTCGTTATAGTATTACCTTGGCTATCTAGTGACTGTACTTGGCGAGGAAGCCCTTGAGGTTCGAAGTATCTCAATAGACCCCGTGATTTAAGGGTGTCAACAAACCCATCGTGAATAGTAAAATACCCTTCTGTAAATAGACCACGCGGTTTGAATATAAGTGGGATGAATGTACTGGAAGAACTCTGTTCAAAATCCTTCTTGATAATCAACAGGGTTGTTTTGAGCTTCGCATCTACATCATCGGGTCGCGCGTCGGCAAAAATATAGGAGAACTCTTCAGGCGCAACTAGAAAGTTACGTTTTTTATACTTAGTGAATAGGTCATATATCTTTTGAAGTACGGCGATTACTTGATAGTTCTTAATGCTCGACATACCGTATAGCTGATTAACGTAGCGAAAATCTTCTTTATAAAAATCAGTTACTGCTACCCCCGTCATATCTTTTCGGCGAGCTGCGCGCCCTATCTCCTGAATATAATCAGCAATATTACCGGTTGGCGCAAAATGATACACATACTTTATGTCGTCGATATCGATTCCCATCCCAAAAGCCTTGGTGGCTATAACAACATTCTTGTTGCCATTTTTAATGTCATTAAGGGTTTCATTTTTGTCGGCAGCCATCATACCGCCGTAGTAGCGTGCGGCATGGTCTGGGTCTGCAATATTTTGGTGGATATCGAATATGTGCTGAGTGTAGGGCACATATACTAGTGTTTTCTGGCCGGTAGCTTGTAGCTCGTTGATCGAGGTGATTGCGGAGGACATTTTTTCTTCCCTATATGCCAACTCTTTAGTCTTGTGCCTAACATCAAATTGAATATCATCCCGTTTGACGTTTCCTATATATTTAACTGGTGTCATATTGAGAGAATCAACAATCTCTTGATACATATTCTCATCACCGCCGAAGGTTGCTGTAGCCGTGAATGTCACGATAGGGAAACGCTGTTGCGAATGTTTATCGTTTCGTAAGCGCTGGATAAATTCACCCAAGTACCAATAATCAGGACGGAAGCTTTTTCCCCAAGTTGCAACAATATGCGCCTCATCGACAACGAAGAGACCTATTTTACGATCCCCTATGAGGCTAGTGATGTCAGAGTTTGAAAGAAGCGATTCTGGCGAAAGGTATAAGATAGAAACTTCCCCACTTTTTACGCGTTCAAGTGTGCTTTCTTTTTCAAGCGGTGTGTAATCAGAGTTAATTGTAGCGGCCGCGTTTGTCATGCTTTGAATATTTTCAATTTGATCATTCATGAGACCGATCAGCGGACTGACAACTATCGTTAGCAGGTTCTCTTTTTCTGCTAGGTAAATGGCCGGAATCTGAAACATGACAGATTTTCCAGCACCCGTCGGGGCTGTAACGAAAACATCACGAAATACTTTTTCTTCAACAGAGTTTGTGCTGTTTTTAACTATGTCATCAATAATTTGGATTTGGTTTACGTAGGATAGAGATGTATCTTCGTATGGATCGGTATATACGGGTATATCGTAGAAGTCGTAGTTTGGATTTTTTCGATGAAGAATACTTCTATAAGCATTGGCCCTGTCTTGATCTATCTCCTCAGGCTCGGTGCGATACTCTTTGTATTCAATGCCAATACCTAGCGATTTTAAGACATTGGCAAGCTCAACCAGTTTATGTTGTTCTCGAACCTCACTCGCTATGATCGCACGAGAGATACCGTCACTTATGATCGATAGTACGATCTCGGAGTATGTAACATTATCAAACTCCTCTGGTATTTCGATAGAGCTACCTGACAAGCTGGGGTTCACAGGCGACTCTAAAAGGGAGCTAATTGTTAAGGTCTGATTGAATTCAGACATGGAAAGATTATAAATAATATAACCGTTGTCTCCGCGTATCTGATAGTCACTGTAATAAGTCTGGATATGGTTGTCTGTATCTGATTGATAAAGAGCCTGCTTGGCAAGCGATTCAGACTTAGTCAATGAATCGGGGTAATACGAACTAAAGATATCGTTCTGTACACAAACCACTTCGTAGCTGTACATCTTTGGGATGCCAGCTAAAGAGTTATTCGAAAGCCAGAGAAAAGCCTCCGCTGAAAAATATATTGGCTTACCAGACTGGAAGGCGCTATTCAGCGCAGTCAAGTCAATAGTTATATCTTCATCAGCAGAGGGCAAATCAAGAAACTGTGAGGTTTCGTCTAAATCGTTAGAAATTATATCAAGCCAACGATTAAAGCCTACAAGTACGTAAAGGTTTTTTGTATTCGGAAGCTGACTTATCGCTGATGAAATATTATTTTGGATCACTCTGAATTTTTCCTGATATAGCTATTTTTAAATGATGGTGTTCTTACTACAGTGTACTACTTACCTCCCCATCCTGCACTAGCTGGCGTGTGATGATACAAAAAAGATCTAGGGAATAGGTCTGGCTTTAGGCTGATTACTCCTTCGGGACAAAAAGGGATCGGTTCGAACTAAATTACAGGGGTAAATACGAAAAAACCGCCCTTTCGGACGGTTCCATTGGTTTTGTACCTTTTGGTGACAATTGGTACTTTTGTCTGACTCAAGGGGTAAATCTGACTTTTGGTCAGGGAACCCGGTCTGGGTATTTACCTGCTGAGTCTGGCTCCGGGGACTGGATCAGCGCACTCCAATCCAGCCGCCCGCTTTTGCTGGGGGCTGTGACTGAAGACCGAACTCAGCGAACTTGCATCTCCGGCGGCTGCAGGATCTGCGGTCGCAGGTCAAATCGAATCCAATAGCCAAAACAAAACCCCTCTTTCGAGGGGGCCATGTTTTGGCTCCCAACGATAGGGGAAGTTATAACCACAATTAAACAAGACTTAGCGTACGCTTAACGCTGATGACCTTCACCCTCGCAGTTTTGTGGGTTCCCATAATACCCTAATATATGGATAAAGGCCTCGGTACTTACAAGTAGGCGTAGATTTCCTTCATTGTATTAAGTTCAATTTTCGCTGTTGCTGAAATTAGTAACAATTTAGGAGTAATTCAAGTTAAAGTAATGTGTTTACTGTAACTGAGCCCTATCGAGGTCGTCCCAACTTCTAACCACTGTCCCAGGCCGAGGTTCAATTGCTTGCTGAACAGTGCTCACGCCCCTGCTCAATAATTTTCTAAAACCTTTAATGTAAACGGCGTTAAGTCCCAGCCATGGTAGGTACTTACTTACTTCTGCTCGTGCATGTTCTTCAGGAATCTGAAGGCGTGACGCAACCTCTTTTACCGCAACACTGAAACTTTGGCCCTGAGAAACGAGCACATCTCCTAAGAATCTTGCTGCTCTAAGTTTGAACTCATAGCTACGATCGGCCTGAATCCAGTTATAAGTATCTTCAACTGACATCCCCAAAATAGAGGCTAGCTTGTCGAAATATGGTGAGCTACTGACTTCTCGTGTCACCATATACTCAGCTAATAAAGCTACAGACTCAAAGTATGCGCGCTCCGGCATCCTATCTAGGTAGCCTAGCACTCCAGCGTCAAGTCTGTGCAGATGCAAAAGGTGCGCCGCATTATGAGGTACATCGAATGAAAGCTGCGTTTCCAATGGGTAACCCTCTGGAGTGGCGTAATCTAGCCTTCCATCAAAGCTCGCCCAATACAGGTGGTATCTATCTAAAGTATCGGTAAGATAAACGTTTGCATCAAGAGCATCAGTCGCACCAAGTAAATCTTGCCAAGCTGCTTCGACCAGCTGTCGAGTGATGCCGTCTGTTGTGCACTCGGCTAGTCGGGCGGGTATACTTGGATGATTGGTTTGATGAGACCACTCATCTAGCTCAGCAGCCAAAATGTCTTCAGCTTCATCAAACAGTTCGCCTATACCGAATGCTGACGCGATCTCGGCTGGGGGCACAATGTCGGTTGGTGTAGCTTGATCGCCACTCTCTACTTCATCCAAGCGCACACACTGTCCAACAACTAAGGAGCGGGCCTTTTCTACAAGAGCCTCTTCAAGTCGTGGAGCAACATTCTTATCAAGCATCCCCAAGACTTTTCTATTAAACTGCTGAGCAAGTTTAATCGCCTCTGGTTCCCATAACGGAAGCTCTGGCATCCCAGCATCATTGAGCTTTGTTACTTGTTCGTCTAAGGCTTCGCCAAGTTGGGCTACTTCATGGACTTGCAAACCCTCTACCCCAAGCTTTGCGGCGATCTCAGCTACAACATTCATCCCATAGCTTTTAGCCGGTACGTCCGGAAATTCTGTTTCAACCATTTAGCTCTGCCTTGATCTTGCTTACATTAGTTTCGATCTCAGTATGCACATCGTGGATGTGAATGCTGTCGAAGAGTGTCGATACAACTTTGATTTGCGTACCTCCATCAAGCTTGTCGTTTACTCTAACAAACTCTGCTGCAATGTCTCGCACAACATCTTCTGTAAACTGCGGCTTCTTAAGCGCTCGGACAACTAGCTCATGTTCATCGGGACGCTTGAGGAGTTCAAAAGTGAGGTGGCAACTGTTATCTAATGCCTCGTAAAGTGCTTTGTGAGTCACGGTATCAGCTGTCTTTTGGACGTATAGCTTTGCCATACCGCGTTGCGTGTGAGTGCCAGAGATAGTAAGATCAATTATCTTCTGGATTTGCACCCTATTAAAACCTTGCTCGGCAAGTTGTGGCACAACAGTAAACTTGGTGTAGGTTTCGGTGCAGGGACAGCCAGTCATATTGAATGCCTCAACACCAATGGTTGTTTCAGTGTCGCCATCGACTATTTGAGTCCTCGACTTTAAGTACATCGTGTCGAATGAGTTGCGATTTGTAGCTTTCGTTTTGCGAGGTGCGAGGTATGTAGCAGTCGCATTTACGTATACTTTTTCAGATGACTGCTTGTCTGCTAGTTCTTTGGCGAGCTTCTTAGTGAAAGAGTCCAGTGAATCATGGGGAATAGCGGAGAGCGCGAACAGGGCTTCGATGCAACGTGACATATGTATTCCACGGTGCCCTTTGAGCTCTACAAGCATCTCAACGTCGCAGAGTACAGTTGCGGTTCCTTTACCTTTCAAGTTATTGATGGTCAGGTAAGTTCGCTGACTGGTAACACCAGCTTTATCTACTGTAATTGGCTTTAAAGGTATCGATTCAGGCACATCTGTAAGTACCTCCATAAACTTCTCATAGTCGCTGGATGTTAATTCCTCGTCTGTTAGTTTGTGATTTACTGGGTCAAATATTCCGTTGTTGTTCATGTAGTTGCCTCTTTCAAAACTTGTTAATCAAGTCTAACGCTTTAAGCCTATTCTTCCAATTAATGAACGGCAGGACTTTGATCACATACTTATCGCTTCCAATGGTCAATTCTTCAAGATCTGGAGACAACTTTTCGAACAGTTCCACCGCAACGCTCTCGGCAGTGTGAAGAACTTTTTTGCCCTTCACACTGTTGTAGAAGTCGTGCATGTCGGCAACGTTAAAGAATTCGGTGTCCGTAACGCCGGGGCGCAGCACGCAGATACTTATATTGGTTTGCTTGAGATCGTGTCTCAGTACCTCCGCGAAGCCCTCAAGCCCAAATTTACTGGCAGTGTAGGTAGAAAGCTCAGGAAAACCCATTTTGCCAGCCAGCGACGTTACCAACACGATCTGAAGTCTTGTTTTCTTGCCAGTGCTTAGGGTGGAGCCGACAAGCTGCCTGATTAACTTGATGGGAGAAAGTAGGTTAGTAGAAATAACTAGTTCGATCTCGTCATCAGTCATGTACTCAAAAGATTTAGACACACCCACACCAGCATTGCTAATGAGCAGATCTATCTGTCCATTTTCCTGAGCAGCCTTCAGCAGCCTGCTATGTGTGCTCTGAACATTAATGTCTGCCTTATGAACATGGAAGTACTTTTGGTCGTTAGGACTGAGGCGCCCTCTTTGCTTCGCCAGCTTCTTGGCATCTCGACCTATCGCCAGGACGTGACACTTATTCTTGGCTAGATACAGACTCAGCTCAGCTCCGATTCCGGAGCTAGCACCCGTCACAACTGCATTTTTATACTTGGATTTCATCATTCATCCTTACTCGAAGTAGAACTCTTCCCAGGTCATCGAAATCAGTTCTAGCGTGTAGCATTCGCCGGTTGTCGACAATGGCAATTTCACCCGACATCAAATGATGTTGGACTCGAGGCATACCGTCAATGATAGCAGCCAGTTCTTCGATTGCCCTCATCCGTTGTTCATCCAGCTCCACTCCATCCACCTGTAGCGCATTGATTAGTGTGTCGTTCCGGTAGCGAATTCGATCATCTTCAAGTATGGGTCGCCATATTATCTCAGGAATGTCATCACGAAGTTTCTCTGTAAAAACTGTAGGTACTCTGAACGGAAATGGTTGCTGGAGAACCTTTAACAATCCCGGGTGACTTTCTTCGATCTCTCTCCGTAAATTAAGGCCGTCTATAAGTTCAGTAGTACCTCTACCCGGCGCATCGGGGCGGATGCATGCCAACACAAACTTATCTTCAGGCTTATCGATGTACTGAGAGTCGGTATGCATTGCGGCCTCGCCGATGTCTTCAGAAAATGTAGTCACAGAGTAACCGACTGAGCGTGGTGTTACCGGCCAAACGTATGCTCCACTAACTTTGTCTGTGCCTGTAGGTGTACCGAAGACAGCACTTACGGCCAAAGCCACTACCGTCATCTCAGCAACGGCTGTCTCTTCCAGATTCGTCTCTACGATAGTAAACCCGGCCTCATCCACCTCGTGTGATTTTGCGAGTACCTCTTCCCAGATGTTCGGGAACTGATCGTGTAAGAGCTCAACAAGCCCTTTCCTGCCCAGT
>CAYZZS010000022.1:0-7576 GCA_964483035.1 uncultured Candidatus Saccharibacteria bacterium
GCATGACGGTGAAGGCCTCAGCAGGTATATCCACCTTGCCGAAACGCTTCATGCGTTTTTTGCCTTTGGCCTGCTTGGCTAGCAACTTTTTCTTGCGCGAGACGTCACCGCCGTATAAATAGCCGGTTACATCCTTGCGATAAGCACTGATGTCTTCACGTGCGATAAACTTACCACCGATGGCCGCCTGCAAGCTCACTTGGAAGTTTTGTCTCGGAATAACCTCCTTCAGCTTGGCGACTGTCTCACGGCCAATACCTTGCGCTTCACTGCGATGCACCATGATGCTCAGCGCATCCACCCGCTCACCAGCTACATAAAAATCTAGCCGCACCAAATCTTCAGCCCGATAATCAGCCAGCTCGTAATTAAAGGATCCGTAGCCGCTGGTTATGCTCTTTAATTGATCATAAAAGTCCGTCAACAGATTTGCCAACGGTGCTTCAAACGTTACGATAGCTAGCTGTGCATCGACATAGGACAGGTTTTTCTGCAGCCCCCGCTTGCCGGCAATGAGCTGGATGACGGCGCCGACGTATTCTTTGGGCACTACCACTTCGCCTTTGATCCACGGCTCGCGGATTTCCTGAATCTTTGCCGGATCCGGCAAGTCCGAGGCGCTTTTGATCACCTGCTCCTCCCCGTTAAGCAGCCTGATGTGGTAATCGGTCGATGGATTGGTAACGACCAGCTCGAGCCCATACTCCCGCTCCAGTCGCTCCCGCACGATATCCATATGAAGCAGTCCAAGGAACCCGATACGCACGCCAAAGCCTAGTACCGGTGAATTTTCCGGTGCGAACTGCAACGCTGAATCACTAAGCGATAACTTTTCTATCGCGTCTTTCAGCAATTGATAGTTTTCGTTACTGTCCGGGAAGAAACCGGCATAGACAAACGGCTTCACGTCCTGATACCCCGGCAGCCCCTGTTTAGCCGGAGCCTGCGTGAGGGTTACTGTATCTCCAACCTTGGCCTCACGAGTACTCTTAAGATTGGTAACGATGTAGCCAATCTCCCCCGTCCCCAGTGATGCCATCGGCTCCATGGACGGCTTGAGCGCACCGACCTCGAGCGCCAGCCCTTGCGCTCCTGTAGCCATCATAGTGATAGAGGAGTTCTTCGGAATCGATCCGTCGACTGCTCGGACATACAGTACCACTCCGCGATAATCGTCATAGTAACTATCAAATATTAACGCCCGTGAGGCTTCGTCCGGCGCGCCGGCAGGGGGAGGCACCTCTTCTATAACCCGCTCCAACACCGACTCCACTCCCACGCCAGTCTTGGCAGAAATATGCAAAATATCCTCTTCCTTGCAGCCCAGCAGCGATACAATCTCAGCACTCACCCGCTTAACGTCTGCTGCCGGCAGGTCAATCTTATTAAGCACCGGAATGATCGTCAGATCAGCAGCTAACGCCAAATACACGTTGGCCAGTGTCTGCGCCTGGATTCCTTGCGTGGCGTCAACGACCAGTATTGCCCCTTCGCAAGCCTCTAGGCTGCGTGACACTTCATAGCTAAAGTCCACGTGACCGGGTGTATCAATCAGATTCAGCTGATACCCTTTATACTGCATCCTTACCGGTGTCAGCTTGATGGTAATACCCTTTTCGCGCTCCAAATCCATCTTATCGAGCAGCTGAGCTTTCATTTGACGCTCCTCGACCGTACCGGTTATCTCCAGCAAGCGATCCGCCAAGGTCGACTTACCGTGATCAATATGCGCAATAATACAGAAGTTACGAATACTTTCCTGACTCATGAGATATCTATTATAACAGAGGTGCGTCCAGAAGCACGTCTATAGAGATTTAGTATTGAATTCGCACAGGCCGAAGGGCCAGCTTATACAGCTTATTAAAGACTATCTTCGCCTCTTCAAGACCAAACAGTGCTGATACAGCCAAATGCACCGAGAAAGTCGTTCCGGCAATCATCGCCAGCTTAAACCCAAGCACCGCAAAGCCTCTGTCCGTCATATGGAGCGGGAACAGAGATATCATAATAAAGCCGGCGACCACGCTAAATCCGGTAACAGAAACGATTTTAAGTATCGCGCTCCAAAATTCCGGAGTAAATACCTTTGGATTCCGGGCAAGCATAACCAGCCCCAGCAAGACGACTTCGATAGCCGCCACAAGCGACTGAGCCATAGCCAGGCCCGATATACCGTACGCATCCGGCCGAGCCAGAGAAAACGCCAGGTAGATATTAAGCGCAATAGCAAACAGCGACACGAACAGCGGAGTCTTCGTATCTTTCTGAGCATAGAAGTAGCGCGAGATAATGCTATAAATAATCCGGAAAAATATCGCAGCCGTTAAGTACCCGAAAATCAATGCTACTTCCGGTGCCACATCACCGTACAGCAAGCGGGCCAGGTAGCCGCGTGCAAAATAGCTGATGATAATTATCGGCATTGCAATCCAAATCATAGCCCTAAGTACTTTGAAGAAGTCCTTACGGAACAAATCAGGCCGCCCTTTGGCCAATCGGTCGGTAAGACGTGGAAATGCCGCCGTTGCGATAGCAGTACCGAACAGCATTATCGGCACATTCATAAGCGTGGTGGCATAATTGTAGTAACTGACCGGACCAGTACCGAGTGCCTGCGCCCGGTTTGTCTCCACGATACTGTTGATCTGATCAACCCCCTGATCAATCGACCGCGGAGGCAGCTGCCGCAGAACCAGCCGGAAATCACTGTTCGCCCAACGTATCTGCGGCCGATACCGAAACTTCAATCCATACAACCCCAGGCATGCAACCAGTAGTTGCAAAAGCCCGCCAACGGCCGCCCCGACACCAAGCCCAATCACACCGAGATTATCCTTGAATGCGTAAATACTCACAATGATCGCTAGATTGTAAGAAAGCGGTGCGATCGCATAAAAAAAGAACCTCCCAAAAATCTGCTGCATGCTCGTTAATATTCCCGATATCGTAAAGAGTAGCGGGTTTAGCGACAGCAGCCGCATAATGACCACTGCCTGATGCAGGTTCTCTGGCGGTAAGTTGGGCGCGATTGCATGAATTAACGGCTTGGCAAATAGAAAAATCACGACCGCCACTACTCCCATAGCAATAGCCAGTACATTCAACAGACTGCTCGCCAACTCCCAGACACTTTTTCGATCTCCCGCCGCCAATCGATCCGCGAGTACCGGCATGAAAGCCACACCGAGCGCTCCGGCTGCAATCGTGTAGTAGAAAAAGTCCGGAATCTGGAACGCTGCAAAGAACGCGTCCGAGCTACCGGGATCAACCACCGTAAAGTTCGTACTTACCAGGCGGTTCCGAACAAATCCCAGCACCTGACCGACCAGCGTGACGCCAATCAAAAGCGACGCCGCACCGCCTAAAGATACACGTTTATTAGCCCGCCGTATCAATCGATTCATTCTTACTTAGTATAAAGTAAGCTGGAATGAGACACCAGGAATTAACAGGCAATACAGCAACCTTTTTAGCCTGAGAACTAGTACAGAGAGGCAGCCTTTGGCATCTGAGAGCCCTTGAGGATCTCCACTACCTCTTCCGCCTCGACTGTTTCTTTTTCGAGCAGCTTGTTCTTCAAAGTTTCCAACTTATCGAGATTCGCCTTAATTACCAGACGGGCACGAGAGGCTGCTTCGGTAATCAGGTCTTCAACCTCATCATCAATCAACTTGGCGGTCTCGTCAGAATACTGCCGCTCATGCACCATGCGCTCCAGCATCAAGCCTTCCTCGACATGGAATACCTGATCGCGCAGCTGCTTACCCATACCTTGATTTACCACCATATCCCTGGCCAGTTCAGCCGCTTTCTGCAAATCACTGCCTGCCCCGGTTGTTACCCGGTCCGGTCCGTAAATCACCTCCTCAGCGATACGTCCACCCAACATTCGGGCCAGTACATCCTTATATTCGATAATTGAATGGTAACTCTTGTCCTCGGGCGGAATAAACCAGGTAACACCACCGGTACCACCGCGAGGAATTATCGTCACCTTGTGCACCATGTCACTGTCCGGCAGAACGTGACCGACGATAGCGTGGCCGGCCTCATGATAGGCAGTCAGCTCTTTCTCTTTCTCGCTCATGATCTTGCTCTTGCGCTCCGGACCAATCGCTACTTTCTCAAACGCTTCAGTCACATCATTCTGCGAGATTTCCTTGCGGTTGTTCCGGGCAGCAATGATAGCCGCCTCGTTGGCAATGTTAGCCAGGTCAGCTCCGGAAGAACCAGCCGACTTAGCAGCCAGCGCGTCAAGGTCAACGTTCTTGGCTAGCGGCTTCTTAGAAAAATGTACCTTCAGTATAGCTTCTCGGTCTTTGCGGTCCGGCAGGCCGATATTGACCCGGCGGTCAAAACGACCCGGTCGAAGCAGTGCCGGATCCAGCACGTCAGCTCGGTTGGTGGCCGCCAGCACGATGACATTTGCACCCTGCTCGAAACCGTCCATCTCCACCAGAATCTGGTTTAGAGTCTGCTCGCGTTCGTCATGACCACCGCCCATACCTGAACCACGGCGACGTCCTACAGCGTCAATTTCGTCAATAAAGATGATGCACGGGGCGTTTTTCTTAGCCTTGGCAAAGAGGTCGCGGACACGGGAGGCGCCAACACCAACAAACATCTCCACGAACTCAGAGCCGGATATGCTAAAGAACGGCGCATTCGCTTCGCCGGCCACCGCCCGAGCCAGCATCGTCTTACCGGTACCGGGCGGCCCGACCAGCAGCACACCTTTGGGAATGCGTGCCCCGATGGACTCAAACTTTTTCGGGTACTTCAGGAATTCCACGACTTCCTGCAAATCCTGCTTGGCCTCGTCCGAGCCAGCAATTTGGGCAAAGTTCACCTTTTCTTTTTCGTTGCCATACAGCCGCGCCCGGCTCTTGCCAAAGCTCAGCGCCTGACTGCCCTGCCCCTGAGCACTTCTCAGCATGAAAAACAGTATGCCACCAATCAGCAGTACTGGAATGAGTGAAATACCGATATTCGCCCAGGTCGCGCCAGCGTTTGACTCTTCCTCAATCTTTACCTCTACATCCCGATTCTCAAGCCCTTGCTCATAAATACTGGATCCGGACTCTTTGCGGGAGCGTTCCGTCGGCCGCTCCTCGCCTTTAGGGGTAACCTTTAGGTTATTACCGACTATTTCAATCGAGGCGATCTCGCCCTCATTGGCTCGGCGGACAACATCTGAAAACGGCACTTCCTTTAGTTCATTTGGCTGGCCAAGCGCAGCAAAAATAATCAGTCCAAACAATATAATAAGCGCGATAAAACCGAAGTTTTTGATTCCTCGCCTATTACTACCACCCTTACCTGATCCCATCTTGAACGGTTTTTTATCCATACGTACGATTAATTATATCCAATCAGTTATGGCAATGCTAGCGCTCTTTACCTGTGAGTGCTAACGTGTCACCTCTTATTAACAAAACTATTGTACTATCAATATCGGTTTTTTTATCTGTTTTGTATGTTTTTGCCGCGATTACCAGCCGCTCCAGCGTTTTTTTATCATATTCCCGTATGCCATTTTGCCGGAGCCAAGCCGCCATCACTTCCCGTGCTACAGTATGCGGCAACATAATAAAAGCATGGCGATCCAGCCCGCCACCGACGCTCATCACCTCAAGGGCGTTAGCCAAGAGGTCATCAATTTCCTGATTCCTGGCACGCAATTCCGTGATGATCGTAAGCAGCTGCGCCCGCTTCACCTTGCTCATACGGCTGACAATGTTGTGGCGGACATAGTTACGGAAATATCTGATGTCGGTATTCGTGCTGTCCTCGCGCCATTCCAAGCCATGCTGCTGCGCATAGTCCATCAGCTGCTGCTTCGGTAGATCAAGCAGCGGCCGGATCAGCCCGTCTTCACTTTTTAGAGACGTCACCCCCCGCCGTCCGGTGCCGCGCAGCAAATTTATGAGCGCCGTTTCCAATACGTCATCCTGATGATGCGCCGTAATAACTGCATCCGCCTGGTACCTTTGCTGAATCTCACGCAAAAACGCGTAACGAGCCCGTCTAGCGGCCGCCTCGCTGACCGATGCCCCCAATCTGCCCTCCCGGTACTCAAACGGCATATCGTAACCCTTTGCCAAACGCTCTACCAGCCGCCGGTCCTCCATAGAATCACTACGGATCCCATGATCGAAGTGCGCCACGACAAACTCATACTGCACATCTTGGCCGAATTGCGAAAACAATACGTCCAATAATGCGACCGAGTCCACCCCGCCCGACACGGCAACTACATACTCTCCTGGCTCCAGCGTCACATTCATCCTATAATCTTACCGCATGGAGACACTCGCCTTTGCGACTGGTAACAAATACAAGTTCCATACCGCCCAAGAAGTCATGAAGCAGGCCGGCATCACTTTGGTGCAGGAAATCGTGGAAGTCGACGAAATTCAGGGCGAAGACGAAGAGATCATTACGCGCGACAAAGCCCAGAAGATCTATGATATTTTGAGTCGTCCAATCCTCGTAAACGACGACTCCTGGTCAATTCCTGGCCTGAATGGCTTCCCTGGCCCCTACATGAAATCCATCAATCAATGGTTCACGCCTGATGACTTTATCCGCCTGACAAAAGACCTTACAGATCGCCGAATCTTCCTCCGTCAGGTAACGGTTTATCAGGACGAACGCGGCCAGCATGTCTTCACCAAAGAAATTCCCGGAATGCTTCTAGAGGAAGCAGCTAGTGGCTACCCAGGCGTGCCCTGTATGATGATTTGCTCGCTTACTACTGACGGCCGAAGCCTGGCCGAAGTTCGAGCCACCACCCCCGAACAATTAGCGCACGAACATGACACCGTCTGGCACGAGGTGGCCGCCTGGATTAAGGAGTACCGCACATGAAACACTTATATTTTGTCCGGCACGGACTCAGTGAAATGAATAAGCTTGGTATCTGGTCCGGCACGCTGGAAACGCCACTTGTTCCCGAAGGCAAAGAGCAGGCCCGCCAAGCCGGCCTGCAAGCCAGATACCTTAATATCGATTGTATTGTCAGCTCCCCCTTGTCACGAGCCCAGGAGACCGCCCAAATCATTGCTCATGAGATCGGCTATCCACTGGAGCAAATCCACACCAACCCTTTATTTGTCGAACGGCATTTTGGTGAACTGGAAGGCAGACCCTGGGATCCGGACCTCAACATGGACGGCATTTCTGATATTGAAACAGTCGACACCCTGTTAGAGCGCGCCCGACTGGCACTTGAGTTCCTCCAGTCACTCAAGGCTGAGAATATCCTGGTAGTGAGCCACGCCTCGTTCGGCCGAGCGCTCCGCCACCACATACTAAAAGAGTATCCGTTCAGTCACCCACACCGGCTCCAGAATGCCGAAATCTACCAATGGCTATAAGTCTGTAGCTTTCTTACTACCAATACTGGTAAACAGAGGCAAAACGTGATATATTCTCATCTGTTCAAATGCCCTAAGGGGCAATTTTCTGGTCTGGCAGGGTAGCTCAGTTGGTTAGAGCACAGGACTCATAAGCCTGGGGTCGCGAGTTCGAGCCTCGCCCCTGCTACCAAAATAAGGAGTTCCTCCTCAAA
>CAYZZS010000023.1:0-3337 GCA_964483035.1 uncultured Candidatus Saccharibacteria bacterium
GGTGCATCCAGCTTATTGCCGCTTCTTTTCTCTCTGGTGGAATGCACAAGCTTCGGATCGACGTTGATAGCGACCTTAAGATGGTTGTGGATGGTCATGGCTGCCATATCCCACTGTTGCTCTTTGCGGCGCACCCACTCTTTTGCTGCCTGTACGTCCTCCGGGTCGAGAGGTAGCTTGCTTCCATCGTTATCAAACCTGTATAGCAGTACGGCCTGATCAACATTCAGCTTATCTGCCAGGCCGGAGTGTTGCCAAACCTCAGTAATCCATTGAACTACCCGAGAAAAGCGGACATGCGCATGATCTTTGGCGGTAAAGATCCTGAAGTCGTAAAGTTCATTCCAATCAGTTTGCTTTACGGTTGCATATAGGCCCTTCTGTCCTTGGCGCTGCAGACTGGCAGTGCGGTGAAAGCCATCTGCAATCATAAGCAAGGGTTCGCCCTCTATCAGTCCTAAGGACACCGGTGTCTGCTGCCCGGAGCCGCCCCCGTCTTGCACTGCGGTCCGCTCCATTTGCGCGGATAGTGAGTCTACCCAATCTTCCTTAACGGCAACTTCTTCATCATCAATAGCGTCAAACGGAACCCAGCATTCAACCAGCCCGCCTTCCCTGCTGCTGATAACATGTACGCCTCGCCACTCCAACTCATTAACGAGCGGCGCGACAGATTCGTCGAACGTATTGTGCAGCTGTCTGGAATGTTCCGACTCCACTCTCATTGCTGCTCAGTATTGCACTGCAATTGCCGTTTTGCAATTGCTGATTGTTAATAATCCTGCAATTCTGCTAAGAGACTTCTTCTATGGAGTTCACGGCCAGTACCGGCACATGCAGCAGATGATCATCAGGCGTCTTGTCGAAATACGGCAGGAGCGTTACCTCATTGAATGTCAGGCAGAGAGCCCGTACTGCCCCGGCGCCGATTATGCGGCCGATATGTACCTTGGAGTACTCTACGAATTCACCTGCAAAAGTCAGGTCAGCAAAATCAACGATAGACACCGGCTGATCAGCATCAAACGATGCAGGTATGGAAATGCTGCGGTACGCGCTTACGAAGTATTGTTTGCCAAAGAATCCCATACCCTCCGCTAGCTGGCTGAGGCTAATTAAGTGCGAACGATCAATTTGATCTGTCGTGAACTCTGCGCCGCCTAGGCTCAGCTGCTCAGCCGGTGCCGCGGCAAGCTCGTAGGGGTCAACTGGCGGAGGTAAGATTTCAGCCATATTGACTCATACGGTAGCACTTCTGCTACAGGTTTTTCAAATAGTTGCTTGCTGTGGGTTAGTGACGCTATAGTCTGCTCTAATCATAAGCGACCGTTTTGCTGATCTGACGATAGATGCACCTTTACTTGCCTATAGAAGTTAAAGCAAGGAGAACATTCCACACCCCTATCCTTTTATTATAACATAAGCACGATGAGTAGTCAAATATTGGGAGTTTGCGATGCTGTTTGTCTCGCAGGCTTTGAGATATTGCAACTCCAAGGTGGTACAATAATTCTTACTGATTAAGTTGAGTTGCCTCATCCTGATCCACACCAATATCAATTTCTAAATACATTAAGGAGTCTTCTATGGCTACTAATAGAAGAAATATGAATGGTGCCGAGCTTCAGGCTGAGGTGCTGGATAAGATCGCCCAGTTCTCCGAGCAGAACCGGCCGCTAGCCGAGCGATTACATCAATTAATAATGGATGCTAACCCTACGCTCAGCCCGCGGCTTTGGTACGGTATGCCGGGCTACGCTAAGACCAAGGACAGTGCTGTGCTCTGCTTTTTCCGCGAAGACAAGTATATGACCTTTGGTCTGACGGAGTTCGTAGAGTTTAAGCTGGACGAAGGGTCGCCTGATAAGCTAATGCCGTGCGCCTGGTTCTTCACGGAGCTAGATAAGCCTACGGAGCAAAAAATATCTGATATTGTGCGCAATATGACCACGGAGTAGCCTTGGTATAGAACTGATGAGACCCAGGTAGCTCTGGGTCTCATTTCATGTTGACTATACGGCAGTTATGAGGCATAGCATAGTTGCAGACTTTTGCATGTCGAATATACCACAGAGTTTTGCTGCTATTTTGAGTATGATAAGAGCATGGACAGTAACAAGAGTTTTAACACCAAGAACGATATAGCAAACTTAATTCAGGATATAGATATGGTGACGAAGGAGCATCCGGATGCGACGCTCGGCAGTGCGCTATCCAAGGTTGACTCAAGTCATCAGGCGGTATTTGTTTATGACGACAATGGTAAGTTCCTGGGGCTGGCTTCTCCCTACCGAGCACTGTACACCAGCTACCATCCGTACACGGCTAAGGTCAGTACAATTTTGTTGAGGCCGCCTGCTATAACACCTGATGCTCCCGTGTATGAAGTGGCGGAGCATATGGTGTCGGTAAAGATCTATCAGTTGCCGGTGTTTGGTGTTGACGGCGAGCCTATCGGCGTAATAAATGGCAAGGACATCCTGCAGCACATAGCCCAAAGCCCTGAATTGCTCGAGTCGATAGTCGGAAATGTTACGCTGAGCAGTCCTATTACGGCGCCGATCAGTGCGAAAGTAAATGATATTTATCAACTTCAGAAAGAAAAAGGTGTCTCCCGTGTTCTATTGGTTGAGGATAATGGAAGTTTGGCGGGGATGGTTTCCAGAAGCGATCTCATGCAGGCGTTCATCAAGCCGACAGAGAAACGCAGGTTTCCGCCGGAAGGAGCGTTCAGCGGCTTTCATTCCCGGGCCGGAGAGAAGAAATATCGCGAAGACCACCCTGCTCGTAGCTACGCTGGCGGGTTGGTTGATACGCTGCCGGCAACTACTCCTAGAAGTGAAATAGTAGAGCACCTGATTGCCTCGCCGCACAATAGCATCATTCTAGTGGATGGGAATAACAGACCGACTGGGTTTTTGTCGACGCGTGATCTGCTGCTGGCGGTTTCGCAATTGCGACCGGTAGCCGATATTCCGCTTATTATGGCAAAGCCGGATATGGTTTATGCATCTGAGTTGGATGTGACTGAGGAATACCTAGTGCAATTCGGCAAAAAGCTGCAGAAGAGAATGGCGATAGAAAAGATTGAAGTGACGAGCGAAGAGATAAAGAATACCAAAGGTCAAGTCAAGGAGTTTGATACGACACTTATCGTTGTCCCGGTGGCGGGTGAGCCGCTGGTTGCGTCCGGCAAGCAAAGAAGGTTTTTCGACAGTGTTCAAGAGGCAGCGGGCTTGATTGAAAAGCAGCGCAAGCGATCTGGGCTGAGCCAGCGTGAAACACGCCGTCACCTTCAGGGCCGGCAAAATAGCCGTCGATAGTAGTGAAGTTGAAC
>CAYZZS010000023.1:3437-6042 GCA_964483035.1 uncultured Candidatus Saccharibacteria bacterium
CCAGCAGCGCAGCAGATAGACGACATTATCAAGAAGCACGGCGGGTGGAAGGGTGAGATATTGTCGCAGGTGCGCGCTGCAGTTCTGGCCGCTGATCCGAATATTGTCGAGGAAGTTAAATGGAAGACTCCGACCAGACCAGAGGGGTTGCCGGTTTGGACGCATGATGGAATTGTGTGCATGATGGAGGCCTGGAAGGATAATATTAAGCTGATCTTTGTCAAAGGTGCTCAGCTGGAGGGCCTGCAAGGCCACTTCAACGCACGCCTAAAGAGCAGTACGGACCGTGCAATTGAGTTCCGTGAGGATGATAGTGTGGATGCTGCGGCGATAAAAACGCTAGTTCAGGCTGCGGCGGAGCTAAACGAGGCTAAAGCTAAAGACCGGTCGGCGATACGATGAGCTGCGGGATGTGTCAGCCTAAGAAGGGTTATCTTAGCGCGTTCTTGAACTCATCGGTGTCCATCACGATAACGTTGCCGAATAGTCGAGCCGGCAGATTGCCAAGTTCAGCTAAATCCTTTAGATAGGCGATATTTCTCTCGACCTTGCTTTTTAGATCCGGCTGACAGACTACGATGCCGTATAGCCCCAGGACGCTTGCGTTTAGTATGTCCCCAAGGATGTGTTTGGATGATCCGCTATAAGTGACCTCGATTGCTATTAGGCAGCGCGGGTTGCTGTTTGCCGTTAGGCCTGTGAAGTGTTTGCTGAGCCGAGGGTCGATGAGCACTTCGGTGATGTTGCTGTTCGTGCTGCGTGAGGCATTAAACGGGCCGAGGGCTATATCCAATCTGGGGGTGTAGCGATCTTCATTCTGCCTGGCTGAATTAATTGCCTCAGCTGCGGCCGGCCATTCTATGCGGACATCTTCGAAATACTGCTCAAGCAGCTGTTTTGCTTGTAATTGGAATTCACGGGCGCTCATTTGTGATGTTTAAGGTAATTAAAGCTTGGATATGTGTGGCATTTTATTGTATTTCAATTATGGTCAATTATGCTCTTGCCTGTTAATTGCTGCTTAAAAGAGTCGGGCGGCTTTGCTTGAATAGGCTTAGGTCCAGTTTGTCGACGACTATTGTTGCCTCTTGTAATTCGTCGGCTGTATGCGTGTTGGTTACAGCAATGCAATCCGCTCCTGCAGCTCTGGCGGCTTTCACGCCGCTTGGTGAATCTTCAACGACTACGCAATCCTTGGGGCTGACTTCCAATAATTCCATCGCCTTGCTATAGCCTTCTGGGTCTGGCTTGCTGTTTGATACATCATCTGCTGTGACAATGACCTTAAAGGAATCGATAATATTGAAGGTTCTGAGAGCGGTCTCTGCTTCGTTTTTGAGTGAGCCGGTTACGAGTGCCAGCGGGATGGAGCTGGCAAGCTTTCCGATGAGCTGTACAACACCCGGATATGGGACGAGCTGGTCGCTGGCAAGCTCAAGATATTTTCTGGCCTTTTCATCCAGCACTAATTGCCTATCGACAGTCTTATTTACAGATTTGAGATAAGATTCCAGTCCGGTTTCATCTGTCTTGCCGACAAAGTGTGTCTTATAGTCCTCATCACTTATCTTATGCCCGAACTCATCGAGGGTGTCCTGAAAAGCAGCGGCATGCAGCTGTTCGCTGTCTACAATGATGCCGTCCATGTCGAAAAGTACAGCTCTATACTTCATACAGGGAGTATAGCAAAAGCGAGAAGAGTGAGAAGGTTGCGACTGAGTGCTAGCTGCCGAAAGCGCCGCGTCGCTGAGCCGCTAAGGCGCCGGTCTGGATTGCTATCTTGAGGGCTTCGTGCGTGTCAGCGCCGGTGCTCAGCCCATAAGTAAGGCCTGCTGCAAAAGAGTCACCACAGCCGTATGTGTCAATTAGAGACTCTGGGGCAACGGTTTCGGCTGCATAGCGGGTGCCGTCACTGAGTGTGCCACCCTTTGAGCCATCGGTCATAATAACCAAAGCCGGCTCTGGGGATAGGTCGCCAGGGCGGTATTTTTCACCTTCATCTTTAGCGCTTGCCAGCAGAACATCAACTGGTAGGGCTGTCTGCTGCAGGAGAGGTAAGATACGTGCCGTAGAGACTAGTGTTTTCGCTTTTCGGGCGTGCTCTAGGGCGGTGGCGTCACCGTTTACAAAATAGACAGCATCCATCTCGGACAGCATCTCCCAGGGCAGCGTTGCATCTGTGCCGCTTGGCTTTAGGTCGCCGCTGACGGTAATTGTCCTTTCCCCGTTCGAGTCAGTATGAACTATGGCACTCTTTGTCGACTGGTCTTTAGCAATGGTGGCATATACCTCAATGCCGCATTGTTGCAGCTGCTCAATTCCCCGAGTGCCCAATTTATCGCTGCCTACTGCAGTGAAGAAAACACAGCTACCGTTGAGTTCTGCGATCTGCATTGCGGCCACACTTCCGCCGCCGGCTACTTCTTCCCAGCTTTCTTGAGCGCGAATGATTTCACCAGCCAGAGGAATGCGATCAACTCGTACGAATCTCCCCCATTCCAGATGCCCGACAACAGCAATTTTCATATGGCGTTAGTATAGCAAAACGACGCATATGACTTTCCTGATAGCTATATTTGAATTTAGTACAAATTTCTGGCTGGGG
>CAYZZS010000024.1:0-5525 GCA_964483035.1 uncultured Candidatus Saccharibacteria bacterium
GCGCGTCACTGATAATGACGAGGTCGGAGGTTCGAGTCCCTCATCGCCCACCATAATCACAACTTACTCATAAGGGGCAATAGCTCAGTTGGCTAGAGCACCTGCTTTGCAAGCAGGGGGTCCGGGGTTCGAGTCCCCGTTGCTCCACCAAAACAAGGAGAGGTCCAGGTGACCTCTTTTTGTTTTGGTTGTATTGAGAACCCCGCCCAGGGTTCGGGTGAGAACTGCCGGTGGCAGTTCGCAAGGGAATCTTCCGATGACAACTTGTTGTCAATCGTGAAGTTCCTGGCCTGCCGAAGGTAGGTCGAGTCTCCGTTATCCTATCTACTGCTTTATCTACTTCCAAGGGGCTCGATGATGTCAATTGAGCCTTTGCGGCGGGATGGAATTCGGCGTCCGGTATATCCTGTCGGCGAGTGTCGCTTCTCACGGATAGACAGGTACCGCTCAGCGGCTAGCAGAGCGGCGGCTATCAGTATGCCGGCCGCAGGTATCCAGAAGTTGCTGCCGGAGCCTTGCGGGGCATTATCGCTTGGCGTGCCAGTTGGTGGCGTTATTGTGCCGAGCGTATTTCCGCTCTCCTTATTTGTCGGTTCGTCCTGGTTCTGTTCGGCACTCGCACTTGCGGTGCTGCCAGTGGAGTCAGCTGAGTCGAAGGCTGCGATGCGCACTAGTTTGCGGGACTTAGTCCTGTTATTACTGTCGCCGCTGGGCACAAAGCGAAACACTTGCACTTCCTGCGGACTGGCAGACCCACCCTTACTGCCACTAGGCTGAGGATTGGTAGCGATAGGGTTACCGAATGCAGTGTCAATCCCAAAGCTGCCGCGCCAGGTGCCGAACACATTTATAAACAGAATGCCAAACCAGTCTGTCAGGTTAAACTGGCTGTTCATTATATTAGCCAGGTTAACGCTTGCCGTCGCATCGCCAGTGGTAGCATTCCCGGCGCGCGTATTATGCGTAACTGCCGCATTGCCGGTGGCTGCATTGACCGTAATGTTATTATTGATGACGCCATTGAATTCTGAATCGATATCCGCATTGCCACTGTAGTAGTTACTGCCAATGCCGCTGCCTAGGGCGGCGGAGTTGCTGTTCGGCGAGTCTACGATCATACCAACCCATTCACCAAGGACATTGACGAAAACGAGCAGAGCATTGCTGCCGATAACTTGGCGGCCGGTAAGGTTGAGGACAGTCACGTTCGTCGCGGCATCACCAGTGGTGGCTGACCCGGCAGTGGTGTTTCCCGCAACAGTAGCGCTACCAGAGGCAGCGTTAGTGGCAATGTCGTTTGTGATGGCCATATTATTGGCGAAATCAGCGGTCAGTTCAGTGTCGCTAATGCTTGCCAGGTTGACTTCTGTTTTCGGTACACTACTGTCCGCCAAAAGATTCTGAAGGGTTTGCGGTGGTAGTAGGACATCGCCCTCGAAGTTGCCGTGGATATTCAGCATGCCCAAGAATGACTGCCCAGAACCGATACTGGAGTTGATCATATTTACAATATTGGCGACCGCGTTTGCATTGCCGGAAGTCGCATCCCCGGCAGTGGTGTTGCCATCAACGAGTGCGTTGCCTGAGCGGGCATCCAGATTGACATCATTATTAATTGTGCCGTTTACATCATGTTGGACTTTGATGTCGGCAGTTCGTGCGGCGTTTACTACTGTCAGCTCTCCCGGATCGATGTGTAAGTCGCCGACCACATTACCTTCAATATCCTTGATAAAGGTAGCGAACTGCCCGTTCGGTGCCCATGAGGATTGCAACAGGTTAATGAGGTTAGTTAGTGCTAGGGCGTCACCGGTCATGGCGCTGCCGCCTTGGGTGTTTTGCAGTACGCTGGCATCTCCGGTAAGGGCAGAGGAGTTAATGGTGTTGCTGATCTGTGCGTTGTAGTACAGCTCGTAGCTTTGTCGACCGTTGGCGTTAAGAGATATTGTACTTGGGCTGTTGCTGCCACTGCCTCCCTGCAGGGCTGGGCTATTCCCGCTGCTGCTCACGTGAGGCTGTAGATGCGAATTGTCTGCTCCGGTTCCGGTGTCGCTAGTCTCGTTGCTAGTAGGGGAGACAGGGTTTGTGGACGCGCCTCCAGTGGGGGGCGTGCTCCTAGTGGCGGTGTTTTGTTCGTAAGTGTTGCTGGCCGGGTTATATTTCCACTCGGTTGTATCCCATCGGCCGGTGGCAGAATTGTAGCTGTAGTTTGGTGTTTCTTTTGGCTTGGTTTGGTTTGTTGCCGGATCCCAGGTATATTTGTCGCTCTCCCAGAGCTTGGTCTGCTCATTGTATTTATATTTAGGCCCATCAGCTCCTGTTGACTGTGTGGGACCGGTGCTAGGTTTGGGTGCTTGAGATTGTGATGACAGGGGATGGGTGGACTGCTCGGTCGGCGTGGCGGGAGTGCTTTGACTATCCGTCGAGGTGGTGTGTGTGACGGGGGCGGATGATTCATTTGCGATTACGGGAGCTGGGTAAACTCCTACGACTAAGAATATGGTTAATGCGATAAATATACGTTTTGTTACTGACCTGATATTCGGCATAGCTGTCTCCCCATTCATTACAACTCAAGCTTTTTGCAGCAGTGAGGCAGAGAGGGGCCTGTCGAGGCAGACCCCTCTGCCATAGTTCCGCTCACGAGCGGCTAGTAGACAGACTGGAACCTAGTTCCGGACGTCGACTTCTACTTCTGTGGTATTGATGTTGGAGGCATCACCGCTCCGAGCATCTCCACCAGAAGTGCTCCGCTCTACGCGAGCATCACCGGAGCGAGCATTCTGATCGACGCGGTTGTCTATTGAGATATCGTTGTCATTGTCAATATCAATATCAACATCGTTGTCGTACTCTACAAAGTTGTCAGAGTCTGGGCCGGTGTTCTCTATGTTGGCACGGAAGCTGCTGTTGCCGTTGTCGCCTCCAAGGCCATTAGTAGAGCTACTGTTGTTTACGTTGAATCGGGCGCGCAAAAGCGTGTCATTGACAGCTGTGCCTGATTCAGCATCCCCGCCACGTGTATTGCGCCGAACGTCCGCATCGCCGGTGCGAGCGTCCTGATCAACATCGTTGTCTACGTCGATGTCGTTGTTGTTGTCAACCCGAACATCGCGGTTGTGGCGTACCCTGATTTCGTTATCAGAGTCAGGACCGGTCGTATCAATCGAACCGGAATTTGCTGCCGCAACGCCAGTCGTCAGGCTAAGACCTAAGACTGAAGCTGCCGCGAGGCGTAGAAGTTTTTTCTTCATGCTTCCCTCCTTTATTGATTAATATTAGTTCGGGTTGATTCCCGATCTCTTGAGGTTGTCTGGTCAGCCCCAAGGGATTGGCTATCAACGTTATCTCCTTCGGGGGTGGCGACTGTCTCCGTTGCTTGTTGGTTGATCTGAACCTGTGGAGTGGGACTCGGAATAGATATCAATACTTGTAGATGAATCACTTTCAATTCGGATATCGGAACTGTTAGAGCTGTGACTGTTGCTTCGTGTGCGGACGTCTACGTCTGTCTCGTTACTGCCATCGTGAGATGGAATAGTCTGATGTACCGAGCCATTCTCGGGTACGGGCACGCTGCGGCCGTTAACCGTCAAATCGGTATCTGAGTCGAGCGATTGTCCGGAGTCGTTGTCGCGGCTGTCCTTAGTTTCGAATTCGAGATGCAATGATGAGCTGCTGTCTGTCTGGTCGTGAGCAGGCAGAGGTCGGGCCCGACTTTCAGATTGAGCCGGGGGAGTGTCTTTAGGTCCTGGGGTGTCGGATTGCTGCGAAGCATAGACGGCAAAAGGCGTGCAGATCAGGATGGCTGCTGCAGTAGTCCCAATTACCCGTATACTCTTGCGATGCAGCAAGGAGGTGGCGTGTCGTTGTTGGCTACGAATAATTCTAGAGCCCATCCATCCCATATACCCCTCCGTTATGTGCCCTAAGCAGTTGTCGATATTGCTTTGCTTTTGGTATCAGGCTCATAATAGGTATCTGCAGGTGGAGCTACTATGAAAAATCTCACAATAGGTGCCGTAAGCAGGTCACTGCACAAAAATACAATGACCGCCAGTTTCGGCTTATCTTTGCGATAGGGCACTATTACGAAGTGGCCAAGGGGTTAAATTGTAGCAACTTTGACACCATCATACTCTTGACCGCCTCTGTTGAAACTGGTAGAATGACCTAGTGCTTGAGTTTAGGCCCGAGTCTAAACGAAGATTCAAGCGTAAGCTCAAGCTCTCGGAGACTGAAACTATCAGTGAGATGTCTTGAGTTCGTAACTTAAAAATTCGGAGAAGATAAGTAAAGAGATGCATCTTCGTGTCAATTTTGATATGAAGATGTGAAATGACAAACGGCAGTTATTGGTAGTCACCAATAACTAGTCAATTGCACAGAATCTACATTTGTAGATTCAAATCGTAAAAAGTTACTCAAGCGCGCACAAAGGATGCCTTGACGTAAGATACCGATGAAGGACGCGAGAAGCTGCGATAAGCTTCGGGGAGCTGCTGACTAAGCTTTGATCCGAAGATGTCCGAATGGGGGAACCCTATGGGAGTCATGTCCCATAACTCTTAACTGAATACATAGGTTAAGCAGCGGGAACCGGGGGAACTGAAACATCTTAGTACCTCGAGGAAGAGAAAGTAAACAACGATTCCGGCAGTAGTGGCGAGCGAACCCGGAAGAGCCCAAACCTTTTAGGTTTTTGCCTGCTCATTTATGGGCGGACAAATAAGTTGGTAGACGAATATCTAAAAGGGGTTGTGACACTACAAACAACCTTTTGTGGAGCCTGGATCCGTCCAGATTCTGCAAAAGGAGGCAGATGCTACCACCAGTCTGCATAAGGTCAGAAATTAGCGAGGCGAGCAGAAGGTTCTGGAAAGGACCGCCAAAGACGGTGAAAGCCCGGTATGCCAAGTTTCGCTAACCTTATATTTGTAGGAGCCTGTTCTTGAACTTGTTCGAGAGTAGACTCGTATGTCGAGTAGGTCGGAACACGAGAAACTCTGACTGAAGCTGGGACGACCACGTTCCAAGGCTAAATATATCTTACGATCGATAGAGAACTAGTACCGTGAGGGAAAGGTTAAAAGAACCCAGGGATGGGAGTGAAATAGAACCTGAAATTGTGTGCGTACAAGGAGTCGGAGCCCGGCAATTGCCGGGTGACGGCGTGCTTTTTGTAGAACGATCCAGCGAGTTACTTACTAGTGCAAGCTTAAGACAGTTGTCGGAGGCGCAGTGAAAGCGAGCCTGAATAGGGCGCATCAGTATTAGTAAGTAGACCCGAAACCGGGTGACCTAACCATGGGCAGGTTGAAGCGTGGGTAAAACCACGTGGAGGACCGAACCAGGGAGAGTTGCAACACTCTTGGATGACCTGTGGTTAGCGGTGAAATGCCAATCGAACTCGGAGATAGCTGGTTCTCCTCGAAATAGCTTTAGGGCTAGCGTTGTACGGTAGCTGGTAGGGGTAGAGCTCTGTTTCGGACTGGGGCCCGTGAGGGTACCCACCCTTGACAAAC
>CAYZZS010000025.1:0-4194 GCA_964483035.1 uncultured Candidatus Saccharibacteria bacterium
GACGGCACCACCTTGTTCGTTGATGCGGTAAATAACCGGGTGGGGGTGGGGACGAGTGATACTTCTCGCGGAGTTTTATCGGTTTCGGCAACCGTACCAGATTCAGCATATGCGGGCGCTATTATTGTTACTTCTGCAATGAACTCTACGAGTAATGATCAATATGGCATGCGACTGGAGCCGACAGTTGGTCCGGGTAGCTCCTCTGTGAGAACATATGGCGGATTCTTTGCTGGACCGTATTCCAGCTCGAGCAATGTCGCCGGAGCTACAATTATGGGGATGAGTGGATTCCCGTTCTACGATGGAGCTGGACTTTTGGGTAACGCAATGGGTGTTCATGGCCGGATCTTTAACAACCAGGCAACCGGTACGATTGCTAATGCTTATGCCTTGCGAGCAGATAATGCCGTTAATAATGGAACAATAAATAGCAACTATGGCGTTTATGTTGAATCCATGACTGCTGGCACTAACAACTACGGTGTCTACATTCAGGGAGCCAGCGGCGGCAGCAGTAACTACGCGCTCTACGTCAATTCCGGTGCCAGTTACCTTGGCGGCGAACTTCAGCTCACCACCGTCTCTGGTGCTGGTCTGACCAGCTGCTCCGGTATTAACGACAAGTTGCTATATAACAGCGGCACAAAGACTTTCACTTGTGGTATTGATGGCTCTGGCGGTGTGGGTGCAGGTATTGTCGGTATCGGTACAATCAACTCTGCTACCAAGAGTGCTAACGGGGCGGTCATTAACGGTAATGACGAGCTTATTCTGCAGACTGCCGATGTAGATTACGCCGGCCTAGTTAGTACTGGTAGTCAGATTTTCGCTGGTGCGAAAACATTTACTGATGCAGTATCGCTGCAGGGCGGGGTTACGCTTGGTGATGCTAGCGGCGATTCACTTACTATTAACAGTGTAAATGTTACCACCCCCAACAACCTTAACATCAGCAGCAATACCTTATTTATTGACGCGGCGAATAATAGAGTTGCTGTCGGCACGACAACTACGAGCAATGCAAGACTTACTGTTGACTCGAGCGCTGCTGATGTCAGCAATGGAGCAATTGCATACTTCAACGGTAATTTAGCCTCAACTAGTAATGATCAGAACGGCCTCTATGTCCGGCCGGTGATTGCCAGTGCCGCAAACCGATCCTCGAGTGGAATTAAGGTTTTGGCGTATAGCGCGGCTGCTTTTTCGGGAGTCGGCACTATTAACGGTATTCATAACGGTGTAAATTACAGCGGAACTGGCTCACTGGCGAATGCTAATGGTATTTTTGTCCAAAATACCAATGGAAACGCCGGTGGTACCATCGGTAATAATAGGAGTGTTTATATAGCAAACCCAGTGAACGCTGGTGTAATAACAAATAATTATGGTATATATATTGGTCAGCAATCCGCAGGCACCTCGGATGACTTTGGTATCTACATCCAAGGGGCAGATGACTATTCCTTGTATGTATATTCCGGTACTAGCTACTTTGGCGGCGAACTCCAACTTACCACTGTCTCCGGCGCTGGCCTCTCCAGTGACTGTAGCGCTGCCGGTGACAAGCTGCTGTGGAACAGCAGCACCAAGCAATTTGAGTGTGGCGTGGACGGCTCCGGCGGCATGACCGGCGGTGTCGACACTATCGGTGCGCTGAACGGCGGCACCCCGAACGCCAACGGTGCCACTATCTCCGGCACTACCCTGTATCTGCAAGCGGCTACTTCAAGCTACGCCGGCCTAATGTCCACCGGCAATCAGACATTCGCAGGAGATAAGACTTTCGGCAGTATCTACGCAAGCTGGATAAATGACTTACTACTGGAAATTGTCAGTGGAAGCACTATCAGAATTGAGACCCCGGGGGCAGGGTCTCAATTACGGGTTAATGGGCACATTCAAATAGGCAGTACGATTACTCCAATTTATGATATTTTCGGTGACTTAACGGTAGCGGGTAACGGTGCAGCCAGTAAATTAAGCCTGCAGGCGGGCTCGGGTGGTATCAATTTAACAACGACCAATGGCGGCAATATCCTTATCGGGGCTGTTGATACAACTGGTACGCTGCTAGTACTTGACACCAAGACGAATTCCGGCGATCCGACAGGCGTAGATGGGGCGATGTACTACAGTTCGTACTACGATGGCTTCCGCTGTCGGATAGACGGGGAGTGGACGTTCTGTAATGAGCCGATGAGTCCGAGCTGGGGTATTACGCTCAAGGATGAGTTTGTAGGAGTGAACTGGAGTGACGGTGCGGTTGGCGAGCTCACCTGGTGGCCGATGGTTAATGATAGTTTCACGCCAGATTCCAATGACTCCTATATCCTAAAAGAGAATACTGTATACGGTAGTCGACCTGGTGTGGTGGGGTTATATACCAACAACCAGGCATTTGGATACTCGAGCATTATGCTTGGCGGCCATGAATATGACGGCGGTGAAGACTTTTACATCACGGGTGGTGAGGTCATCGAGTTCGCAATATATGTCAGTACGTTATCGACTTCCGCGAACGAGTATGATCTGCGGCTTGGCTTCTGTGATACTGCATGGGATGAAGATTGCGTAGATGGAATCTACTTTGAATATAATCGCAATGCCAGTACTAACTGGATTAAGGCGACAGCAAAGAATAATACAAGGACAAAGACAGCAAGTTCGGTGGCGGTAACTTCGGGCTGGCACCGGTTTAAGATTGTGGTCAATAGCGATGCGACCAGTGTCGAGTATTTTATAGACGATGTCTCTCTTGGTTCGCCGGTTACTACAAATATTCCAAAGGATGATTCGACATCTGTGGTCTTCATGATAGAGAAGGGGTCAGGTACGTCTAATCGTATGATTTATGTTGACTACTTCTATTACCGTAAGCGGCTAACGACACAAAGGTAGGGGGATGGCATGACATAGCAGCGGAATAAGTCAGCAGAATAATAACATTCTCTAAAAGAGTATTAATAGGTAAGCCAAATCAAGCACCAAGACTGAGGCTTACCAGCAGACAGGGTGATGAAGGAGATGCACTTTGCACAAGATTAAGAGGGCTGAGGTGATATTCGGCGTAGCTGCAGGGCTGATTATTTGCTTTATGCTGCTTGGTGTGTGGGGGGCAGGGCAGAGAGGTGGCGGTGCGCCTCGTACGCTCTTTTCCGAGGCAAAACTATCTCAGGTGCCGTTTCAGGTGCTATATCCGACCCCAGATCAGTCCCTGGAGGCTAGTGATCAAGGTTTTCATTACTATGATTCGGAAAAGTTAGTAGTCATAGAGGCTCTTCTAACAGATATCGATGTTCGGGTTGTTTTAAGTCAACAGCAGCTACCTCAAGAGCTTAAAGATTCAAACGAGAAATATGAGGAATTACTGTCAACGATGCATCAATATGCTTCGCTGAGTACCAAGTACGGCAAGGTAGCGCTTACAAGGCCTACTGATCAAGGTGGGCAGCAGACTGCTGTGATGGTAGCAGGCGCCACACTAATCTTTATCCGGGCAAATGAGGATTTAACAGAAGATCAGTGGCGGATTTTCATAAATGGTCTACAGCTGGCATAGATTTATTAATTTCTATCTGTAGAGTGGCTATAATCGTAGGTATTTTGTCTACAGCTACTTGCAGTTTCCGATTGCATGTCATTGCAAAATTACAGGGGTAAGTAGTGCAATTTGTGTTTAAGTTTGGGCGTAAAGTGCTATAACTCCCATGTCTGTGGATAAAAAATGATGTAAAAAAGTAATTAAAGCAAAAATAACAACGTAAAATTTTGCTTGGCGCGGATGACTTTACGAGGTAAAACTCTACTTTATAACCTTGAATAACATTTTTAGTGATAGAAATTACAACAATAATCATTATATTTCGCCTGTTGATAACTCGGTTTTGAGGGAGTACAAAAATTATTCTTTTCACTTGAGAACCGTGAGGGTTGTAGGGATAATTGAAAGGACTGGTTTTCTCAACAAAAAGCAAAAAGAGAAAAAACCAAGAAAAAAATTCAAAAACAAATGCAACAATTAACACCTAAAAAACAGGCATCCGTTTACTATGGCTCAAAAGCCCTGTTTTTAGGTGTGTTTTTACTTCTCTCGATCTTTCTCACGGCCTTTGCATTCGTTAATCGAGACTCAGATACGGCCCATGCCGCCACCTCCCACCTCAACTTCCAGGCTCGCCTACACCAGCAGAA
>CAYZZS010000026.1:0-4004 GCA_964483035.1 uncultured Candidatus Saccharibacteria bacterium
CCACGGGGGCCGCGCATCTCGACCAGGCGTGGCACATCGCCTGGTGCGCCATCACCGCAGCCATCATCGCCGGAAAGGACTGAGCCACCATGGACCACGAGCAGGAGCAGCAGGACCAGCGCACCTTCCTTGCCGAGACCTACGGCGACACCCCCACAGAGATGGAGCTCGCAGCGCTCGACGAGGCCCGCGCGTTCTTCGGTGATGACGTTCGCCTCGCGATCGTCCCGAACTACGCGGTCGCGCGTCCGCAGTCGTCGCCCATGGTGGAGCGGGCCGCCGAGTTGGGCAAGAAGTACCGCGCTCTCGTCCGAGTCCGCATCGTGTAGGGATTGGGAATTCGCGGCAGTGTAAAACCGGCGGATGACCTGCGGAAATGAGAGAATAGAGACATGGGAATTGACTTCAGCCACACCGAAGCCGGATGGAGCTATGGCGGGTTCGGCCGGTTCCGTGAGGCACTGGCCGAGTACGAGGGCATCAGGCTCCGCGACATGGCGGGCTTCTGCGCACCGTGGCGCGGCGACGACCCCGAAACCCACCCCAACCTTTCGTGGGACAAGGTCGACACGGCCCTCAAGCCGCTGCTGAACCACTCCGACTGTGACGGCGATCTGTCACCTGAGGAGTGCTCCCAGATCGCGCCTCGGCTCCGCGAGGTGGTCGATGCTCTGTGGCCTGACGAGAACGACTACGACCGGAAGAACGGGCTCGCTCTCGCTGAAGGGATGGAACGCGCCGCTGCCGCCGGCGAGCGTCTGGAGTTCTGCTAGCCCGCAATCGTCGTGAACTGTGGACTCACAGAATGCCGATTCCGGGAAGTTGACGACTGAAACGGAGATCACCGGACCGTGACCGAACTCGCCCCCCACAGTGCCGCAGCCGTCCCCGCCGGCGCGCTCCTCGCGCTCACGTCTCCCCCGCACGGCGCCGCTGACCCGTACCTGGTGTACCGGAATTCTCTCGACAGCGCCGAGTCCAAAACGACCATGACCGCGTGCCTCGACCGAATCGCCCGCATGGTCATCGAGGAGGAGATCGGCGAACCACTCCCCCGTGACCATCCGGTCACAGGAGCGGGCCGCGCATGGTGGCTCCTCAGATACGAACACACCTCACGTATCCGTGACCTCCTGGTGGCGACCGGCTGGTCCCCCAGCCACGTCAACAAGCACCTGTCCGCGCTCCGCCGCGTCCTCAAGGAATGCCAGTACCTCGGCCTCATGACCGCCGACCAGTACGAGTCCGCCGCGCGGATCAAGAACCTGCACGGCAAGCGGGAGAAGGCCGGCCGGAACCTCAACCCGAACGAGCTCGCCTCGATGCTCCGCGTCTGCCGAACCACCGAGGGGCCGGGCGGTGTCCGCGACGCGGCGCTCATCGGCGTCCTGTGGTGCACGGGCGCCCGCCGCGAAGAGGTCGCCAACATCGTCCTTGAGAATTACAACGCCGGCGCCCGCGCCCTCAAACTCACCGGCAAGGGCAACAAGGAACGCACGGTCTACATTCACCCGCAGGTACTCCCCCACCTCGACGCATGGCTGTCGCTGCTGGGGACACGCCGCGGCCCGATGTTCCGGCCGGTGGACCGGTGGGGGCACGTGCGGGACGGAGCGATGTCCAAGCGCGCCATCGGGATGGTCGTTGCGCGGGTGCGCGCCAAGGCCGGACTGCCGCCCCTGTCGACGCACGACTTTCGGCACACCTTCATCGGTGACCTACTGGACAAGGGCGTTGATCTGGCGACGGTGCAGGCCCTTGTGGGGCACGCGTCGCCGGTCACCACGGCGGCGTACGACCGGCGCCCGGAGCAGGTGAAGCAGGCTGCCGTGGACCGGCTCGATTACCCCGGCGACAACAGGAGTGAGACGCCCCATGGGTAGTCAGATCATCCGTCAACCTGGCGGTCTCTACGCGGTGTTCTCTTCGGAGACTGACACGATCGTGGTGTGGGACGCGACCGAGGACGAGGTCGTTGAGTACTACGTCGAGATCGCGGCCGAACGGGCACGGCGAGACGTTCAGCGGGTCCTCGGGCACGTGCGGGCGGATGAGCCTCGCCGCGCCTACTTCCAATTCACCCTGACGTGGAGCCAGGCCCTTATGAAGGATCGCGAACATCACGGCGAGGCATGGCAGCACTTCCGGCGGCATAGCCCTAGCGGTTTCTAGGAGTGTCTAGCGTGAGGACTCCGCCTCCTGACGCCCGGTGGATCTGGGTGTCTCTACCGCGCGCGACGTTCGCGCTGATCGTGCACGAGGGGCGTGTGGTGGACGCGGCGCCGTACGGGCGGCGGTACCTCGGGTGGGATGAGCGCTCCGCTGCCGGGGCGCTGCGACGGGATGGTGCGGTGTTCCAGCCTCTTCCCCGGTCTTCGGGTTTCTAGGGGTCTCTAGCGGGGTTGCCGCATGCCAGTGCCGTCGGGCGTGTTGGACCTGTCAGGTAATAACTGCCGTGGGCCCCTTGAAAGCACTCACTGACCGTGTGATGGTGGCAACCGTGCGCACCGGCCGGTGACCCCCTCACAACGGCACCGATCCTTGACACCTGAATACACCCCTGCCCGCGGCTAGTCCCCGGCAGGGACCTCACCCTCCACCTCATCCGCCCGGAACACCCGGTCCGGGCGCCCCGGAGACACCACCACCAACACCGTCACACCCTCCGGCACCCCGAACCGGTCCTGATCCTCACGGGTCGCCACACGCGCCCGCACACGATCCCCCGGCCCCAACTCAACCACGGTTGCCTCCCCCCGCTCGCGGACCCTCCACGGCATCCCCGGAACAGATTCAACGAGCCCCTCGGCGCGGAGCACCGCCAAAGCGCGCCGCACCGTCGCCTGCGACACCTGATACTCGTGCCCCAGTGCGGCTTCGCTCGGGAGGCTACGGTCGGGTTCCCACTCCCCCGACACGATGAATGTCCGGAGGATGTCGGCGAGCTGCCGGTACCGGGCCCGCTCGGCTGTGGTGTCGATGCGCCGCTGCATGCCGTGCACCGTATGGAGGGTGAGGTCCCTGTCAGCCTAGGGTCCTGACCGCCTAGGAGCCTAGGTCAGTGGGGTGGGTTACGCTGGTGGCGGCGACTGGAAAGGCCCCCGGTGCGGTGATCACCGGGGGCCTCTCGTTCACGCCGCGCGCTACAGGTCGAGGTCGCCGGCCTTCGCTCGGGCCGACAAGCGCCGCCAGGCGGGCGAGGTGAGGCGGAGGATGCCGCCGTCTGGGTTTTTGCTGTCCCGCACCCCCACTCCCGCGGGGGCCGCAGCGACCTCAACGCAGTTGTTTCCGTCACCGGAAAAACTCGACCGGCGCCACGTCAAAGCGGCCTGCGTAGAAGCGTGCATGATCGTGTCCTTTGCGACTGGACTACTCGTGCGTCCGGGCCTTGAGCCACTCCACGGACTCCGCAGGTGACATCGCGGCCCCACTCACCTGCTGAAACGCCATCCTAGCCCTGGCGAGTTCAGCGGTACTCTCCACGTACGTCTCCCCCAGCAGCCCCTCCGAGTGGGCGACGTCCAAGCCGTGGTCATCCGGGAAACAGAACAGGGTGACCGACCCGATCAGCGCCGGCGGCGGCGGCGAGGTGAACGGCAGGATTTGGAGCGTGACGTTCGCCTGGTCGACCGCCACCGTCCACAGCTCGCTGATCTGTTTGCGCATCAGGTCCGGGTCTCCGGCGACTTGGCGGAGCGCGGCCTCGTTGATGACGACGTGCACTGCGGGTGGGTTGGTGCGGTGCAGGATCGACTTGCGGGCCATGCGGGCGGCGACGAGGCGGTCCAGGTCGTCGTCGGTGAGGTTCTGCCGGTTGCTGAGGACCCACCGGGCGTAGTCCGGGGTCTGGAGCAGTCCGGGGACGAGCATCGTTTCGTACACGCGGATGTCGGGAGCTTGTTCTTCGAGCATGACGAACACGCCGGTGAACGCGTCGTCGTACACGGTCCCCCAGCCGCGCTGCCAGGAGTCGGAGTTGAGCTGGAGGATGGCGGCGTGGCGGG
>CAYZZS010000027.1:0-3990 GCA_964483035.1 uncultured Candidatus Saccharibacteria bacterium
TGCAAAGGCCGTGGGCCGCCCGTCGAACCTCACGCGCGCCGTCCAGAACCTGGCCCAGAACCCGTCCCGAGATGCCCTCGCGGCGGCATTCGCGGCCGAACTCGCTGCGGAGCGATAAGACAATGGCTGTTGTAACGAACGCATATACCACCGGCTCTGCGGTCGGCATCCGTGAGGACCTGACCGACGCCATCCATCGCGTGGACGTGGAGGACACACCCTTCATGAGCCGCGTGGGCACCGCCACGGCCAAGCAGACGCTGCACGAGTGGCAGACCCGCTCACTGTCGGCGCTCGACACCGACAACGCCAAGCCGGAAGGACAGCAGACGAGCCGAGCTGCTTCGACGCCGAACGTCCGGCTCGGCAACGTGTGCCAAATCTCTGAGAAGAACGCGACTGTTTCCGGCACGCTGGAGACGGTCAACAAGGCGGGCCGCGACAGCGAGATGGCCCTGCAGATGGCCGACCGCACGATCGAGCTGCGGAAGGACATGGAGGCCATTCTGGTGTCCAACCAGGCGTACAACACCAACGCCACGGTCGGCGGCGAGACCGGTGTGCGCCAGCTTCGCGGCTTCGAGGCATGGATCAGGACCAACACCAGCCGCGGCGCGAACGGCACGGACCCGGCAGATCCGACCCAGACACCCGGCACGCAGGCCGGCGACGGCGATCAGCGGGAGTTCACCGAGGATCTGCTGCTCGACAACCTGCAGGCCATCTACGAGGCGGGCGGCAACGTCAAGTTCTCCCTGATGGGGCCGTACATCAAGCGCGTGGCCTCGACCTTCACGGGCCGTGAGGCAACGCAGGTCACGATCGGCGCTCGCACGATCAGTCAGGCGACGAATATGTACGTGTCCGACTTCGGCACGCTGCAGTTCGTGCCACACCGGTATCTGCGGTCCAGCGGACGTACAGTGCTGAACGTGGACCCGGAGATGGTCAAGGTGGCCTATCTGCGGAAGTTCGTGCGCTTTCCGCTCGCGAAAGTCGGCGATGCGGAGACCCGTGTGATCCTGAGCGAGTATACGCTCGAGATGTGCAACGAGAAGGCGCATGGCGTGATCGCGGACCTGTCCACGAGCGCTTCCTAAGCGAAACGGGCGGCTTTTCGGGGCCGCCCTCCCCCACGGATCGAGGAGACCTCACACAATGGCGGTGCAAGCGAACCTGTACGCCAAGACGGCGGACGGGAGGTGGGTGCCTGTCCGGGCGGATGCCATCGGCGAGCTTGCCGGCGGCGGATCAGGCGGCGGGGCTGGCTCGATACCGGCCAGCAATCCGCAGATCATCCAGCCGTGGGCCTATGCGGCGGCGACGAGCGGCATCACCGACGATAGCCCCGTAACGATCGCTTCGGCCCCTGGCGCCGGCAAGGCGAATTATCTCGTCAGCCTGCAGCTCATCAACGTGGACGATACCACGGGCACAGAGGTCGTTGTTTCGAGCGGATCAACCGTGCTCTGGCGCTCGTATCTGGCCGCAGAGGGCCTTGTGCCGTCGAATATCGTGTTCGCGCGCCCGCTGATCGGCGGCAACAACGAGGCCCTGACAGTCGCGTGCGTGACGACCGGGGCCACCGTCTACGTCAGCGCGCAAGGATACGTGGAAGCGTCCCTCGACCTGATCAAGGCGAGCCAGACGAACGAGCTGGAGCTCGTGGACGGGCTTGGCAACGTGATGGTCGATGGCTCCGGAAACCAACTCATCGTTCCGAAATATTGAAGGATCTGAATCATGGCGACGACTTCCATCGAGGCAATCACCTCCACATCTGCCAACGCCATTGCGATCGGCCGCAATGGGGCGACCAATCCCGTGCTCAAGGTCGATTGCTCGACGGCCTCTGCGGCAACGGGCGTCCAGGTCAAAGGCGCGGCGGCGACCGGTGGCGCTGCCATCGCGGCGATCTCATCGGGCACCAACGAGGCCCTGACCATCGACGCCAAGGGCAGCGGAACCGTGACCATCAACGGCACCGCAACTGGCGCGATCAGCCTTGCCCGCAACACGTCCGTGACGGGCACATTCGGTGTGTCCGGCAACGTGGCGGTCAACACGGACAAGTTCACCGTGGCGGGCTCTGACGGTGACACCGCGATCGCAGGGACGCTCGACGTTACCGGCGCTGTGACATTCTCCAGCACGCTCGACGTGGCGGGCGATGTCGCGATCAACACCGATAAGGTCACGATCGAGGCGTCCAGCGGCAACACCGTGATCGACGGCACGCTGACGACGGGCGGCTCCATCACTATTGGCGAGACGGAGTTGACCGAGGCCAACCTGCAGGCGCTGCTGGCGCTACTGGAGGAGTGACATGGCTAAGAAGCCTGCGGCTGCCACGGGGACACCCCCCGGCCGGCAGCCGCCGAAGCGGGTGCGGATTACGCACTACAAGGTGTTCACGTCGATCGGCCGCCTGATCGAAGGGCAGCGGGAATATCTGCCTGTGCAGGAGGCCGACGATCTCATTGCCAAGGGGCACGCGGTCGAATGCTAGTGAACCCATACGAGTGGCGGGTGATCTCCGAGCGCCCCGGCAAGCGCGTGCTGGCCAAGGTCGATCCGGCTACCGACGAGGTGGTGATCTGCGAGGAGTGGACCGAGGACGTGGCTCTCGAGCAGGCGCGCCAGCAGCGTGAGCGCCCCATGCTGGTCAGCCCCGATCTCAAGCCTCTCGCCGTCGTGCCGGACTCCGTGATGAGCCGGGCCATCAAGGAAGGGTGGAGCGAGGACCAGAAGCAGTGGGAGAAGTGGGCACGTGACATCGACAACCGCAATCTGAGGCTGACGCCCTGATGGCCCTCTTTTCCACCCTCGCCGATCTCAAGGACGCGGTGCGCGACGAATGCGAGCGTGGCGGTCATGCCAGGTTCGACGCCGCGCTGCCGCGGTTCGTGGCCGGTGCCGAGCAGCGCATGTGGTACGGTGCAGAGGCGCCTTTCCCGAGCGAGCCGGTGCGGTTGCGCGCGATGGAGGAGGAAGCAACGATCACCGTCACGGACGGCGCCGGGGAGTTGCCGGCGGACTATCTGTCTGCACGGCGGCTGATCTGGACGGCAGGCGAGCCCGACACGGCTCCGCTCTATGAGGCCCCCGACGTGTTCCATACGCGCCGCTATGCGCTCACCACGGGCCATCCGGTGCGGTACACGATCGAAGGCAACAGCCTGCTGATCTCTCCGAAGATCACCAGTGATCTCAAACTGCTCTACTATGCCAGGCCGGACGCATTGGAGGACGAGACGGACACCAATGGCGTGCTCACGTCCCATCCCATGCTCTATTTCCACGCCACGCTGATCGAGGCGTATCGCTGGCTCAGGAATACCGACAAGAGCCAGGAGGCGTTCGGGAACTACACCTCGACGGCCTCGGGGCTTCTCAATTCCGAGCGGCGGGCGCGTCAGGGCGGCAATCAGCTTGCCATGCGCATTCCCAACTGGAGAGCGCGGTAGATGCGCTCCAAGCAGCCGGCCCCGTTCGGCAACTACGAGCCCGACAAGGGCGTTGGGGCGGGCACGGCGCGCACCGCCAGGGGCGTACTGTCTCTCGGCAAGCGCTATGCCCCGTTGCCGTCTCTCGCGGTCTATGGTCCCGGCACGGCGCTGAACGATGCCTGCCTTGGCGGGGCCGGGTTCTATGACGCCACGGGTGCGCCGGTCACGTTCCTCGGGGACACGGGGCGTCTTTACCGCCTGCTCGGCAAGGCGCCGGCGGACGTGTCGCGCTCGGGGGGCTATGGCGCCGATCCCGACTGGCAATGGACGTTCGAGCAGTTCGGTAATTTCATCTACGCGGCTGGCCGCGGTGTGCCGCTGCAGTATTTCGAGCTCGGTGCCTCGACCACGTTCGATGATGTGCCGGGGGCACCACAAGCCGAGGTGATATTCCGCATCCGCGCGCACCTGTTCGCGTGCGCCGGACGGACGGTGAACTGGTCCGCCTTCAACAACCCATTCGATTGGGAGCCGGATTTCG
>CAYZZS010000028.1:0-2975 GCA_964483035.1 uncultured Candidatus Saccharibacteria bacterium
AATAGCATAACAGGGATAGACCCCGCCACTAACGGCGGGGTTTTTCTTTTTGGAGCTAGAAATAAGCGTTTGTGGCTCCATCGGATAAACCACCGAGCCAGTAACGAGAAGTGCTATAGTATCTGCAAGATGCTTACGCTTACTCAGGTCGATTTACCTCAGAAGCTACGGGAGATTCCTTCGCCGCCCAAACGACTGCACCTGAAGGGGGATGCGAGACTGCTTGAGCGGCAAGCAATCGCCATAGTCGGCGCACGGAAGATTACCCCGTACGGCCGTCAGGTGACATACAATTTTGCCCATGAACTCGCTAGCCGGGGGCTGGTTATCATTAGTGGCCTAGCGCTCGGCGTGGATGCCGTCGCCCACCAGGCAGCACTCGACGCCGGCGGGCGCACTATCGCAGTCCTGCCCTCCGGCCTAGATAAGGTGTATCCGGCCAGCCATCACCAACTAGCAAAGCGCATTATTAATACGGGCGGATTGCTGGTGAGTGAATACCCTGAGGGCACTCCGCCGCTTAGGCAACACTTTATCGCACGCAATCGACTAGTTTCCGGCCTGAGTGATGGCGGCGTAGTAATCACCGAGGCAGCAAACAAGAGCGGCACGCTGCATACTGCCAACTTTGCGCTTGAGCAAGGCAGGGAAGTGTTCGCTATACCAGGCAACATCACCAGCGCCATGTCAGCCGGCACAAACGAGCTGATTAAAACCGGTGCAATACCGGCAACCAGCCCGCAGGATATATTGGAGACGCTTGATATACCCGACTCTGAAGGTGAGGCAGTGGAGGAGATCATCGCCGCGACCAAAGAAGAGCACCTTATTCTGACACTGATTCGCGACGGCATTACTGACACCAGCGAGCTTATCGCCCACAGCAAACTTACTCCAGACATGTTCAATCAGACCCTGACCATGCTGGAAATATCCGGCAGGATCAAAGCGGTCAGCGGCCAGTGGAACCTACTGCGCTAACTATAAATACAGCCGGGAAGCAATCCTGGTCACCATGGACCCCACTCCAAGCCTATGGAGTGCCCGACGACTGTACCACCGAGCCTCAGCGATTGCCTCATCACTGAAACCTCTACTTCGTAGCAACACCTCAGACCTCTCGTCAATCGACGCCGCCTTTTGCAGCCAATTCGCATCACAGTCAAAGTACTGAGCGGCATCGACGATTGCCTCAGCATCAACAGCCACACCAGTAACTACATTGGATCGGATACAGAGAGCCAGCGCAGCGCACGCCAGTGGACGATAATCCCTATCCTTATCAAATGGATCAGTTTCGACACACTGCTCAAGAGTATTCGCAAAGCCAGACATATTATCGGCAAACGGCAAGCGGTATATCTTCATAGCTTCCGCTGCCGAAAGTAGCCTATGAGTATCCCTTATTATCAAACCTTCGCGGTACTCTTCGTAAGCATGCGAATATTCCCGCTCAGTAAACACTACGGGATCGAGCTCAATCGGGTGCTCTATATATGTAGAGTCGATCATAACAGCAATAGACTAGATAATTATTGCAAAATGCGCAAGTCCATGGTTACAGCAATCCTGCCTCATCGGTATTCCGTTTGCAAAAAAATGAACGCCCTGTTAGGCTACGTCATTGTTCAATAATTCATTAATTACTCTGTAAGCACTTGCGGTATACTTAATCTCACATGGCAAAAAGTTTTAAAAATCTTGTTATCGTCGAGTCGCCAGCTAAAGCGAAGACGATTGAAAAATATCTTGGCAAAGACTTCACCGTGCTATCAAGCGTCGGGCATATTCGAAGCATCGCCAAAAAAACCAAAGACGGCACGCCGCCGATTGATACTGCCTCCAACTTTGAGACGGTATACGAAATCGACCCCGACAAGAAAAAGACCGTCGCCGAGCTCCGGAAAGCCACCAAGGCAGCCGAGACCATCTGGCTGGCGACTGACGAAGACCGCGAAGGTGAGGCGATTGCTTGGCACTTGTGTGAGGTACTGAAGCTCGATCCGAAGAAGACCAAGCGGATCGTGTTCCATGAGATCACCAAAAGCGCCATAGAAGAGGCGATCAAGAATCCGCGGACCATTGATATGCACCTGGTGCAAGCACAGCAGGCCCGGCAAATCCTGGACCGCATCGTCGGCTTTGAGCTATCCCCAGTAGTCTGGCAGAAGGTACCAGGCGGCAAGTCCGCCGGACGAGTCCAGTCTCCGGCAGTGCGTCTGCTGGTGGAACGGGAGCGGGAAATTGCTGCCTTTGAGGGCTCGTTTGACTTTAAGGTTACGGCAGAATTTACAGTAGCCGGTAATACGCTGATGAAGGCCGAGCTGCCTTCGCGGTTCAAGACCGAGGAGGCCGCCCAGGCATTCCTGGAGAAGCTTACCGGCGCAACATTCACTATCGCCGACATAGTCACCAGCCCCGGTACCCGCAATCCCGGAGCGCCCTTCACGACCAGCACCTTGCAACAGGAAGCCAACAGCCGGCTCGGCTTCGGCGCAAAAGCCACGATGGCATCAGCCCAGAAGCTTTATCAGGCAGGTAAGATCACCTATATGCGAACTGACTCTGTCAATCTATCCAAGCAAGCCCTGGCGCAGCTATCAGATTACATCACTAACACTTATGGCAAAGAGTACCATCAATACCGCACCTACAAGACCAAGTCCGCCAGTGCCCAGGAAGCACACGAAGCTATCCGACCGACCGATATTGCTGTAGAGAAAGCCAGCAGCGACAGCTATGACCAAAAACTGTATGACCTCATCCGCCGCCGCACGCTTGCAAGTCAAATGGCCCCGGCCAAGCTCGAGAAAACGACTGTAACTATCAATATCTCAACAGCCGAGCAGACCTTCGAAGCCAAGGGTGAGGTCGTACTCTTTGACGGTTACTTGAGAATCTACGACTACTCCAAGAAAGACGGCGACATCCTCCCGCCACTTCAGACCGGCGAACAACTGGAACTGGACACCGCC
>CAYZZS010000029.1:0-2874 GCA_964483035.1 uncultured Candidatus Saccharibacteria bacterium
GGGTGGGTTCGAGGTCGGTGGTGTGGATGGGGGATTTGGAGGGTTTGAGGGATGATCGCTTCATGACACTGCCCTAACTAGCATTTATTCGTTAGCGTTATGATAGCACAAACAGCAGCTTTTCAAGATTATCTAACGCACTAAGAAAGAAATACTCAGAAAACCATAGACCCGTTTGTGCTTAAGTATCAGCTATGTCAAAATATCATACATAATGACATCAGTGTTTGCTCGCAAGTATTACGGGTATATTGTATTTGCCGTACTAATTTTCTTGCCTGTACCGATTTGGGTTTTGGGCACCGACGGCGGGGAGCTTGTAAGCTCTGCGAGTCGCTCTGTGAGCGCCCTCGGGAAAGCAGCAGCACTCATGGGGCTTGCAGCCTACAGTCTTATGCCAGTACTAAGTATGCGCCACAAGGTGCTAGAGATAGCATTTGGCGGACTTGATACACTTTACCGAATCCACTCCAAACTGGGTCGAATCGTTTTCTACTTAATACTCGCTCATCCGATTTTTCTTGCCCTTGGTGCGCTTATCAGAGGTGTCAATGTACTCAACAGCTGGAACTGGACTTCAATGCTAATTGTCTCCGGCTTGATAGCACTGGCCGGTGTAGCGCTTCTGACTTTTGCAGCAATCTACGCCAAAATCAAACACCAGAAATGGATCATTATTCATAGATTTTTTGGGTATCTTATGCCAGTGCTGTTTTTTCATGCCTTAATTGCCAGATCACAGATGGTAAAAAACCCCGTCCTGTTTGCATACTTAATCACCCTAGGCGCACTCGGGCTCTGTGCATTTTTGTACCGATCGGTTTTCTCGGAGCTGCTGATTAAAAAGTACCGCTACACCGTAGCCGAGGTACACCGGCTCACCCCCATGGTAACCGAGCTTGTACTGAAGCCCGCCGGTGTGCCGCTTAACTACCAGCCTGGCCAATTCGCATTTGTAACGCTGGAAAGCGACGCTGTCAGCAAGGAAGCGCATCCGTTTTCGTTCACAACGGCCAATAACGGACCGTACATTAGGTTCGCTGTCAAAAATCTCGGGGACAACACGGCCAGATTCAGTCAGATCAAACCCGGAACTAAAGCATACTTAGAAGGCCCATACGGAACTTTTACCTATCGAAACTCTAGAAATAAAAACCAGATATGGATTGCCGGCGGGGTAGGCATTACACCGTTCCTAAGCATGGCACGCTCATTGTCGCCTCATAATGATTACAAAATCCACATTTTCTACGCTGCAGAAGAGTTCGGCGACGCGGTGTTTTTAGAAGAACTGTTTGCTGTCCGCAAGCAACTGCCAGACACTTTCGATGTAACAATAGTTAACCGGCAAATCAGTGGCTTTGTCACTATCGATATGCTCAAGGAGCATCTGGATGACCTGCACATGTATGACTACTTCATCTGCGGTCCACCAGCAATGATGAACATACTCAAGGGCGGTCTGCTGAAAAGCAATGTGCCACAAAAACAAATCTTTACCGAAGAATTCTCCATCTGATTCCGGCAAGAGTCATGGACGCAGGGGGGTATTGCACGCCTCCTGCAGCTAGCCAGTCACTCACATTAGCTACGGCCAATAGGTTGATTACGGTGCCGAAACACTATAGCTACCTACGTCAAATGCCCTTAGGCTACGTGGCTTAACGGCAGGGCCAATGCAGTACTTTACATCTGTTCACTATACAAATGGCGATTACCCCGGGAAGCAGTAGGCGAGATCGTAAGGAGAGCTAATCGTCTTTGTGTTAGAGCAAATTTCTCTATACAGCTGCTCGCCTGGCACTTTATATTGCGGATTGGCTGTAAATTCATTGCGCCGCCTGAGTGCCGGGTATGGGTCGTTCAATCCATTCCCGCCCAAGTGACCATGTCCGCAGTCAATGCCAGCTCGGTTATTACAGTTAGTAATCCACATCTGGTTAACTACTTTGTTCCATCCGCCAAACCAGTCGGCATGACTGGAGTCACCGCGCTGTCTATTCATTGCCCCCGTTCTGGGGTCCACATCTGACGACAAGAACCATGTACTTGTATCTTCACCCTCCATGATTGGGTACCAGATACGGTACTCTAGTGCGGGTAAAATAATCGGGTGACTACCAGGGCAGCTGCCTGACCAGAAATGTCCCGAGGGATACGTCAGATTGTTCTCATAATCAGTCGGGTCCTGGCCGTTCCAGCAGTGCTTAAACTTAATGTTCTGCTCCAGCATCCTTCTTGAGCCGTAATTACCAGAGCCACCTGAGCAATTCGGAATGTAATGGCCAGCACCATATTTATCATTGTTAAAGCTGCCGACACACAGGAATGAAGCTTGATACTCAGCACCGCTCTGCCGGTTTATGACATTCTGATCCACTACCCACAACCCCTCAGGATAAGTACTCGTACTGCCGATTGCTCCATTGAAAGACTTGTAATATACGATTGCTCGTTCCGGGATGCGGACATTACCGTTGCCATCAATAATCGCCGGCGCCCAATATGCCGTCCGGTTCAGCTCCTGCCCGTTACATGTACTTCCACCTGTATCGATAATTGTCTCATAAGTGGAGTAGGCGTTCGCATGCGTATTACCAAAGAACATGTGGAGGTGGGCAGCCTCCGGCTGATTGGGGAACACAATGGGGTCATCATAGGCAAAGTGTGAGAACTCGCAGTCTGTCCTAAACTTTCCCTCGTTACCAATAGGCTCTATGCCATATTCCTTAAAGTCAGCCTGCCCGCCAGACCCCTTATCGGCGTAATCCTTCCTATAACTCTGGCTAAGTAATGGGCTATTATTTGGATCGGTCGGCAGCTCCACCGACGGCGTATACAGGTACGGTGAGTTGTCTTCGTTGCGGTTGCGGA
>CAYZZS010000030.1:0-2804 GCA_964483035.1 uncultured Candidatus Saccharibacteria bacterium
GACTGGATTCGAACCAGCAGTAGCTACCACCATATTTCAGGCTCGCTTTACTTTAGCTTACATCTGTTGATTGTCAAAATATTATTACGAACCATTGCTACTAACGTACTAGTATGCTAGTATGTAACAATGGTGAGTAATTTTAGTAACGTCATATCAGTTATAGACACAATCCAGGACAAACGTCTACTGGAAGACTTTTTAGTGGGCATAACAACCGCTAAGGAGCGTGATGAACTGGCTAAACGATTGGAGATTATTAAGCGATTGCTTGACGGCCAGCCTCAACACAAAATCGCTGACGATTTAGGTGTTGGCGTTGCGACTGTTACTCGTGGCTCTAAAGAATTAAGTGACGGACGATTTAAGGTATTAAGGAGAGAAAATGCGTAAATTACTTCTTTTGACTAGTTACGGCGAACAAGGTGCTTGGTGGAACTCTCGTTATATTTGGGAGTCTATTTAGTTTTGTAAATTTTAAGAAGTTTTTAATACGACTCCCGCAAGGGAGTTTTTTAGTTTAAGGAGAAAATATGAGTGAATTTAATCAAACTAGAAATGTAAGGGAGATTGACCCTTCAACAATTTCTGATTTACATGAACGTAAAGCTGTGCTTGCTATGCAAGCAACAGGTTTAGTTGACACTGACGATTTTGCAGATGTCAATCATGATTTGCTGACAATCGCAGTAGATATTGGTGTCGCCCCTACAATGACCTACGAAGATTTAGTCTTTGTTAATCCATTGGAAACTGGCACATATGTACTGTCCGAAAATCCGGTAGTAGCCGAACAGGAGGCACTATTCTATAGCTCGCACAAGTCAATAGAAGATACGCTTGGAGAAACAATACAAGCTATACGATTTAGCGAGTTTGATATCGCAACAGCGAGCTTGCAGAGCGCGAGTAAAAAGCTCGGTAGTCTGTATAGACAGCTAGACCCTGCTGCTTTTGCTGCCTTTCGTCCGTACTTTAAGGGAATCAACGGCTTCCCTGGTCCGAGTGGCCTTTTTACGGCAGCCATACCAATCATTGACCTGCTGACTCATGGTGGGGGCAATATCTCTGACGAAGAACATGCCAGACTCATAGAGGATACAGCCAGAGGACTTTACCCAAGCCATCAGTCCGGTTTGCTAAAAGACCTTTTAGTAAACGAAGACCCGCAGGTTGGCATGCCCGATGATGTACGGATTGCAATCAGTTCGCTGCTTAATAGATTCAGGAAAGTGCACACTGGAAGTGTCCGGAAGTTTGTTCCAGAGGCCTTAACTGCGGGCGCGGAAGGTAGCGGAGGCGTTGCAGATGTAGCAGGATACCTGTCTTCAAAGATGTTAAACGTAGAAAGGAGTACAAAATGACAAAGGTTGGCATTGGTCTACCCGGACGAAGCATTGAGGACGTGAGAGGTGCAGCAGGGGCTGCTACACCCTACGCCTATGATAGTTTTTCTGTTTACGGTGATTTAGGCGATTTGCCGCCCTATGCCGTACTGCACGCTGTTGCGGACGTTCTAAAAGGCTCTGATATTAAGTCAATTGGTCCAATGGGCGTTCCGGTTGGCATGCAACACGCTGAAGTAATAGGAATGCACTCTTTAGGACTTGAAGAACAGCTACCAGGACAATCATATATCGGCTTGGTACGAGGGGCATTTTTAGAAACCATTGGCGAAAAGCCTGCCAAGATAGCTGATCTAGGGAATGTCGCGGATAGGTTGCGTCAGAAATTCGCTGCGAACGAACAAGAAATACCTATATACATAGGTGGTTTTGGGAAACGAGTGCTCGCTCTTGCTGGTGAATTGCCGGTAAATGGAGTAAAGCTTGGTGGCAGCACAAACCCAGTACTCGCCGAGCAGGCTAGACAGACCATCGGTAATCCTGACGTAAAAATAGTCTTAGGTGCGGTGTCGGTCATAGATTCGGACAGAAAGGCAGCTCGCGCACTGGCACGCCAGGAAGTCGCTAAATATTTGCACGTTGTAGGACATTTAGATACAACACTTGACCCCGAAGATAATGCTTCACTAGCTATTTTTCTTGAAAAATATAACGCTGGCGAGACATCTGCAAGCACTATGATTTCAGATTCGCTTTTGGATAAGTTTGCGCTGGCCGGTACACCCGAAGACGCTTTGGATATGCTACAAAAAATGCATGGACGAGTAGATCGTTTTGAATTCGGAACACCACATGGTTTGCATGGTCGTGCAAAAGCGATTCATTATATAGGACAGTCAATACTTAAAGAGTTAGGAGAATAAAATGAACTATCAGCTTTTTGACTTAGAGATTGAAACTGTTGGCGACCCCAAAACATTCAACTGCTCGCACAAAGTCAGCGAAGGACTACTTGTTAGAGGTGAAAACGTCACGTTTAAGCCTGGAACTGAGCAATTTTCGCATTATGCGCTTGCCAGCTTAGCTCCGTATATTGCGGCCAAACAGCGTGCAAGCGATAAGTCCGACTTCATGTTTTTTGAGACAGATATAGCCTGTCCCGATCCACAGTGCGGGGCACTCTTTCGTTTCAAGCGATTAGATAGAAGAATGTATGAATACTCTCCTATAGAATCGGTCTAGGAACCCGGTCAGGCTTTCGGTTGCATAGTCCCCATAAGAGGAGTCGGTCAGTTTGGGAACCAGATTACAGGGGTAAAAAGGAAAGAACCGCCATTTCTGGCGGTTCCAACCTGTCCTCACAACTTGAGTCTGATGTTCATTTTCCTGACACCAAGGAGTCAAACAAGGGATCGGTCTAGGAACTCGGTCTACCTTTTTCACTGCTTGGTTTGGCTC
>CAYZZS010000031.1:0-2430 GCA_964483035.1 uncultured Candidatus Saccharibacteria bacterium
GCTCGGCGTCAGGAGCACGAGGACCTCGCCGGTCGGCGTGCGGTGGCGGTGGAGGGTGAGGTTGTCGGGCACGCATTCAGGCTCTTTTTTTCGACCCGAATTCGCCACGTGAATCTCCGTGAATCGTGGCGCCGTCCATTCACGGGGGAGGCGTAACGATGCAGACGGCAATGTCTTTCGTCGAGGACTACCCGACGAAGATGGCAGAGCGGAAGTTGCTCGACGCGATCCGTCAATGCGTCGCGAACATCTCGCTCAAGGAACTGGCGTACCGGCTCAACATTCAGCCGAGTCTACTCGCCGACGCGATGGCCGAGCGCGCCAACAAGGGCGTTCGCGCGTCGTGGCTCGTGTCGATCGTCAAGGAGGCACCGATCAACGACGTGATCTCGTTGCTCAACGAGCTGGCAAGTCTGCGCGGTCTAGAGGTCGTGCCGCGCAAGGAATTGACGGCCGAGGAACGCGCGGAACGACTCGAAGAGAAGCTCCGCTCGCTTGGCGCAACGGGACTGCGGCTGATCGAGGAAGCGATCGGAGGTCCGCGGTGATGAAGCCGTACTTCACCGACGGCACCGTGACCATCTATCACGGGGACTGTCGAGAGATTCTGCCGCAACTCGACTACGACTGCATCGTCACCGATCCACCGTACGGAATCGGGTACGCCGCGCAGCCCACGAAGTGGCAGCGGCGCACGAAGATCCAGGGTGGGCGTGTCGCCGGCAAGGGCGTCGAGCGATGGGATGACGACACGGTCGACGACGTTGTAGATCGTATCGTCAGCGACGGGCGTCCAGCGATCGTCTGGGGCGGCAACTACTACGCGCTCCCGCCGCGCCGCGGATGGCTGTGCTGGTTCAAGCCCGATGCCCCGCCGTCCATGGGATCATTCGAGCTTGCGTGGACCAACCTCGATCAGAACACACGCATGATTTCGTGCTCGATTAGCTCAGCGAACGCAGAGCGACTCGGGCACCCGAACCAGAAGCCGGCGCGCGTGATGGCGTGGTGCCTGGGATTCGTCAGCGGCGTCATCTGCGATCCGTTTCTGGGATCTGGGACGACACTTCGGGTCGCCAAGGATGCGGGGCGCACAGCGATCGGCATCGAACGCGAGGAGCGTTACTGCGAGATGGCAGCGCGCCGGATGAGCCAGCAGACATTGTTCGCCGCGCAGACCGCCTAACCAACCCGCCGCTGGGGAGCGGCGATTCACGGGAGCACAAGGTGAAACCACAACCAAACAGCGCACACTCCGCGAGCGACGCGCGCGATCTGCGCCGCATCGCATCTGATCTCGGCGTGGTCGCGCGCGGGCTCGCGGACAGGCTCGACGGGTACGTGCTGATCGCCGTCGTCGGGATCGTCAACGCGATCGCGTCGCGGATGGAGCGGGTGTCGTGACCGCCTCGATCCTCACTGCCCTCCGCGAGCTGCGCGACGCGCCAGTGCGTCTGGAGGGCAAATGACGCTCCCCGTCGCCATCTCCTACAGCGGCGGCACATCGTCCGAGTGGATGGTGCGCGCGGTCATCAACGGCACCATTCCGCGGCCTGAGCACGTGTGCGCCGTGTTCGCCGACACCGGCGCCGAGCACAGTTGGACATACGATGCTGTGAACGATGTTGAGCGGGCATGCCTAGACGCCGGCATCGATTTTCTGCGGTGCCGCGCGGACTCGTCGATCGTGGACGATCTGCTCGCCGTCGGACGCGGAGAACTATCCCGCGTTGACGAGCCTCCGCTATTCATTGCCAAAGGGCTTGGTCGCGGCGTCACTCAGCACCGCTGCACAAAGTTCTACAAGATTGCGCCGATGCGCCGCGCTGTGTCCGCGTGGCTTGAATCTCGTGGTCTGCCAAAGCGAGTCGAGAAGTGGATCGGGTTCGCGGCTGACGAGTCACACCGAGTCACCAAGACAGTTGGCCAGCAGGATGTGCTGTGGGAGACGTTGGAGTTTCCTGCGATTCGGCTTGGCATTGATCGCGTCACACAGCGCGTGCAGCTGGAGTCATGGACTGGACGCGCTCCTCGGTTCTCGATGTGCGTGCTCTGTCCGAAGAAGTCACCGCGCCGGTGGCTTCAAACTGAAGGCAAGGATCTCGAAACGGCCATCGCCGTTGACGAAGCGATCCGCGATCTCGACTGCATTGGCATCACCGAGGGTCCCGCGTACCTAACCGATCGGCTTATTCCTATTGCGGACTTGATCCGCAACGGCGATCCGCAACCGACGCTGCCCGGACTGGAGTCGTACTGCGACGGAGGAGCGTGCTTCTTATGAACCGCCACCAATGAGCACGCTCCGTCCCTACCAGCAGCGGGCGATCGACGATCTCCGCGCATGCTACCAGCGCGGCTGCCGCGCGCCTGCGCTGATCCTTCCCACGGGCGCAGGAAAGACCGTCGTCGCGTCCGAGATCATCCGGC
>CAYZZS010000032.1:0-2409 GCA_964483035.1 uncultured Candidatus Saccharibacteria bacterium
TCGAGCCTCGCCCCTGCTACCAAAATAAGGAGTTCCTCCTCAAAAGAGGGACTTTTTATTTTAGTAGCCCATTACGATACTTAATTCCTACCCTTCATGACCCGGCTCTAATTTTGCCTGCTTGGCAGAAAAGTAGCTATCAATGCCGTCCTTCAAATCATATGCGCCTTCCGCCGTCGCCGCGCCACCACCGCCTGTAATCGCCACGCCCACTCCGAGCATCTCCCAGGACCTCGCTGCTGCCCCTACTGCTGCCATTCCTATGCCCATAGCAGTCATACTCATACCGCCAACTAACTCCACCGCACTCATGGTGTTTAGCGCAATACGCTCACGCCTCTCAGTCTTCATCTCTGCTTATCCTTGTTCATAGGGGAATAATTATGCAATGCAACGTGATAATTTACAACGAACATCTTATCGGGCCGGGCTATTGATGGATAACGCCATAACTTATCGTCTGGCAAAGTCGAACATGGCAATTAGCACCCAAAGTGCCGCCAGGCCGACCAACGTATAGATCACCCGCGAGAGCGCCGAATCTTCCTTGAACAGCGCGTCCACTAGATTGAACTTGAACAGACCGACGAGCCCCCAGTTCAATCCTCCGATGATGATCAGGATCAGCGAAATCCAGTCTAAGGCGTTGAGATCATTCATTGCCATTCCCCTTTCGTTTATTTACATTAAGGAAGTATGGGCAATATTTACAACGCTAGCCGTAAGATATCTCATATAGGCAATAAGCCCTCAAACGAGGGCTTATTTGTATCACAGCCCGTTAATTAGCTTATCGACTGCTTTTATCTTCTGGTCACTGGTTGGCAGAAATTCATACACCAATCCGCCAATGCGGCCTGACATGCTCATAGCTTTACTCTTTCTTTACTTGTGTATTTATTGCTTGATGTTTTTTGTTTTAATCCATGGCTAAAACTATCTTACATTATACATGTTTTTGTGTTTTTGTCAATATTATTTGTATTTATTTGTTGGCAAAAGTGTGAGTTTCGTTGTGTTATGTGTAGATATATGCTTCAATTAGCAGTGCAGAAGCTTAACTGTTCTTAGTTCGATAGAGGTCAACGTGGTTTCCCTAGGGTTTATACGCAGGAGTTCGCCCGTTCGTTCGATAGAGATTAAGACTGTAAGAGGTCGTACTGCGTACATAATCAAGGGAAATTCATATGTACAAATTGTTTGTAGGCGGTCTGCCGTTTGCCACCACTGACGATGAGCTCCAGCAGCTTTTCGCTCAGCATGGTACGGTTGCAACCGCAACGGTCGTTAAGGACCGCGAAACCGGACGCTCCAAGGGCTTTGGTTTCGTCGAGTTCGAAAACGATGAAGAAGGCAAGGCAGCTGAGAAGGCGCTGAATAACAGCGACCTGGGCGGCCGAACCATCACCGTGAATGAAGCTCGCCCACGCGAAGACCGGCCACGCCGGGATTTTAGTGGTGGCAACAACGGTGGCGGCTCTTTTCGCCGCACCAGCTGGTAGTTTACCTGCCAGTTAGCAAAACTCCCCTGTATCAGGGGAGTTTTTGTTTTACGCTGCTTCGCCTTCGTCCGCCGCCACATCCGGAAGACTGGCCTTGCCTCTATGCAGTCGAACCTTTGAAGCACTCTCGGTTATACCAAGCTGATCTGCAATTTCGGCATGCGAATAGTCCTCTATCCATCGCAATACTATTACATCCTTAATCTTAGGAGATAAGCCCTGAATGGCCTTGGCAACCCGGTCCCGCTTCTCTTTGTAGAGTACGACATTTTCAGTGTCGTCCTCCCAGGCAGTAGACACCGGCTCAAGAGTCTCATCGTCTTCTAGTAGTGAGTTGAAACTTACTGTCCTCCTGAGAGGATGTCTTTGGCGGGAAAAATAGCTCAGGCTCGTATTAACAAATATCCTATGAAGCCAAGTCTTGGGATTGCCGTCCCCTCGAAACTTGCCAAGTCCGCGGTAAGCCCGTAGATATGTCTCCTGAAGAATATCGTGCAAATCCTCCCTGTTCTCAATTCTCAGCTTGTGTATACCCGTATACAAGAGTGCCTTATGAGTTGTCATGTAGAATTTCGTAAACCAACGATCCCGCTCAGTAGGATCCTCTCCATTGTACTCCGGCAATTCGGGCAATGCGTACTGGTCGGAGGGCGTGACTGGCCTCATCTCATCCCGAGAGACCTTTGGCATATCAGACATTTCAGGGGTGGGTGCTCCAAATTCACGCATGCTAAAACATTCTAGCAGATGTGCAAACCTATGGGAGTTGTAAAACTTGCGTTTATCTGTTATATTACAATCTGGTCATATAAACAGATAGTAAGTAGTAAGCGATATCGCGGGGTAGAGCAGTGGCAGCTCGTGTGGCTCATAACCACAAGGTCGCAGGTTCGAGTCCTGCCCCCGC
>CAYZZS010000033.1:0-2339 GCA_964483035.1 uncultured Candidatus Saccharibacteria bacterium
CTAGGATACTACAGATAAGAAATGTTGTAAATTGTAGGTTTTTATTGTAGAGTATTTAGGCTTAACGGAAATTCCGAAAAAGCGTACATCGACAACTGGAGTAACAATGTCTCTGCAATTCAAAGTAATGCCCGACGGGATTGAAGCCACCGAAGAGTACGGATATCCGCGACATCAACCTCGCCCTCGAAGCATTCAGTAGCGGAAAGCTAGCAAATCGCCCTTCTGGATACACGCCAGTGGACGCACAAGTCCAAATGGACCCCACCGGCTCGCTCAAGGCATGGATTACCTTCAAGTACACCATGGATAGGAAGTAGTGAATGATGAAGAAGACTGTAATCGCGATTGTCATAGCAACGATCACCTGCGGGCTCATCGACAAGGCATTCCACCCGGAAAAACGGTGGATTCACATCCCGAGACCATAAGGAGAAGGAATTGACCTACTACCGTTCCCTGTCGGTACTCCTCGCGGGTATCGTCCTTGTCCTTGGTGGTGCCGGCAGCGGAAACGCACTCGTCGCACTCGGCGGTGCCCTGGTCGGCCTGCTTGGCGCGAGGGTATTTGCCCGGTCCCTGAAATCCATCGACTCATAAGGAGAAGTGAGTGGGTTCGATCTTGAAATCAATCCAATTCGTCGCAGGAGCAATCGCTTTTGCGATCACCTTCACCCGTCCGCGTGGCTTCGGCCTGAAGCGGCTACTTCCAGGAGTGCCATGCGAAAAGATCATGCGATACCTCGACGTGGAGCTACCACCTGTGTATCGTAGGATCTGTCAACTCGCACCACTTGTGGCAGTCCTAGTAATACTCAGCTACGAATGAACACGGTAGGCGGTGGGAGTCGCAGCGCGCTCATTTATGCGCTCCTCCCTCCCGCCCACCTTTGCGCCAGTTGTCGATATCCTACCTCATTACAAAATGCTTGTAATTTTTATCACAGATGGTATTGTAGTTTTATACACTATGTAGTTTGACGAGGTAGAAATGAACAGGCACAAGATATATCGCCTCTACGCCAGCCGCCCCAAGGCATTTTGGCAAAAGACGGCATTCATAACTTCAGCATTCGTATTATTATTTAGTGGTTTTGCAGCGGCTTCGCCGCTTTTTTTGTCTGAAAAAGTTCATGCAGGTGATGAAGCCAATCTGGTCATCAACGAGATTTTCACTAAAGGTACCCAGGATTGGGTAGAAATATATAATACCGGCGGCAATACCATAGGCGGTGGACAGCTGAAGAAGCTGAAACTTGCCGATGCGGCCGGCACATTCCGGGATTTACCAAACCAGCAGCTTAAATCTGGGGAATACCTGGTCATTGATGTAGCAAATCGCTTCAATGACAGCGGCGATACAGTGACCCTACTAGATGGTGACGACAACATAATCGATAGCGTAGCTTACGGGGCCAACGCCTATCCTACACCCGATGACATACAGAGCCTTGGCCGTTACCCTAACGGTACCGGTGATTTTCAGCTCATGCCGCCTACAAAAGGTGCTGAAAATATCCAAGAAACCTCAGAGCCAGAAACAAATCCCATCATCACCAAACTTGAAGCCTACTATGTAGTAGATAAATACCAGGGTATCGGCGTAGATATTCATGTCGACGACCTTACGGACGCGACGGAAGTAAAAGTAGAGGTTGAACGGACTAATGGCGGCACGGTTACCAAGACCAACAAAGCCGGAGGCAGCGTACTTACTACGCTAAATACCGGCAATCCCGCAAAAGTCACCGCTCCGATTGTCATCCAGCAAGGCAGCTACGACGAAGCCGGCAGCAGTTCATGGAACCAACCCTCTGCCACCTGGGACCATACCACGGTACCGACAAAGATTACCGTAACCATCACCCGCGCTGGAGGCGGCACGCTTGTTAAGTCTGTCGATATCGACCAAGTTGGCACGCCGTTTGGCACTCTGGCGGAAGTTATGCCGGAAGCCCCTACTCACCCTGATCCTGACAACAAACATCAGATGACTGTGAGCGGGCTTGTCTACCGAGACCACAAGCTCGATGACTGCTTCGGCAAAACATCTTGCGAGGACTGGGCTGAGAAGCTGGGTGCAGGCTGGGAAATCAATATGTACAAAGAGACCGATGGCGGGACCTGGGAGTTTGTTAAGAGTGCTCAGACCAATACTGACGGCAAGTTTACATTCAGCGCTGTAAAGGATGCTGGCACGTATTATGCCTGCCAGGTCATGCAAGACGGCTGGACACAGCAAACGCAAAACTGGAGCGGTACGCCATATCACATCGCCACAACCAACCTTTCCGGCAACGATGCAGAAGGTCCATACTGCCGTACCATCAATTATTCTG
>CAYZZS010000034.1:0-1722 GCA_964483035.1 uncultured Candidatus Saccharibacteria bacterium
GCTTTGGCGATCTCGATTGTTTTATCAGTTGATCCGTCATCGATGATGAGGATTTCGAGCTCGTCGACACCTTTAATCTTTTTCGGAATGGAGCTGAGGACGAGCGGAAGGGTTTGTTCCTCGTTCAAACAGGGAATTTGTACAAAAACTTTCATTACGCAACTACTCCGTTTCGGCCGACTCCAATATATTGTAAGCCACACCGCTCTACGTCAGAAATGTCAAAAGCATTCATGCAGTCGACAAAGAGTGTTCCTGACATGGCTCTTCGTGTTTGTGTGATATCTAGTTCCAGGAAATCCTGCCAGTTGGTTGCAATGAATATCGCGTCAGTTCCGGCGATGGCTTCCATGGCGGAGTGAGATATGCTGATGTCGTTGCGCAGCTCAGCTTTAGCCTCACCATTGGCATGCGGGTCATATACTGAGACGGCGGCACCGGAGCGCGCAAGGATGTTAGCGAGTTTTACTCCCGGTGACTGCCTAGCGTCACTTGTACCTGCCTTAAAGGAGAGGCCGAGCACGGCAACGTTTTTACCCGTAAGCGTACCAAGCCGCTCCTGGGCCTTGTTAGCGATATAACCGGGCATGCTCTCGTTGATATCGGTGGCTGCTGCCAGTATCGGCATGTCAACGTCGTATTCTGCAGCGCTGGCTATTAGTCCGCTGACATCTTTAGGGAAGCAGCCGCCGCCGTAGCCTCTGCCAGCGCTCAAGAAGGCACGGCCAATGCGATGATCGGCCCCCACGGCATCCATTACCTCATTAATGTCTGCCCCAGTTGCGTCTGCTAATTTCGCAATATTATTGGCAAACGATATCTTAAGCGCCAGAAAGGCGTTGGAGGTAACCTTGATAAGCTCTGCACTGTTGCGGGTAGTGATAATGTAATTGCCGCCATTAGATTGTTTCGGCTTAAGTTCAGCTAGGGTTGCGATGTGGCCTCGGCACTGCTCGAGCTGCCGATAGAGTCCGATTACCGCCTCGGCAGCTTCGGTGTTGTCGCTTCCACAGACAATTCGATCGAACCACAGAGTGTCTGTAATTGCCGATCCTTCCCGAAGAAATTCCGGACTGGACACATACGTGACAGGTAGTCGGCGCTTAGCTGCAAGTGCCTCGAGCTGCGCACCCGTACCGACTGGAACGGTGCTTTTTTGTATGAATACTGCTTTCTCCTTGAGGAGAGGCAGGCACGACTCGAAGGAGTTAACGGCGTAGGAAAGGTTGGGGCTGCCATCGGGGTTTTCCGGCGTGCTAACACAGGAAAAGATAAAGTCGCTATCTGGTATGGCTGTGTCGTATGAGGTTGTTGGGATTAAGTTTTTTTGGTCAATCGCTGCCTCGACAAGCTGGTCAATGCCCGGCTCAAAAAACCACGACTTGCCGGTTTTTATCTTGTTGATTCGATCTTTGTTGATATCAATCAGGTAGACTTTATATCTGCAATTGGCAAAAATGGCTGCGGTGGTAAGTCCGACGTACCCGGCACCGATAACACTGATCACTTCCTGCTTACTGTCTCCCATGGTCGTGTCTCATTGTACCTAAATTTTGCAATTTCCGTGTGGATTCCATTGGAGTTTACCAGATGAAGAGTGGAGTCAGCTACGTATAGCTTTTATTTGATACAATGGGTGGGCGTGAGTATCCAGTAGTATTTAATACAATAAATTGACAAAATTACCACGTAATTTAATAATCGCAAAATATGATTACAGTA
>CAYZZS010000035.1:0-1601 GCA_964483035.1 uncultured Candidatus Saccharibacteria bacterium
CGCACCAAAGACATTTTTGAAAATGACCTCAAGAAAACGTCGAGTAATTCGGCGTTTTTTGCTTATACCCAAACTTGATTTCTAACTGTGAAGAGATATAAAGCCTATTTTATGGCAGTTATAAAGCTCTTGACTAATACCCCCTAGGGGTATTAAGATTGACACATGATTAACGATATCAAACGCAGAGCACTACACCGTTCGAAAATCCTTCAAGGTCAGTTGAAGGGCTTAGAGAAAATGATCGAAAAAGATGAGTACTGCATGGACATAATTACGCAGTCTTTGGCGATTCAAAAATCACTCTCTTCATTGAACAAACTGATGGTGGAAAATCACTTAAAAACACATGTTGCTCAGAATATGGCATCCAGTGATGACGAGAAGCAAGCAAAAGCCATAGAAGAAATGGTGAATTTGTATGAGTTAACTCATGTGAGAGGTAAGTAGATGAAGCACTACACTTGCCCTATGCACCCCGAAGTAAGCTCCGATAAGCCTGGTAAGTGTCCAGAATGCCACATGGTACTTGAGAAAAAAGAAAAGCACAGTCCTAACGCTCATGAACATAGCCAAGACCATGATAAACACGCTGGACACAGCCCAAACATGTTTAAGACAAAATTCTGGCTGAGCTTAGCTTTAACAGCACCTGTTCTTCTATATTCACAGACGGTAATGAATTGGCTCAACTTTCAAATGCCAACATTTACTGGCAGTGAATGGATTCCAGCAATTTTAGGTACGTTCATATTTTTCTACGGAGGAATGGTATTCCTAAGAAGCGCTAAGGCGGAAATCGCCTCCCGTATGCCGGGAATGATGACCCTTATTTCTATGGCAATAACAGTTGCCTTTACCTATAGCTTAGCCGTATCTCTTAACTTTGTAGAGGGTATGGATTTCTGGTGGGAGCTGGCAACGCTTGTGACCATTATGCTACTCGGTCATTGGCTTGAAATGGCGTCAGTTAGTAATGCTCAGGGCGCGCTAAAGGAATTAGCCAAGCTATTGCCTGATATAGCTGAAAAAGTTACCCCTAAAGGTACGGTGAAGGTAGCCATATCAGAGTTGAAGGTAGGCGATAGAGTTCTAGTGCGGCCTGGTTCGAGTGTGCCTATAGATGGTGAAGTAATTAAAGGTGAATCAGATATAAATGAATCAATGCTTACAGGCGAATCTATGCCGGTTAAAAAAAGCATAAAAGACTCCGTAATTGCCGGGACAATCAACGGAAGCGGCTCTTTGACCATTGAAGTTACTAAAGTGGGGGACGATACAGCTCTTGCGGGAATTATGAAGCTGGTTGCTGACGCACAAAAAAGCAAGTCAAAGACTCAAGTTCTTGCCGACAAAGCAGCATTCTATCTGACTTTTATTGCTATCGCTGCTGCTATTGCTACAACTGCTGGATGGATGATTTTTAGTGATGAATCAGCTTCATTTATTCTGCAACGAGTTGTCACTGTTTTAATAATCGCTTGTCCTCATGCGCTTGGCTTGGCTATTCCGCTCGTTACTGCCATATCAACTACTACAGCAGCAAGAAATGGGTTGTTAGTCAGGCAACGCATGTCACTTGAGGCAGCTCGTAACATCGA
>CAYZZS010000036.1:0-1386 GCA_964483035.1 uncultured Candidatus Saccharibacteria bacterium
TTATGGCGGGAGAGGAGGGAGGGGGTGGGTTCGAGGTCGGTGGTGTGGATGGGGGATTTGGAGGGTTTGAGGGATTTGGGTGATGCTTTCTTCATGCTTCTACCAATATTATGTTAGATATTATAAATGCTTAATTCCACCAGGCGTTAGATCCAGAAATTTCCGGCGGATTAACATACGGATAATGCGACTGTCCACCACAAGGCGAAACTTCTGCCGTAACACCCAGCCGCGCCTCCGTCCGTGCCATGAAATCCGTATAGCCATAAACTTGCGTCAAGTAGCTCTCTTGTATAACATCCACTGACCACCTGCCGCCCATTCTACAGCCATACAGCTTAACCTTTACACCGGCTGGCTTAGCACAGGAGCCCTCGCCATCATACGCTGGATCATCGATAATTACTCCGAGCAATCTTCCGCCAAAAGTCTCTCCTGCACAATATATGCTCGTGACAGAGCCTCCCCCTAGCGAAAACCCGTGAGCAATAATTTGCCCACAACCTGCGGCGTCAACACGACTTCGTAAACTCTCTACGCCTTCATTATTATTTGAACCGATAGTAGTGAAGTCTCCGCTGTCATAGCTCGCAGCACTTCCAAAGGTACCACCCCACTGAACGTTATCGTTACCCCCAGATCCGGGCAGCCCCAAAACACACCGCTTACCTGTCGGTCCACCGGATGTTGGTGGATCTGCAGGAGGAGTAGCAGGGGGCGTCACCGGAGGATTTGGACTTGAAGAACCACTCCTCCACCAGCTACTGTCAGCAGCTTCTTCTGGTGCAGACAGCGGCCCCTCGCCACCGCCATTCGGCGCATGCTGCTCACAACCCTGCTTGATACTCTGGCGAGTAATAGGGTGATGGTGGTCGTAGTAGACATTCTCTTTCCACTCAGCCCCTATTTCATTTGCCATAGCTTGAGAATACCCTACTGTAGGTCCGGGATCGTTGTAATACACGACCGCTTGCGTACCAGCAGCACGACCAGGATTACCACTAACACCACTGCCAGCTGGATCATCAATGATATAGCCGACGACACGACCATTTAGCGTCTCATGTGCTGCTGCCAAGCGATGAACAGCCGCACCCCCCATTGAGAACCCGTGTAGGATTATCTGTTCTAATCCATTTTCATCAGCTAGCTGATTGAGGTAATTTGCCATCGCACCAACGTTATCGTACGGCATTGCAGACAAAGGTGCAGCAAGCGTTAAAACACCCTCAGCAATAGGATAATCCCCGCATGAGCCAAAACCGCCAATAAGACTTCCGTTTCCGCCCGCTCCATGCAGGCCGATAATGCCGCGTTTGCCGGCTGGCCCGCCACCCCCACCCGTACTAACAAACTTCAAATAACTCCCACCCGCAGCTGTAGCGT
>CAYZZS010000037.1:0-1366 GCA_964483035.1 uncultured Candidatus Saccharibacteria bacterium
TCCTTATGGCGGGAGAGGAGGGAGGGGGTGGGTTCGAGGTCGGTGGTGTGGATGGTTGCTTTTGAAGCGCTTCCTTCCGACTTCTTACCTGCAGCCATAGCCTATTTCCACCAATCGCCAGCTACACCGAGATAGTCAACATTGCCCCATGCATGGCCTGGGACACTGACGGGATTTGAAACTCCTAAATGATTAGCGTACTCGCTATGGGATATAAGATTACCCTCGCATCCACCGTACCATTCACCGCATGGCGATCCGCCGTTACCGATCGCGTTCCTGAATTCCACTGAGAGCGCCAGGTACAATTGCTGGCCGGGGAATGGATTGCATCCGATAACCGCGCTGTCCGTTGGCGGATCATTCAATATGGTACCGATTAACCGTCCGCCGAAGCTTTCACCATTGCAGTAGATATTGGCAGCAGCATTCGCACCGTTCGAGAAGCCGGCCAATATGATCTGTCCGCAATTCTTTCCTTCGATACTGGCATTAATTATGGCCATTGCCGAATTATAGTCAGCATCGTTACCCAGCCGCCATTGCCTGCCGCCGCCATTGAACGCATAGTTGCCTCCCGGCCGTACCTGAACGCCGCCTTCAAAGGCAAGGTCCGATTCGGCAGTGCCGGTAACTCCGTGCAGGAAAATCATGCACCGGAAACCGCTCGGCGTCGTCGGGTTAGGTGGATCGGGGTTCGGCTGGGTTCCAGGATTCGACGTACCATCATTCCACCAGGTTGAGTACTCCGGAGGCAGTGCGCCACCGTAATTTCCGGTGCTGTATGGCGTGTGCCACGCGGGACCTGTCGAACCATTACAAACCGATGTCGGCTTTTCTGTCACCGTAGTACCGAGCCGCTGTGCTGTGTCATCCATATCCCCAAACCCGCTACTAGTAAGAAACCACTGGCCGCCACCCATCCTACAGCCATACACAGTGATCTTGAGGTCGCCCGTATTACAAGCGCCACCGCCCCAACCGATATTATCGTCTACGATATATCCTATGACCCTTCCACCTAGCGTCTCGCCTCGGCAAGCCATATTTGCCGCCATTCCACCGCCACTGCTAAAACCATGTACGATTATTTGACCACAATCAGGTGACACTTGATTTATTCGATCATTGATAATACCAAGCTGCATAGCGTAGTCGCTTAGCCACTGGTTGTCAGGTCCTTCTGTGTCTATCGTAGTCCAATCTCCCTGCGGATAGTTACCGCCACTGCCAAAGTTACCGTTAATGCCGTAACCGCCTTCAGCGCCAGCCAACCCTACCACGCACCGTTTGCCGGCTGGCCCACCACCCCCACCACCCGTACTAACAAACTTCAAATAACTCCCACCCGCAGCTGTAGCGTCCG
>CAYZZS010000038.1:0-1341 GCA_964483035.1 uncultured Candidatus Saccharibacteria bacterium
TTGTCCTTATGGCGGGAGAGGAGGGAGGGGGTGGGTTCGAGGTCGGTGGTGTGGACTTGACCGGCCGCGACAGGCTGCTTATTTCTTGAAGTAGATGGGGGTCTCATGATTTTCTAACCATTCTTTAATGGTAATGATACAGACCATCTCAGATGTGCGCAAGCAAAACATAACCGGGAACGAGGGCCAAGATACGCTTGACCTAGCCTGGCCTACAGTACGCCAAATCAGCAGGAGAGGAGATTTGTTTTTGTACTGTACAAACCTCCTGGAATAGCTGTGCACCCGGAACCTTAATCGGGCCGTTAAATAGGGTTCGGTACTTAAGAGCAGGATACTGAGTGTCCGTAACGTAGTTGCCGCCCAAAAAACCAGACTGGCAATCAGCAAACTCCACGTTACTACACCGATCGACCCACATCTGATTCACTTCCATATTCCAGCCACCCCACCAGTCAGCATGGTTCGTCGAACCGCGCTGGCCGAACAAATTTCCAGAACTCGGGTCAATATCAGAGGACAGAAACCAGCCGCTGGTATTCTCGCCAGGCTCAATAATGTACCAAATGCGATATTCAAGGTTCGGAAAATAGACAGGATGAGATCCGGGACAATTGCCGGAAAACCAGCTCGGCGAATCCCCAGAAATCATCGTATTGTTATTCATCAGATTAACCAGATCGCTCTGTCTGCCGGTCCAGCAGTTTTTGAATTTAACGTTATGCTCCAGCACCGTCGGCTCACCCCACTGGTTGTATCCGCCTTGGCAGTTTGGAATGACTTCTCCTTGTCCGGATTTCAGCGTCGGATCATTGTTAATATGATTGCACAAAAAGGACACTATATCCGGGCCGCCCTCGCGTTTATTAACGTAATTATCATCAACCATTCCAAGCCCTGCCGGATACACGCTTGTATTACCCACGCCCGGTCCGAACGACTTGTAATATACCGTTATCTGATATGGCACACGCACGTTACCATCCTGGTCAATAATCGCCGGCGCCCAATACGCTGTCCGGTTCAGCTCACGGCCGTTACAGGTTCCACCTCCTTGGTCAATAATTGTCTCATAAGTGGAGTAGGCGTTCGCATGCGTATTACCAAAGAACATGTGGAGGTGGGCAGCCTCCGGCTGATTGGGGAACATCAGCGGATCGTCGTAGGCAAAATGCGAGAACTCGCACTCCGTCCGAAACTTACCCTGGCCGGGATCACCTTGATTCACAAATTCATGGCTATACTCACTGCGGGGACCGAACAGTGGACTATTTCCGTTCGACACAAGCTCCACCGACGGCGTATACAGGTACGGTGAGTTGTCTTCGTTGCGGTTGCGGA
>CAYZZS010000039.1:0-1331 GCA_964483035.1 uncultured Candidatus Saccharibacteria bacterium
CTTATGGCGGGAGAGGAGGGAGGGGGTGGGTTCGAGGTCGGTGGTGTGGATGGTTTTGTGACCTTGAGGCAAAGGTTTTTTCATGTAGGCTTTCACTTTATTAATTTCATAATACTACAAACTGCTTATGGAATTTCACAAAAGCGGCTGGATTGTTCCAAATAATACATCAGCCATAAGCCGGTAGCCGCTCTGATTAGGATGAACCTCATCCGCAAAGTTTTGAAAGCCGGACATATTCTCCAGGGGTGCATAGTATATCCGCTCTCCTGCCCCGCGGCGCTGGGCCACCATTGACGCCAGGTTTGCAGAAAACTGGATCCAGTCGCCATATGAGTCCCTGCTAGAGAGTGGCACAACGATAACTGTTGCGTCCGGTGCATTGTCAAATATCGTATCAATCATTAGATTCCAGCTTGCCAACACCTGGCTCTGCGACTGATTGCTCGCCAGATCATTGATACCGCCATTGACGATAAACAAATCTGCCGGATTTGACTGGATCCACGAAGGAATATTAGGAAGCAGTGCCGCGCTACTATAGCACGGCAGTTGTATACACCAACCGCTATGCCCCTCGCTAGCATTAGCAGAATCTTTAACACTGCCGACATATGTATAAGTATGGCCACTAACCGTGTTTAGTTTGTCCAGCAAGAACTGCCGGTAACCATCCGGAGAAGCTGCGCCATACGTAACCGAGTCTCCAAGCGCCATAATACGGACATGAGCAGGTAACGACCCTCCGGAACTTGATGGTGGATTCGGCGAGGGGTCAGCTCCGCCACTATTCCACCATATGTCGGTTGTTATTTCTTTTAGGTCGGTCTGTACACAATGGCAGGTATGGCGGGAAGTATCTACCGCCACCCCAAGGAGCGACTCCATCTGAGGTATTACCGATGGCGCCCAAGGTGACGTGGGATCCATATATACAGCCACCTTTACCCCCGGAGCCGGATTGCATGTCGCCGGCAACTCTGGAGCTGGATCATCAAGCACATATCCGATAGTTCGTCCGCCAAAATCCTGACCAGAGCAATAAAGTCGAAGACCCTGGAAGCCGCCTGCCGAAAAGCCGTGGAAGATTATCTGGCCACAGCCATCAATAGCCGCCTCTACATTGGCAATCTCCGCCTCAAGCGTATTGCCGTCACCTCCTGGCGGCAGATTGGTACCGCGGGATTCATATCTACTAGAATCCTTATGGTACGTTACGCTACTGCTACCGCCACCTCCGGGCAACGTCACTACACATTTCGTTCCCGTCGGTCCACCACCCCCACCCGTACTAACAAACTTCAAATAACTCCCACCCGCAGCTGTAGCGT
>CAYZZS010000040.1:0-1110 GCA_964483035.1 uncultured Candidatus Saccharibacteria bacterium
CAATCGTGAAGTTTCGGGCCGGCGGAACGTCGGTCGAATCCCTCATCCCCAGCCATATAAAAAGACTGTCCAAGAGGACAGTCTTTTTATATGGTACATTTTTGAACTTGCTATGATTACTGTATGGTCATTTACTTCTTAACCTGCGTGGACAAAGATGAAGCACAGAAAATAACCCAAGCACTGCTAGAGGCTAAGCTGGTCGCCTGTGTCAGGCAATCAAGCATCAGCTCCTCATACTGGTGGGAAGGAAAGATTAATCATGACGAAGAGGTATTGCTTATGATGGAAAGCACCGAAGGTAGGTTTGATGCCATCAACAAAGTCGTCGCCAAACTGCACAGCTATGAACAATACATCCTCACCATGGTCCCCGTCCAAAAAACAACCCCGGGTGTGCTCAAATGGCTTGATCATACCCTTGCCAATTAATCCCCTCATCGACTCTCGCTACCACAAGAAAGCGACCAACCCAGCTAACCGCACTTCGCTATGCAGTGCTATCTTCAGCAAGGATTAAGCCACAGCTTTTGCTATACTTACCGCAATGGCTATTATGCTTTTTATCCTTCTGATTGTAGTTGCCCTGCTTGTCATTAATAGGCCACGGATCAAGACGGGAGAAAAGGCAACCCCCTCTCAGTATGCATACACCCGCAAGCTATACATTATGACAAAGGCAGAAGCTGCCTGCTTTAGGAAGCTTCAAGAAATATCTGGTACAAAGTATTATGCCTTTCCACAGGTACACTTATCATCATTACTTGACCACACCGTAAAGGGGCAGAACTGGAAGGGTGCGCTAGCAAAGATTCAGCGCAAGTCGGTAGACTTCGCCATAGTTGATAGCGAAACACTACAAACACTCCTTGTGATCGAATTAGATGATTATTCTCATGAAAGGGTCGATCGAAAAATACGGGATAAATTTGTAGATGAGATCCTAAGTGCAGCCAAAATTCCACTTATTAGACTAAATAGCCAGTCTCTCGAGAGCCTTAATGAGGGCCACATCACTCAGTATCTAGCGCAGTCTCATCAAGTCAGCTGAATTTACAGCCATAGAACCTGCAGCCCTGAGCCTCATACAATATCTGATAATGTAAAAAG
>CAYZZS010000041.1:0-1090 GCA_964483035.1 uncultured Candidatus Saccharibacteria bacterium
CCGGCACTACCCTGTATCTGCAAGCGGCTACTTCAAGCTACGCCGGCCTAATGTCTACCGGCGACCAGACGTTTGCCGGGAACAAGACCTTTACCGGCAACCTGTCTATCCAGGGTAATACTACTATTGGTAGCAACACTCTGTTTGTTGATGCGGTGAATGGCCGGATCGGTATCGGTACAGCTACCACTACTGCTGCGGGGGTTACGATAGAATTAAGCGCCCCTAATACAAGCTTTGGAACAATCTTGCGGGTGCAGGGGTCCCTGACATCAACCACCAATTCACAGACAGGAATATATTCTCAGCCTTGGGTGTCTCCTTCATCCGCTTCTACGCAATACTATACTGCCGTTACGGCCTTCCCGTACTCCTCGTCCACTAACGTGGCAAGCGCCACAATCTACGGTATCAACAGCGGGGTCTACTATGACTCGAACACTGGAACACTTGGCACCGGCATGGGCTTCTACGGTGGTGCCATCAATGCTCAAGGCGGTACTATCTCGACTGCCTACGGTGCTTACCTGCAAAACCAGAACAACAGTACCGGTACGATACATAATAGTTATGCCGGCTTCTTTGCGAACCCAACGAACTCCAGCGGGACTATTACCAATAATTACGGTGTGTATGTGCAGGCGCAAACCGCCAGCGGTGCCAGCAATTACGGTATCTACGTCCAGGGTGCTAGCGGCGGCAGCACGAATAACTACGCGCTCTATGTCAACTCCGGTACTAGCTACTTTGGCGGCGAACTCCAACTTACCACTGTCTCCGGCGCTGGCCTCTCCAGTGACTGTAGCGCTGCCGGTGACAAGCTGCTGTGGAACAGCAGCACCAAGCAATTTGAGTGTGGCGTGGACGGCTCCGGCGGCATGACCGGCGGTGTCGACACTATCGGTGCGCTGAACGGCGGCACCCCGAACGCCAACGGTGCCACTATCTCCGGCACTACCCTGTATCTGCAGTCGGCTACGGATGCGCGCCCCGGGTTAGTGACTACCGGCGACCAGACGTTTGCCGGGAACAAGACCTTTACCGGCAACCTGTCTATCCAGGGTAATACTACTATTGGTAACGCTTCCAC
>CAYZZS010000042.1:0-1021 GCA_964483035.1 uncultured Candidatus Saccharibacteria bacterium
ATTTTAGTCTTGCACTCCAAAAAACATAGGAGTACTATGCAACGCGTTAATAATAATTTAACCAAAAGGAATTAACCTTATGGAACGCGAGGTGCATATGTTTGACCGAAAGGAACAAACGCCCGAAATGCGGATAGTGCGGCTTACGGACGCGCTAGGGTATGGTGAAGGTCCCATATCCACTACTGAGCGAACAGAAGTTTCGCCAGAAATTATTACTGCGGCAGAGGCAGTTATTGAAAGCGACAGGATTCTTGTGCCTGTTGATTGCGGCAAAGATGGCAATACCCTCGATGACGATGGGTGCGGTGATGGTCGCGGTGTAGGGAAAATTTGGGAGGGGTCAGAAGAGCGTCACAAGTCTCTGAATCGTCCCAAAGTTTTTGGAGGAGCGGTTGCTATGGCAGCGTCAGCTCGCATCGGATTAGGCCAGGCGCATGGTGTCTCAATAAAGCAGACTTTCTTTTGACGGCCTAGCGTCTCTTAGGGATCGAGATATCGGTTTTGGTGCTCATACGGATACGCACGCTAACGGTGCTAATTGTGGCTGTGGCGCGATAGATAAAGCCCCAGAAGCAATCCGCAGTGCAGTTGCCTTTGAGTCAGAAATACGCGGCTCGATAGAGGCGCTGGGTATTGATGGCTATGGCCTGAATGAGGTATTTGGTAACTACCGGGAGTTTGCTGCTGGCATGGAGACGGACGAAGGCTATGCCGGACAGGAGGTAGCAGCGGCGATCTTAGGCTGCGGCAAGGTGGTTAAGCAACTGGAGGGCGGACACAAGGAATGGTTTGTCGTGCTCAATACCGCAAAGGGCTTTACGGTAAATCAAGAGGCAGTCCGTGCGGTAACTGGCGGCGAAGTGCAGGTTTTTGGCGTTGACGTTTGGCGTATGCAGGATTTGGCAGAGCGGCTGTATCCGGATAATCCAAGTGCCCAACGACAGGCGTTTCTCTCTGAGCTTGTTTATACGCTGGCAGTTTCAGCGACGCTGACCAAGGGTGATTTGCCGGTTTACCT
>CAYZZS010000043.1:0-1017 GCA_964483035.1 uncultured Candidatus Saccharibacteria bacterium
AACAAGGTATCCGTACCGGAAGGTGCGGATGGATTACCTCCTTTCTAGGGAGTTTACTAGCATCCGGCAGTTGCCGGAGAGCTAGGTCGATCCTGGTAGCTGGTTGAGACAGAACTTACCAGTTACTTATCCGTTTTATACGGACAGGAATAAGTTCTTCAACTTACGGCTGACGTTGATGGCACTATCCAGTTTTTAACACTTAAAACGCCCTTCGGGGCGTTTTTTTGTTTAAGAAGAAACCATATTAGCGGTATTTAAAAATCTGGAGTGAATCCGGTTTTTTTTAAATGCTCTTTTATCATAATCAGCATAAGTTGGGCTGACGAGCTATAATGCAACCATGGGAAATGACAGAAAGTGGTTACGAAAAAGCCTGCTCTATTATATTGCGTTTTTTATCTGTGCTACTATCGCCTGGAATATCGCGGTGCGTGTGTATGTGATTCCAAACTATTTCTACACCACGAGCGCCACGGTAGTTGATATTCGTGAAAAGAATCCATTCACTCGCAGAGGTGGGAGGCAGGTTAATTATCTTCCTACATATACCTATACGGATGACCAGGGCATGAGCCGCACTCTTGAGTCAAATGATGGGTTTAATAGCATTAACGGTATTTTGTTTAAGAGGGAGATTGGCGAAAGTGTTATAGCGTACTACGAAAAAGGTAGCCAGAACGGACTATTTATAACAAAAACGGCGAATTGGTACATATTTTTGCTAGCACCACTTATCTTTGCTATTTTGCCCATTGGTCCGATTTTTGCTGTTGTCATATACTTTGTCTACAAGAATCGAAGAGATCGTAGGCAGTTGTTAAACGAGACGTTTTAAGGTACAATACATCGGTATTTTTGGGTGTTTAGATCTGCTGGTCAGGAAAATAGAGTACGCGTATGTACTCTAACCAGCTGAATAACATATTTTAACAACAAGGTAGTTTCCATACGGTAATGTATGGGCGATTAGCTCAGCTGGTTAGAGCGCGTCACTGATAATGACGAGGTCGGAGG
>CAYZZS010000044.1:0-1004 GCA_964483035.1 uncultured Candidatus Saccharibacteria bacterium
GAGGGTGGTAATGAGTTGTCTAGAAAAAGAGCACCAGATGAGCAGTGGATTAGCTTGCATGGTGATCTAGTTGGCGTATATAGAGAAGGTGACAATGAAATCATTTTAGTTCTTGTTGACGCGAGAGCGCGCGAGCCAATATCGTACACGACTGAATCGCCAGAAACTGTAATCGAAGACCTTAGGGAGGCAGGAAGCTTTCAGGTAGTCCACACAGCTCTAGCTAATATTGATGAAATTATCCGGTATATGAGTATTGAACATGCAAAAGAACTGGCCTCTATCATGCTAGCAAATAATCAAATATATGGAATCGCACAAGACGATGATGTGGCGCAGCTGGCATCTGAGTTATTTGAGCTGCTTGATAGCAATAGTGAGACTGAACTAGCTGGAGAGATTAAAGAAAGATACCAACTCAACTTACTTACGACTAGGCAAGTAGCGGAGTTGCCCTTCTAATGAAAGTATTTAAATTCTGTTAAAATTATAACAACATGACCGAAGACAACATCGAACAAAGTAGTATTTAATTAACACAAAGTAATGACACTATACCACGCATCCCAAAATAATAGCTTAAAGCTCATCAAGCCTCAACGTACATTGAGCAATGATAAGTACATCGGAGATTTTGTATTTGCTACAGCCAACAAAGCGCTAGCTGCTATGTACTTAGTGCCAAAAGGTTTTGCAATCTTGATGAATACCGATCTCAACCCACCAGTGCTAGTTGTTTGTGGAACTAAGCAAGATTTACAAAAAAAAGACAAAGGCGGTGCAATATACGAGCTACCGGATGATACGTTTGAACCGACACCGCAAAGCGGACTGGAATTATACGAAAAGGTTAGCACGCAGGCGGTAGTCCCGTTAAAGACTTATGTATACAAGAGCATCTTTGATGCATTTGAGGCTCATAATATTGTGGTTAAGTTCGTTGATGAATCAATGTTTAAGAGCCTTGTAACTAGCCCCAAACAGCAAGAACTGATCCAGAAACT